>JAZNAS010000052.1:0-39110 GCA_045586625.1 Treponema sp.
TTCGTCGGAATACTAGATTGAAGGAGGCTTGCGTATGACAGTTGAATTGGTCATGGGATTGGTGACTTGCGTTGCCACTGTGATTAGTACTGTTATCGCTGCTCTTTCCTACCTCAAGGGTAAAGAAAAAGAGTAAAAAAAAGCCGCCAAAGTTGACTCGCCCTCACTTTTGGCAGCTTTGCTAAACATATGTGGAGACGACCAAACGAACTTAGGCGTTTCCTCTTTTTCACTATAACATAGCGGCTTTCTTTCGTCAAATGATTGTTGCCACCTGTCGTGGCTTCGGCCTGGCAGGTGTTTTTTTCTAGGAGATATGAATTAGAAGTTAGTAGTTGTTCCTAACTCTTGTTTCCTCATTCCTCGTTTCTCGCTCCTTAATCCCGCCTTGCTCATAACTCCATCCCAACCCCTTTGTTTTTGCTCAAAAATGGGGTAAAATATATCCATGCTTCATATCGAGACAAAGGTGAAATTGCCCTTCTTGTGGGGAAAGGCTGCCTTCAAGAAGAATAACTGGACTCAGGTGAACCTCATCGTGGGGCCCAATGGCTCAGGAAAGACTCTTTTGGCCAACGAGATTGCAAATCAGTTCCGCAACTATGACTTGGACGTTACCTTCCTGCGTTCCGACCGCATTCCAGAGGATCAGGTTTTGGCGGTGCTGCGGAACAACCAGCAGGTAAAGGAGCGGATAGAGTCCGTGCTTTCCGGCATGTTCGGCAAGTCCATTACCTTTCGGGAGAGGGATGACGGCAGCTTTGTGCCTATGGTGGTGAACAAGACGAGAGGTGTGGAGTACAATCTGAAGGAGGGCGAGTGCCACGGCCTTAAGGAAATCCTCCAGCTTTTGATTGCCCTCTACAACAGCCAGAGCGACTGCCTGATTTTTGACGAGCCAGAATTGCACCTGCATCCCCAGTTCCAGCTGTTTTTCATGAAGGAAATTAGAAAGGCTGCTGCACAGGAGCCGGGAAAAATCTTTTTTCTCATAACCCATTCACCTTTTTTCATCGACCTGCGGTTTCCAGAGGATTTGCTGGGAGTGATTGTGTGCCATGTAAACCGAGTTCCCACCTGCATAGACCAGCTTTCCACCGAGGATGAGCTTTTGTTCCGCCGATTTTTGCCTCGATTCAACACCTACCACAAGCAGTTCTTCTTTTCTGACAACCAGATTTTCGTGGAAGGCTACACGGACCAGCAGCTTTTTTCCCATCTTTTGGAGCTTACCAGCAGTTGGTACTCCTCTGTTGGCACAGGTATTATCGATGTGGGCGGCAAGGACGAGCTGGGAGTTTTCTGCAAGGTTTGCTCCCTGCTGGGAACTGACGGACGCATTGTGGGAGATCTTGACTCTCTTTTCAAGGGGAAGCTCCGAGATGTGCTGTGCCAAGATCCACGGCCGGCCTTGTGGCTTCAGCATCAGGAAGAAAAGCAGCTTCCTTTTTATAACCAGCTTTTTTCCGCCACCAGCTTGCGTCGGGGGATTACCTTGGAAAAGCTTATTACTCGCCTGGAGCGGTATTTGGTGGAGATGGGATCAGCCTTGTGCAGTCTGCCAGATGCAATTCCTGCTGAGCTGGAGCTTTTGGTAGAAAAGCTGCGGGGTATGTACGATAAGTACCAAAAGGTGGAGGACTTGGACACCTTCAAGACGGTGGTGCTGCAGGGCGTGAACCAAGTTGGCCATTTGTTCGAGGGTTTGATTCCACCCCATCTGTTTCATGCCATTCCACATATTAAAAATCTGTCCTCCCTGATTTTTGCCGCCGCCGCCGCTGCCCGTGTGTACATTCTGCCCAATGGCTGCATTGAGCATTACTATACTCAAAACCATGTTCACTACATGCCCATTGCTGGAAAAGACAAGCTCTTTCACAAGGAGCAGGAATACATGTCTCAGGTTCAGCCAGAGGTGCTGCGGATGGAATACAAGGAACTGATTGAGATTCTTGATCAGGCTTGTATGAGGGATTCTGGTTAGGTGAGTGGAATTGAAAAAAATACACTTTTTTTCAAAAAAAGCTGCCAAACCACTTTACAAAAACTTCTGCCTGTGATATATTCATTCTTGCTTGGTAGCCATGGTAGAGGTGTCACACCCGTTCCCATCCCGAACACGGAAGTTAAGCCCTCCAACGCCGATGATACTGCATTCGCGGGAAAGTAGGTAGCAGCCAGGCTTTTTTATTTTAAATGTTTCCCCCTCGGCGGGGAGCGTAATACCGCTAATAGCATCTAATACTTTGGACAATATCTATAATAGAAGGGGGCTTCCGCTGTGGAAGCCCTCCTTTGTTTTGACCACGGTGAGGTGACTATCGTATCTTGAACTTCTTTACCTCGGCGGAAAGCCGCCCGATGGCCTCCTTGTTTTCCTGAGTGATGTCCTGCACCTCCAGAATGGCCTTGTTGATTTGGCTCGTACCGGCGGCCATCTCCGTCATGCTGTTGGAGATTTCCTGCGTCAGCTGGTCTAGGTTGCGCATTTCCCGTGCCATCTCGTTGCCGTTTTGCAAGACCTCGTTGGAGCCGCTGCGAATCTGTGCGGTGATGGTGTTCAAGTCCTGGATGGTTTTCAGCGTGGTCTCCACCTCCTGCCACTGCTCGTGCATGGCCGCCGTAATGCCGCCGCTGTTGGCGCTCACCTGGCCGGAGAGATTCGAGATGGCGGAAAAGCTTTGGTCAACGGTCTTTGCGGCCTGGGCAAGCTGGTCAATGTCCCCGGAAAGCTTTTTCAGGGTGTCGGTGATGGCCTTGCCCTGGCTGCTGGATTCCTCCGCCAGCTTTCGGATTTCGTCGGCAACAACGGCAAACCCCATTCCCGCCTCCCCAGCGTGGGCAGCCTCGATTGCGGCGTTCATGGCCAGCATGTTGGTCTGGCTGGCAATATGTTGGATGATGGCGCTCGCCTCCAGCAGATTTCCCGACTCTTGGGTGAGCTGCTGGGTGATGGCGTTGGTGGTTCCCACTGTATCCTGCCCGCTGGAGGTGGCCTGGCTCAGGGAGGCGATGACCTGCTCGTTGTCCTCCAGCAGCTGGGTGGTCTGGGCAATCTTGGAGAACATCAGCTCCATGGAGGATGAGGACTGGATGACATTCTCCGACTGGATGGCGATGATGGAGTCCAGCTGGCCGATGGTGCGGATGATTTCCTCCACAGCCGCCGCCGTCTGGGTGACGCTGGCCGCCTGGGACATGGCCTGCTTCTTCACGCCCTCTATGTTGCTGCTGATTTCGTAGACGGCGCTGGCGGTCTCCGTCATGTTGGAGGCCAGCTCCTCGCCCACGTGTCGCATGGCATCGGTGCTGGAGTCCACCGACTGCACGGTTCCCTGAATCTTTTCCATCACCCGGTTGAAGTACATGGCCAGCTCCGTCATCTCGTCGTTGCCCTTTTCCTCCAGCCGCACCGTCAGGTCGCCGCTTCCCTCGGAGATTTCCCTCAGGGCGGCCACGCTTCCGGTGATGGCCTTGGTGACAAACAGCCGTATGAAGATGGTCAGGAATACGATGAAGGCCACGATGGTGGCGACGGAGATGAGGATGGTTTTCAGCAGGGAGCTTTGCTGGGCTGCGATGATGTCGTCTATGGTGAACACGAATTTCGTGTAGCCGATGACCCTGCCCGAATAATCGTTCAGTGGGAAATATGCCTTGGCCTCTCTGCCCTCATAGCTGACAAGCTGTCCGCCGCTCTGACCCAGCCGAGCAAGCACCTCCTGCGGAACCTCCTCGTCCAAGTCCTGGAAGTTGGCTCCCGTCTCGATGTAGGTTCCGTCCAGCGTCGCCGAGATGACGCTGATGTTCAGCCCGCCGTCCAGAATTTGAGCCGAGCTGGATGCCACCAGGTTCTCCAGAAAGGCCGTGTTGATGGCACCGCTGCATTCCACCGAGCCGATGTGCCTGCCGGCACTGTCCGAAACGGGGGTGACAACTCGGTAGCCCAGACCGCTGGGGCCAATCTCCGGCCCCACAATCAGCCTCTTCTGGGCGTTCGCCGCCTTGACCGTCTCCCTGGAGGCAGAAAGGTCTCCGCCGTAGGAGCCGGGATTGTTCGCACGGAAGAAGGTGGTGATTTCCGGTGTGTGGAAGTGGAACTGGGCAATGTGGTACTTTTCCCGCATGGACTCGTACATGGGGATGGTAATGGCGGCCAGGGTCTCCCGATCCCTGCGGGCAAAGGCATCTACAATGGACTCGTCGGCTAGCACCGAGTCCAGCAGGAGCTGGCCGGTGACGCTGTAGCTGTCCATGGCATCGGTGAATGACTGGTGCTTGAGGTTGGCGATGGCCACTATCTGCTCTGTGGTGAATTCGTGGATGGTTCGCCAGTCCTTGACCATGAGGACGGCAAACTGAAGCAGGGTCAGACTGACCACAAGGAAGAGGAGCTTCTTCAAGACGGAAACCTTTTTCATATTAGTATTCCTTAAAAATAGTTATTGCATTTTGTGTTGTACATTATACCATAATTTCATGGGGAAACAAGGTTTTTGGTTCATTTTTAGTTGAAGTTACCTTCAACCTTTCCCTTTGCATCCTTCTAATTCATTCTGCAAGGAATCTCTCATAATATTTTAATTTAACTTTCATGTATCCTTTTGAAGTTTGCCGTATTATCAAGGATAGACAAAGACCATAAGGAGGTCAAAAGTGAAAAAGCTTATAAGTTCAATTGTTCTTGTTTCCATGTTATGTGTTGGCGCAGGTTCTGTCTTTGCCGGTTCCAGCGATTTTTATTTGTCTGTACCCATTGTGATTGACCGAACAGATGGAAATGAATTGAATACTACGGCTATTGGTGGCGGTGTCAAGCTTAGCACCGCTGAGAATGATGATCTGTTGGGTGGTGCTGTGGGACTCACTGCCTACTATCCGCTGGCTGTTTCATGGGAAAAGGGTGCTGGCATTTCTACAACGGATGTTTCTGCCCTGTATTCCGTTCCACTTGGACTGGATTTGCTTGTAGGTGTGGATATCAATCTTCTAAGATTGGGCTTTATTGCCTTCCCGCTGAACGTAGGTGTTCATTCCAAGGTTGACTTCTACGAGGCTGGGGCACAGATTAATTTTGGCCTTGCAGGAACGGTGGGCGGCCAGCTGAATTTGGGTCCTTTGGGAATCTTTGCCCGTGCCCAGATTGCCTATGATTTTTACGGCACCCAGCATGTCAAGGGTGAAGGTTGGAATGGAGGACGGGTGAACCAGTGGGGAGTGCAGCCCCAGATTGGTGTGAGCCTCTCACTCTAAGCCTTGTTTGACAATTGATAATTCATGAAGTACACTGAATTTGCATTTTAGTCAGGAGCAAGGAAGGGAGGTTCCATGGATTATTTTATGTTGAGAAAAGAGGATTTGGCGGCAAATTCCCGCATTCCCATTGTGACCCTTGGTGACGCAGGGGAAGTGTTCTACGAAATGGCTCTGGATATGATTGGCCACATCAAGGCCAACAACGAGGCTGGCAGGGAGACGGTGTTTATTTGTCCTGTGGGGCCTGTGGGTCAGTATCCTATTTTTGTGCGTCTGGTGAACCAGCATAAAATCAGTTTGAAGAAGGTGTGGTTCTTCAACATGGATGAGTACCTCACCGATGAGGACAGCTATATCAACATAAACCATCGCCTCAGCTTCCGTGGATTTATGGACAGGACAGTGTACAGCCAGATTCTACCGGAGCTGGTGATGCCTCCTGAGCAGCGGATTTTTCCTGATCCGGCAAATCCTGCCGCACTGGACGAAAGGCTGGAGTCCCTTGGCGGGGCTGACGTGTGCTACGGTGGAATCGGCATTACGGGGCATCTGGCCTTTAACGAGCCGGAATCAGCTGCTGTGGAGGAATTTGCCCGCCGTCCCACCAGGATTCTTGACATAAGTCCAGAAACCCGTGCGGTGAATTCCATCGGGGACTTGGGTGGGGCTGTTGCCATCATGCCCCACCGTTGCATCACCATTGGAATGAAGTCCATTCTGGCGGCCAAGCAGCTGCGGCTCTACTGCTTTCGGGACTGGCACCGTGCCGTGGTTCGGCAGGCAGGCTGTGGCGAGATTTCCGCCAGCTTCCCGGTGACCCTGGCTCAGAACCATCCTGACGCACGAATCACCATAACTCGCAATGTGGCAGAAGCAGCCTATTGAATGGCGTTTTAACAAGGGCTTAAATCGATTTTAAATTGCTCTGGAGCATTTGCTTTGAGCTTGAGCTGGCAACTATTCTTTGAAGTAGCTTTGTAAAAAGGAGTTTTCCTGTGAAAAGACTACTGTGGATAGTTGCCAGTTTTTTTGTGGTGGGGGCGGGAAGCCTTGCCTTTCCCCAAACCTATGAGGTGTATAATAAGTTCGGTACCGAGGGACTCTACGAGCTTCAGGACAATGGCCAGAAGACTGGAGAAAAGTCCAGCGGGTTCGGGGGCCTGTACAACACCGCCTTCGGTCTCATCAACATGACTTATTTTGGAGCCCAGGCGGAATATCGACTGGACTTGGCCAACGACTCCCAGTATCAGGACTACACCTTGGTGGGAAGCCCTGTTAAGGCCAACGTGTGGTTCCGCCCCAACAAGCACGTGGAGCTGGTGGCGGGCAACAACTTCTACATGGCTCTTCCCGGATCCTTCATGAACGTGTTCAATGAATTTACTCCCAACGGCTGGTACGGAAAAAAATACTTTGGTACCACCTTTGTATGGGGGCCGGTAACTGCCGGGGTGAATGTGCCCCACCTGGGAGTGAGTGACGGGGATTTTTCCCTAAAGCTGAACCTTGGGGCCAACGTGAATCTGGACATCTTCAATGTCGGGGCAAACTACAAGATGGATGCGGAATCATTCAGTATATTCGCCAATTTTGTGGGGGTGGAAAACCTGTACCTTAGCGCCGGCTACACCTACAACGGCTATGCCATTGGCACGGCCAATGGCTATGGCGACTGGCGGAAAATCCTGAGCAATCCCATTGTCCAGTGGAACGACCGCTACGACAAGAGCCATATCATCAACTTCAGTGGAACCTACCGACTGTGGCGCTTTACCTTTGGAGCCGACTTGGAGGCCGCCCTGTACGATTCTGAGCAAAATCCCTTCTATGCGGGTGGCGTTGTCATCTTTGAAATCCTTGAGGACTTGGACTTCAAGATTGACGTGAAGTATTTCACCGAATTCCTGAACAACGACAGCTGGCGTGACCCTTGGAATGTCACCATCCATCCCCGCTTCATCTTTGAGAACGAGAAGCACCAAATCATCGCCGGGGTGAAGATTGACGTGCACCAGTGGCTCACCTCCACCAGTGTGGACTCCCTCCAATCCACCTATCTTGCCATCCCCCTGTCCTGGAAATACAAGTTCTAGGCTCAGGGTAAAATCATAGTAACTACAACAATATATTTACAAGAATATAGTGCTCCTGTATACTATATGTAATGACGGTCTACAGTTCCGATGATTCTTGTGAATGGGACAGTGAAAAGGATATTCTCAATAGAAGCAAGCATGGTCTCAGCTTTGAGACGGCATCCAAGGTATTCTGTGACCCTTGGTTTGTTGAGATACCTGATGACATCCATTCCACCTTGGATGAAGAGCGCTTTCAGGGGTTTGGAACTATCAACGGCATTGCTATCGTCACCATCTTTTATTCGGAGCGATGTTCCGACGGAAAACTCAGGCATCGTCTTATTTCGCCCGGAGGTTGGACTCCTTGGAGAAAAAGGCTTATGAAAACTACCTGCAAGCTTACCGATGAACAGGTTCAGGAGTTACAGGCTTTGGAGAACCATCCTGTTGACTACACCGACATTCCCCAGACGACAGATTTTTCCAAGGCGCGGCTCAAGTATTACACCGTGAAGCCGGTGAAGCAGAGCATTACCCTTCGCATTGACGCTGACGTGCTCGCTGTTCTGAAAGGTTACGGCAAGGGATATCAGGCCAAGATAAATGATATTTTGAGAGCCGTGGTGATGGAGCATCGTATGCCGGTTTTGGAGTGAGTGTGTTCGTGGTGTGTTGAAGAACGTGGCTGATAATGTGGAGCCCCTACGAATGAATTTCTTTTTTTGAAAAAAATAATTATTTCCCCCTTATAAAATTCTCGTTATGTGGTATAATTGCAGAAAATGTACCACGTACTGTGCTTGTTCCATCATTGTATTCGGGAGGGAATATGAAAAAAATTGGTTTGCTTCTTTGTGTCCTGATGGCGCTGCTGACTGCTTCCTGCAGCAATATCCTTGTTTCCGACGGGGATGGTGGCTCCATATCACTGGTGATTGACGGTGCCACCGCTCAATCCATCCGCAGTGCCGGAGCCTTGAGAAGCACCACCGGAGGCTCCACCTATACCCTTACTGCCAGCATTCGGGGTGATTACACCGCCACCCAAAGCGTCTCTTCCTCTGCCGACGGTCTTGGAGCTGTTACCTTCACCTTTGAGCGTGTTCCCGCTGGCAGAAGCATTATTCTTGACCTTGCCGCCACCGTCAACGGCAAGTATATTTGGTATGGCAACTCCGGCAAGCATACTGTTAAGCGGGGAGAAAACCAACTTCAGATTGCCGTGGGCCGGGTCAGTGGCGTGCTGGTGTGGAATAATAATGACGTAAAAATTGCTTCCTATGGGAATCTGGGAGAGACAGGGACTCAAGTTGTAGGTGTCCAGACCATGCTACCATCTTGGTGTTTTGACAACAAGGGAAATTTGTATGTAGCACAGACTGCAAGTACAGGTGCACAACGCTATGATTTGCAGGCTGATGGAACGTATCCTTCGAGTGCCAGTGGTGCTAATTATTTGGGTCCCAGTATCTCGGCCCTGTCCTATGATAATGTCACAGGTATTTTGTATGGAATAGGTGATGATGGTTCTCTACAATACTGGCAAACCGGAGGGGGGTCTAGTGGATCTAGTAGACTCTCTATTTTAGATGCAGTAGGTTTTGCCGCCCATAATAATATTATTTATACAGCTACTTTTAATGCAGTAGAGAATGAAGGGTGGAAAGCACAAGTAACTTTGTCTAAATATGAGGTGGATAGTGGTGGGGTTGATCCTTCTCTTCAAAAGATAATCACCTTGCCAGACGCTTTCCTTACAATTAGTCGTTCTGCTCCCACCGGTCAGATGATTTACCAAGATGGAGCTTTGTATTTGTTACTTGGTTCTTTTTCCGTTTCGTCGTCTACTACTGATACTGAAGTTCAAAGTTGCGGGGCTTTACTTAGAATTAACCCTTCAACCTTGACCTTGGATACCTCTTTTGGTAGCAATGGGTATTTGGGATTGGCTTCTGAAAGAACGATTTCGGGTACTTACATTGATGATCGGTATTCCATGAAGCTCTATTCCCCTACAGAATCAGATGAGAGCAGGGCTTTCTACGGACCGGTTGGTTTTGTGGCTGTCATGCCCAAAAAACTTGTTATTGCTGATGCTGGTTATGCCTTGTCGAAGGGATCGAATAATGAATTGCGTGCCCGCCGAAAAAATCGTGTGGTAACTGTTGACTTGGAGACACAAGCGTTTGATGTCGCTTCTCTCAGTGATACAACTTTTTATGGAAATATAACCACTGGTTGCGGTTTTCTGGTTGTAGAATAGTCCCATGTCCCCTGCCATTTCCGTCTGCATTCCGGTATACGGTACGGAAAAAAGCCTGTTGTCCTGCCTCCAAAGTGTGGCGGTTCAGCAGGGCTTGGAGGCTTGTGGCGGACGGGATGTGGCTTCACTGGAAATCATCGTGGTGGATGATGCAAGCCCTGCCACCGACCCGGAGCTTGGTTCTCCCGCCCGGATTGTTTCCCAGTTTCAGCAGGAAAGTCCCTGGCCAGTGCTATTCCTCCGTCATGAGGAAAACCTTGGCTTGGTAGAAGCCCGCCGCACCGCTGTTCAAGCTGCCACTGGCCAGTTTATCTTTTGCTTGGATAGCGACGACACCCTGCCGCCCGCTGCCCTTTCCACCCTGTATCGTCATGCCTTGGCGGAGGATGCGGACATTGTTCACGGCAGGGCGCAGGTGGTGGTGGCCCAGGAGGGCTGCCAGCTGGAGGGAGCCGCCTTGGAAACGGTGCTGACCCGGCTACAGGAAAAGGTGGACAAGGTTTTTATAGGGCGGCTAGAAGGGGCTGCCATTTTACAGAACAAGCTGGTGGAAGATCAGCACAATAGTTTTTTGTGGGGTAAGCTGATTCGGCGGGAGCTGTACCTTCAGGCTCTGGAGCTGATTCCCCAAATGTATTGTACCATGGCGGAGGACGTGGTTCAGTACCTGCTGATTGCCCATGGAGCCCGTCGCTATGTTGGCATCAGCGACCGCATCTACAATTATTCTGTCAACACAGGGATTTCCTCCAACACAAAGATTACCACCTTGGAGCGCTGGGAACAGGTGTGCTCCACCGCCTCCGTGTTCACGGTGCTTTTTGCCTGCCTAGAGGAGCTGGACCCGCCCTTTACAGAACCTCAGCTGGCCGCCATCAGGAAGCTGTGCCGCTTCTACGTGGCAAACAACCTGCAGCAGCTCCAGCATTCCGTGGTGCCGGAATTGCGCCCGGCGGCCCGCCAGCTGTTGGGCGAGTACTGGGGAGAGGGCTTGGTAAGCCGGATGGAAGCGGCCTTGGAGCGGGAGTGTGGCTTGGTTCTGTAGGTAAGTCTTTCTAGACGTATATCGATTTGTGGAGTATAATTAACTTATGAGATTACATGGTGGGATTTGTCGTTTTGTATTTGGTCTGGCTTTGCTGCTTTTTGTGGGTGGTACTTTTTCCTGTAGCTTTGACACTGTTGGTAGCATTATTGCTTCCCTGATTCCCTCAGTGGACTATTGGAATGGGGAAACTGCATCTTGGAGCTACAATGGGACCGAAGTGCAATACGAGGTTCCTAAAAATGTGCGTACCCTGAAGCTTTCTGTAAATGGCCCAGTCGATATTTTCATGGTAAAGATGAACACCAGCACTTCAGCAATTCCTGCAAGCTCCACCAGATATATTGTTTCCGCTGCATCTGATTCCAATGCTGGAGCCTCCTACTCCAGCCGTTCCGCCTTGGAGGAAGCTTCCCTGCTGGCAATGGATGACTGGGAAAATGTCTCCGGTATCAGTGCCTCCGGCATAATCCGAAAGGATTTTGCCCCTGCAAGGGACTTTGTGCCACCGGCCCTTGGATTGGATTCCTCTCGCTCTGCCTCGGGTGCAAGCTACTCTGTGGTGGGTGGGCCCGTAAAGTCCGTCACTCAGATTACGCCACAGGTTGGGAAGACAACCAAGAAGCTCTGGGTGGATGCGAAGGGAGATGGAAATTATACCCAGGAAAGTGCCACGCTACGTGCGGAAGGAAGCCATTGTTACATCTGGGTTCTGAATGATTGCTTTGATGATACAAATGCTTCTGGCAAAAAGATTAGCTCTGTCAAGGCTCAAGCCATTGCCACGAAATTTGAGGGTATGTACACCTTGATTCGAGATGTATTTGGCGAAGAGTCGGATAAGATGATAGATGTACAGGGGAGAAGTGAGGTCGTCAAGGATATTTCAAACGTCAGTGACACTGGCAAGAAGGTGAATATTGTAGTCTACGATATTGGCGGGGATTATAAACCTGGGCAAAGCTCTGGCGTGCTTGGATACTTCTGGGCAAAGGACTATTATTCCAAAGCCTATGCAACTGCTAGTAGGGATTCTTCCATTAGACTGACCAATGAAGGAAAGTATTTCTATGTGGATTCTGGCTTTTTGAATTCGGTTGAGAAGATGTTGTATTCCACCCTTGCCCATGAATTCCAGCACATGATTAACTTTGGGCAGAAGACCATAAATCATAAGGTGCAATCCCAAACCTGGTCCAATGAAATGATGTCCATGGTCTGCGAGGATATGATACAGAGGCATCTGGGTATAGATGAATTAAATTCACCTATTGGAAGGCTTTTAGAATTTGCCAAAGGCTATTATCTGTCTGGTCTCACTGATTGGCTTTCTGGGAATTCTGTTGCTTATTCCTATGCAGGAGCCTATGCCTTTGGAGCCTACTTGGCAAGAAATTATGGTGGCACAAAACTCATCAAGGAGATTGCCACCAATGAATATGTTGACCAAAAAGCCATCACTAAGGCATTGGAAGCCATAGGAAAAAATGAAAGCTTTGAGAGTGTTTTTAAGAAATATCCTCAAGCATTGGTACTGGATAATCCTCCTAAAGGTGTGACAGCTCCAAGCCTCAACAAAAGTGTTCAAGGTATTGATGGAATGATGCCTGCCATCGACCTCTTTAATAAGGTTGCTTCTGATGGGAAAGGAAACACATATAGCTTTAAGCCGACTTTGCTGTCTGCCAATGCTAGTAATCGGGTTAATTTGCGCCCCTACGGTTTTACCCTGCATGGTGTTGGATATACGGAATCTGCCAGTACGATTAACCTCACCTTCAGCAGCCCGGTGAATGAGCATGAAAAGCTTTATATCTTGGTGCAGCCCAGAAAAAGTAACTAAAAGGAGGTTGAAATGAAGCTGTTTTTTTCAGTGGTGGTCGTATTGGCTGTGTTTTCCTTCTCTCTTTTTTCTTTTGGTGGCAGGGACAAGCTGGAGTCCGTCAAGCTTCAGCCAATAACTGTAGTGGGGCAAATTGGTGTGTATGGCAACGAGCCCCACACTTGGCTTGGCTTTGTGGACAACAAGGGTGTGGAATACGGACTTGAGGCTTCCGAAGAAGATTTAAAGGAGCTTAGGAACCTGCAGGGTATCCTACTGGAGCTTTCTGGCTTGCTGGAGCCAGTTCCAGAAGGACAGCCTGTAGGCTATCAAACCTTTTCTGGCGGAAAAATCCACGTAGAAAAATATCGGCCCTACAAGGACTGATTCTCATACTGCTCCTGTAGGTTCTTTCTGGTAAGGCTTTCCGCATCCTTCAGCATGGCCGCTGGCACTCCGTATGCCTTTTCCAGGGCTTGGGGGGTTAGGATTTCATCTGGAGAGCCAAAATCCATGTCCCGGTTGGGGTAGAACAGCAGCACATTGTCTGGATACATTCTGCTCAGCTCCAGCTCGTGCATGGAAATATAGACGGTGATTCCCAGCTGGTGGCAGTAGCTTTTGATATAGCCTAAAATCCTGTGCTTGTGGTTGTTTTCCAGTGCAAACAAGGGTTCGTCCATAAAAATACTCCTGCTGCCGTACAGCAGGGAAAAGGCCAGAATCACCCGCTGCATCTGACCCTTGGAAAGAGTTCTCAGGGGCTTTTCCTTCAATTCCTCTAGCTCCAGCACCTCAGCAATTTCTTCCAGCAAGTCCTCTGCCTTGTCGTGAATAGGCCTGCCGCTTCCTGCAAAAGCCCCCTGCTGATATACCTGCTGTAAAAGCTGGGCAACAGGATCCTCCGTGTCAAACTCCATGTTTTGGTAGATGAAAGAAGCAAGTGAATCCCGTGCTTCCTCTGTAAGCTGGCAGGTGTCCTTACCCAGCAAAAAAATCCTTCCCTGCTGGGGCAAAAGTCGTCCCGCTGCCAGCAGCATAAAGGTGGACTTGCCAGAAGCATTGGGACCCACCAAGCTTACAAAGCCACCTGGCAGCGTGGCAGTAAAGTGGTGGAAAATAGGTTTTACAGCCCTCTCCTCTTCCTCATCATCAACTGGGGGATAGGCAAAGGTTGTGTCCTGAAATGTAATAAAATCCTGTTGGTCAGTTGACTTTCCCTGTTCCATACTTCCTTCCTCCTTGTGTTTTAGTAACGAATGCTTCCAATGTCCAGGGAGACAAAGGGCATTACGGTTTTGTGGGTGGTTCCCACTCCCACTCGCATCATTATACTGAAAGTCTTGTTGATGCGTAATCCCGCCCCGGCGGAAACATTCCAGTTTATACCGTCGGTAGAAAAATCCTTGTGATTCAGCGTGATAATTCCAGCTGTTCCTGTGATATTGAAAAAGGCCTGTCCTCCTATGACGGTAATATTATTCCAGGGCTGAAATTGAAGCACCAGCTGGGCTGCAAATTTTTGTGTTCCATATTGCTGCTTTCCAGAAATATTGGGAAAAAACATTCTGTCTCCCAAGGCCACTCCAAAAAGGGGAATCAGATTGGGAATTTTTTCTAGCTGCAGGCTAGGATCAGAGGCTGCCAAGGTGTTTACAATCAAGCTGAATTTCGGGGCCACGGGAATAGCGGCAGTAAAGTCTACCTTGGTCATGTTAAAGGCAATGGGAGTATTTTTTCCCATAATGGGAAAAACCCCGGTGGTGTCAAGCCGGACATAAAATCCCTTGCTGGGAAAGGTGGGGGCGTCAAAGGTGGAAAAGGTGTAGCGTATGTTCAAGGGAGCGGCTACAGCTGCGGTGGTATCTGGATACAGGGCTTCCTGGGCCTCTAGCTCTGGAGTTTTTATTTCCCCTGTACTAAACCAGTAAATAGCTCCACCGGCCTGCAGCTTGTGTATCTTGTTAAATCGAATTCCCCACAAAAAATCTACATTGGTGTATGCAAGCTTGTTGGCTATGATTTTTCTAGAAGAAAAGCCAGAGGTTATAAAATCCTGCTCCAAATAGGCTGATGCAGACAGCTGCAAGTAAGCATGGGGTCCCAGAGGCTGGAGATAGAACCACGCCAAGCCAAAGTCATTGATGGTGGTGGCCTTCATGGACATAACGGAGCCTGTTCCTGTAAGACCACGGAACTGAAAGTCCAAGGAGAGATTTAACTTTGCAATGGAATCATCGGTTACAGTGCCAGTAAAGGTACCGTTGGGCATGATAACCCAGTTCTCCCTTTCCTTTTGTTGTAGCCGTAGCTCCAGTACGGTTTTCTGGTGGCGTACATCCACCCGAGGCAGTACGAGGATATAGTTACCTGTATTGTAAATCTCTTCTACAAAAAGCTTGGTGTTGGCAGGTGTCAGTGATTTTCCCTGTATCCTGCTAAAAAGCTGATTGATAAATTCAATGTCAGAGTCTACTGCACCGTAAATCGAAATGGTTTCTGGCACTGCATAGGGAATGTTTTTGTAAATCCCTTCTTTTTCTGCTGGTAGCTCTTTGGAGGGAGTAAAGGTAAAGGTGTTTTTAGTCACATTGCTTGCCTGATGGCTTGTTCTGCTTTGTTGTGCCAAATTGCTTTCCGCTGAATCAGAAGAGGTTGATTCGGTCTGACCTTCAGGAGCTGCATCTGGATAGATTAAGGACAGTATCGGTTTAAGTGTCTTGCGATATTTTTCCTTATCCTTTTCTGATTTTTCATAAATTTCACGTGCCTTTGGAAATTCCATCATATTATATTCATTTACAGGGGGATGAATCACTACGTCAGCCAAGTCTAGTTGCTCTGCATTGCCTGAGCTGGTAACGATTCTTGCCACCTGAGTAATGGTTGTCATGGGATTTATACTAAAACCTTCCGAATCCTCAAGCAAGGGATTGTCCAAGGACACTGCAATAATAACATCGTACCCCATTTCCTTTGCCTGTTGAATGGGCAGGTTGTTGCGAATAAATCCGTCTACATACAGCTTGTCGTCTATAGGAAAGGGCTGAAATACTCCTGGTATACTCATGCTGCTGCGGATTGCCTCTGCAATGTCTCCGCTTCCAATAAGCTCGAGCTTTCCGGTAGTTAGATTGACTGCTGTTGCCCGAAAAGGAATGGGTAGGCTATCAAAATCGATGTAGGAGGGGATTTTTACAGATAACTCCTTGAATAATAGATAGGCATTTTGGCCTGTGGAAAAGCCTCCTCCAGTTTCTATAGAAAAATTCTTTCCCAGCTTTAATGCTATGGGGGCTGATTCTGTGCTTCTTCCCTCCAGCAAGGATTCCAAGGGGGATTCTGGTCTGTCGGAAAACATACTGGCCCAGTTTACATCAGTGACGGTTCTGCGAATTTCCTCTGGAGTGTAGCCAATGCTATAAAGTCCTCCGATAATGGCTCCTGCACTGTTCCCGATTATCATGTCGATGGGAATTCCGAGCTCATCTATCACTTCCAATACAGGAATGATGCCGAATCCCTTGGCTCCACCACCGCCGAGAACCAGGGCTACAGAGGCCCGTTCCTTTGGTTGGGGAGAAGTCTCTGTTTGGCAGAATAGATTGTGTGTGGAAAGGACTATGACTAAGGAGCAAACAAAGGGAAAAAATCTTTTTCCAAAAGAAATGTCTTTCATAACTTGTATTTTAGTGACTGGAAGTTCTTTTTTGTATCTAAAATCGATAATTTTATAAAAATTTAATGGAATGGCTTTATATTTTTAGCAAAATTGTCGCAATAAATATTTAAAATTAAATAGATAAAAAAATATAGTAGCTCCATTTTATCCCTTGAAATAAATGGCTAGTCGGTGTATCCTAATACCAATCTAGTTTAGGTAGAAATTAAATTAGGAGGCTATATGTCCAGAGAAAAACATTCGATGGATGGAAATCAGGCTGCTTCCCACGTTGCGTATGCATTTACCGAGGTGGCAGGCATTTACCCTATTACCCCATCATCACCAATGGCTGATTTTGTTGACCAGTGGTCAGCAAACGGCTTGAAGAACATTTACGGAACCGAAACAAAGGTTGTAGAAATGCAGTCGGAGGCCGGAGCTGCAGGAACCGTTCACGGTTCATTGGCTGCTGGTGCCATGACCACAACATTTACTGCATCTCAAGGTCTCTTGTTGATGATTCCTAACATGTACAAGATTGCCGGTGAGCAGTTGCCTGGTGTATTCCATGTGTCCGCCCGTACTGTTGCAACACAGGCATTGAGTATCTTCGGTGATCATTCTGACGTATACGCCTGTCGTCAGACTGGTTTTGCCATGCTGGCAGAATCAAATGCCCAGGAAATCATGGACTTGGCTCCTGTTGCCCACCTGGCAGCACTGGAGGGACGTGTTCCCTTCCTGAACTTTTTTGACGGCTTCCGTACCTCCCACGAGATTCAGAAGATTGAGACCTGGGACTATGCTGACCTAAAAGAAATGATGAACATGGATGCCCTGAAGGCCTTCCGTGACAATTCCCTGAACCCCAACCACCCTGTAATGCGGGGATCCCACGAGAACGGAGATATCTTCTTCCAGCATCGTGAGGCTTGCAACCCGGTGTACAACGCCCTGCCAGAGGTTGTACGCAAGTATATGGCAAAGATTAACGTAAAGCTGGGTACAAATTACGACTTGTTCAACTACTATGGTGCAGAGGATGCCGACCGTGTAATCGTTGCCATGGGCTCCATCTGTGACGTTGCAGAAGAGGTTATTGACTACTTGAACGCCCGTGGAGAGAAGGTCGGTTTGATTAAGGTTCGCCTCTATCGTCCTTGGGTTTCCGAGGCCTTCCTGAAGGTGCTGCCTAAGACTGTAAAGAAGCTGGCTGTTCTGGACAGAACTAAGGAGCCAGGTTCTCTTGGTGAGCCTCTGTATTTGGACGTTGCCACTACCTTGTGGGAAGCAAAACTCAACGACATCGTATTGGTTGGTGGCCGCTACGGCTTGAGCTCCAAGGACACTCCTCCTTCCAGCGTATTCGCTATTTACAAGGAATTGGAAAAGGATGCTCCCAAGCCTCGCTTTACCGTTGGTATCGTGGACGATGTTACAAACCTCAGCTTGCCAGAGGTTAAGCCCGCTCCCATCACTTCTGCTGAAGGAACTGTTGAATGTAAGTTCTGGGGAATCGGTGGTGACGGAACTGTTGGTGCCAACAAGGACTCCACAAAGATTATCGGTGATCATACCGACAAATATATCCAGGCATACTTCCAGTACGACTCCAAGAAGACTGGTGGTATCACCATTTCCCACCTGCGCTTTGGCGACAAGCCCATCCGCAGTGCCTACTACGTCAGCCAGGCTGACCTGGTGGCCTGTCACAACCAGTCCTACATCATCAAGGGATACAAGATGGTTCAGGACGTTAAGCCTGGCGGAAAGTTCCTGATTAACTGCCAGTGGTCCGATGAGGAGCTGAGTCAGCACCTGCACGCCGACGCAAAGCAGTACATCGCCAAGAACAACATCAAGGTGTACACCGTTGATGCCGTGAAGATTGCCACCGAAATCGGTTTGGGCAAGCGAACCAGTACCGTTCTTCAGTCTGCATTCTTCAAGCTGGCAAATGTATTGCCCGCAGAAGAGGCTATTGGCTACATGAAGGAAAAGGTTGTGGCAAAGTTCAGCCGCAAGGGTCAGGACATTGTAGACATGAACTGCAAGGCCATTGACGCTGGCTGCAACGCTATCCATGAGGTAGCTGTTCCTGCTGACTGGGCAAATGCAGTAGACACCACCGAGAAGAAGGTGCTGAAGGGCGAGCCCAAGACCATCAAGATGGTTGAAAGCATCATGGAGACGGTCAACCTGATGGACGGCGACAGCCTGCCTGTTTCTGCCTTTGTTGACTATGCAAATGGTCAGTTTGAATTGGGAGCCTCCGCCTACGAAAAGCGCGGAACTGCTGTTACTGTTCCTCACTGGACTGCTGAAAAGTGTATTCAGTGTAATAACTGTGCATTCGTTTGTTCTCACGCCACAATCCGCCCCTTCCTGTTGAGCGATGAGGAGGTTAAGGCTGGTCCCTCCAACTTGGAGGTTATGGATCTTAAGCCCAAGGCTGGAAAGTACAAGTATACCCTTAGCATTTCCGCCCTGGATTGTACTGGATGTGCCGAGTGTATCACTGTTTGTCCCGCCAACCCCAAGGCTATCGAGATGATTCCCCAGGCAGAGGAATTGCCCTTGCAGCCTGTTTGGGACTATCTGGTGGCTAACGTTAGCAAGAAGGACGATGCTGGTATCAACGAGCTGACTCCCAAGGGATCTCAGTACGTACAGCCTCTGTTGGAGTTCTCTGGTGCTTGTGCTGGTTGTGCCGAAACCGCATATTCCCGCCTTACCACACAGCTCTTTGGTGAGCAGATGTACATTGCAAATGCTACAGGTTGTTCCTCCATCTGGGGTGGACCTGCTGCTACCTGTCCTTACACCATCAACAAGGATACAAAGAAGGGACCAGCTTGGTCTAACTCCTTGTTCGAGGATAACGCTGAATACGGATTGGGTATCCACTTGGCTCAGAAGTACATCCGTGACGGCTTGATTGGCAAGCTGGAGGCTATCGCTGCTGGAAACGAGGCTTCTGCTTCCCTCAAGGAGGCTATTGCCAAGTTCATGGAAACAAAGAACAATACTCGTGCAAACGTTGCTCCTACAAATACTTTGATTGCAGAGTTGGAGAAGTGCGGTTGTGCCACTGCTAAGGAAATCTTGGAAAGCAAGGACTACTTGGGCAAGAAGTCTACCTGGATTATGGGTGGTGACGGATGGGCCTACGACATCGGATTCGGTGGTTTGGACCACGTTATTGCTTCTGGCGAAGACGTAAACATCTTGGTATTCGATACCGAAATGTACTCCAACACTGGTGGACAGGCTTCTAAGGCTTCTAACATCGGTGAGATTTGTCAGTTTGCCGCTTCTGGTAAGGCTGTCGGCAAGAAGTCTTTGGCAGATATTGCCATGAGCTATGGATATGTTTACGTAGCACAGATTGGTCTTGGAGCAAATCCTGCTCAGACAATGAAGGCTATCGTAGAGGCAGAAGAGTATCAGGGACCATCTGTAATCATTGCCTACTCACCTTGTGAGATCCATGGTATTTCTGGTGGTATGCGCCATTGTCAGGATACCTTGAAGAATGCTGTTAAGTCTGGTTATTGGAACTTGTTCAGCTTCAACCCCGCCTTGAAGGCCGAAGGAAAGAACCCCTTCACCCTTACTTCCAAGGCTGGAGACGGAAGCTATCGTGAGTTCTTGAGCAACGAAACTCGTTACTCAGCTCTTGCTCGCAAGTTCCCAGAGCGTGCAGAAGTCTTGTTCAAGAAGAGCGAGGATGTTGCAAAGGCTCGTTACGAACACTTGCAGCGCCTGATTGAGCTGTATAAATAAGCTGCTTGCCTAGCCTGCCTTTTGGTGGGCTGGTTTTAGCCAGATGAAAGCCGGTGTCATCATCCATGGTAGCACCGGTTTTTTTTATGATGACAGCTGATAAAGAATTTAAAAAGATTGAAGAATTGAATTTGTGTTTACTAAATCCGATTGTAAACCACTGACGGAAGGTATTGTTATGCTTCGGTTTTTGCAGGAGGAGGGGGTTTCTCCCCAAATAATTCAAGGCATAAGGGATTTTCGGACTGTCCACCAGTTGGCTACTGAGGATGAGGGCCGGGTTCCGACTCCTCGCTACAAGTATTTTGGGCCACGGATTTGGGAGCAGGCTGTCGCCGCCCTCTTGTGTGGACAAAATCTGCTCCTCGTGGGACCAAAGGCTTCTGGAAAAAACGTGCTGGATGAAATCAACATGGTCAAGAACGAGGTTCTGGCTTCTCGTTTTGTGGTGATTCTCAGATTTCTTCCCGATTGCTGGATTTGCGGGGCTTGCTGGACAGTGTTCAGCTTATGAGGTTAGGGATTTATCATGAATGCCTCTCCAGCCCAGCAGCGGCGTGCCAGTTCAGATTCATTCTTTCAACAGCTTCCGCACCTACACGGTGCTGCAGCAGCTTCACACTTATGGATCCAACTACACCAATGAAAAGCTCTTTTGCTATAATGCGCAAACTGCTGGTGTGATTTGCGGCGGGAATTTTGTGCGGATAACAGAACCAACGCAACTTGCAGAAACCATTAGTTCCATTATCCGCCGCCAGCTACGGGATTGGTAGAAAGGGTTGATGGGAAAAGAATCGCTTCAACTCATCTGTTTTAATCTATTCTGATCTTGACCACAGCCTTTTCGATGGGGGCTGGTGTGGTGCCATCTCCGTGGATGGCGGGGCGGTGGGCATCTTCTGGAAATACAATGGTCATCTGGCCGGGAACCATGAGAATTGTCTGATAGGGCAGGTTGTCCTTGGCTTGAACCTGCTGGTAGTCGGTGGTAGGATTGTATTCCTCGGCTGGATAGGTGAGGCTGGCAGGTGTTACATCCATCTGCTCCTGTCCCGCCAGTACCATCTGGATGTCCAGATAATGATGGTGGATTTCCCATTTGGCCTCTTCTCGGTATTTGGAAGTAAAGCTGGATCGATTGATGTAAACCTCGTCTCCGTCAATGTCTGTCCGGCCCTGTGGCAGCTCCATCAGGTTGTGGGAATTCAGCCACTCAAAGGCTTTCTTCAGTTTGGGTGAAATGACGGCATATCGCTGGCAGTCTGCAAAGGTTGTTACAATCATGGTGTCCTCCTGCATCGATTATATCATGGAGAAACGGAAAGCCTCAAGATGTACCAACATAAGGTTGTCCAGCTACGAAAATTGTCTACTCGGTATCAGGTGAATCTGGCCGTAGGCTCCGCTGAAATTTCTCGTATACTTGCCAATTTTGCCGGGAATTATTAAATTATAGGTAGAAATATTTAATCTTTTTAGTAATTTACACAGGAGAAACAGATGGCAACCTATCAGTTTCAGACAGAAGTTAACCAGCTTCTGACCCTCATCATCCATTCCTTGTATTCCAACAAGGATATTTTTTTGCGGGAGATTGTTTCCAACGCCTCCGATGCACTGGACAAGCTCAAGTACCTGACCCTTTCCGATGATGCCTACAAGGGCGTTGTCTTTGACCCCCGCATCGACATCAGCTTTGAAGAGGATGCTGGTGTGCTGGTGGTGCGTGACACCGGAATCGGTATGGACGGTGATGAACTGACCACAAACCTGGGAACCATTGCCCGCTCCGGCACCAAGGCTTTCTTGGAGCGGCTCACCTCCGATGCAAAGAAGGATTCCGCCCTCATCGGTCAGTTCGGTGTGGGATTCTACTCAGCCTTTATGGCCGCCTCCCGCATCGACGTGTACACCCGCAAGGCTGCCACCGACACCCTCTTCCATTGGTCCAGCGATGGAACCAGCTCCTACGAGATGGAGGGTGTGGCTCTGGACAGCGATGAGGCCAAGAAATTCCAGTTTGACGGCGAGGGCGCTCACGGAACTGCCATCGTCATGACCTTGAACGGTGACAGCAAGGAATATGCCAGCCGCTGGAAGGTGGAGGAGCTGGTTAAGCGCTACAGCGACCACATCGCCTTCCCCATCTACCTGCACTATAGCCAAAATCAGTATGATGATAAGGGCAAGGTGACTGGCAAGGAAGACAAGGTTGACCAAATCAACAGCGCCAGTGCCCTGTGGAAGCGTCCCAAGTCCAAGCTCACTGCCGAAGACTACAACGACTTCTACAAGACCTTCTCCCACGACGGTACACCACCTTTGATGTATGTCCATACCCATGCTGAAGGAACCCAGGAATACACCACCCTGTTCTATGTTCCAGAGCAGGCTCCCTTCGATATGTATCATGCTGACTACAAGAGTGGCCTCAAGCTTTACGTAAAGCGGGTCTTTATTACTGATGACGACAGGGAATTGTTGCCTGCCTACCTTCGTTTTGTACGTGGCATCATTGACAGCGAGGACCTGCCACTGAACGTGAGCCGCGAGATTTTGCAGCAGAACCGCATCCTGGAGTCTATCAAATCCCAGTCCGTGAAAAAGCTCTTGGGTGAGTTCAAGAAGATGGGTGAGGCTGCAGAAAAGGCTCGGAAGGCTGCCCGGGAAGCTGGCGGAATTGACAAGCTGGAAGAAGAAGAGCGGAAGAAGCTGGAGAAGTGGAACCAGTTCGTATCCCAGTTCAACCGTCCCATGAAGGAGGGGCTTTTCTCGGACTTTGCCAACCGGGACGAAATTGAAGAGATTGTCCGCTTCAAGTCCACCGCTCCGGAGGGTACCGACGAGGAGAACGGTAACATCCACTGGACCAGCTTTGCCGACTACGTGCAGCGCATGAAACCCGACCAAAAGGCGATTTACTACATCACCGGTACTGACGAAAAAACCCTGCGCTCGTCTCCCTTGCTGGAGGCCTACAAAAAGAAGGGCTTGGAAGTGCTGATTATGGCCGACGAGATTGATGACCTGGTGATTCCCAGCCTAGGCAAGTACAAGGACTATGAGCTCAAGTCCGTGAACCGTGCCGGAAGTGACGACGAGCTGGGGGTAGACAAGGACGAGGCCGAAAAGAAGGAGCAGGAATTCAAGCCTATCGTAGAAAAAATCAAGAATGCCTTGGGCGATCGGGTAAAGGACGTGCATCTTTCCAAGCGCCTTTCTGACTCACCTTCTTGTATTGTTGTGGATGAAGAAGATCCTTCCTTCCAGATGGAGCGGATGATGCGAGCCATGGGACGTACTGGCTTTGGTGAGGTAAAACCCATTCTAGAAGTAAATGGAGATCACCCCATTGTTGCCAGTCTGAAGGATTGCGACGATGGAGCCTACATCGAGGATTTGTCCAACGTGCTCCTGGATCAGGCATTGCTGGTGGATGGAGCCGAGCTTAAAAATCCTGCCGACTTTGTAAACCGGCTGAATCGCCTGATTAAAAGATAAGGCTTGCGCCCCAGCTTAAAGCCTCCGGGATTATTTCTCGGAGGCTTTTGTTTTTTGTGTGGCCGCCTCTCGAGCTTTTCTCTGGTAGTTCAATCGTTGTGCATAGCGGATTTCTTGCTGGATTTCTTTCAATGCCTTTGCCGCTTTTTTATTGTTGGTGGTAAAAAGGAGCTGGCTCATAAGCTGTTCTGCAGCTTCCAGTTCTCCTGTCGCTTCTAGGATGCAAGCTGCATTATAGCCTGCCTCAAAAAGCCCCTGCTGCTCATAAATATTCATAAATGCAGTTTGTGCCAAGGAATACAGTCCCTCTTTTGCCAATTGGCGGGCTGTATCCATGGCCTCTTTTATTTCAGGCTTCTTGGACTTGTTCTTGAGCAGGGCTATCCTTCTGGTGGTGGTGTAGGGCATCAGTTTTCTTGTGATGGTGGTGATTCTGCTGCGTAAATCAGATGAAACGAGGGAAAAGAAATCTGGAACCTCTCGTGGACTGGCATATTCAGCGCTTTCCTCTTCTATGTGCTGGGTGGTGGAATAAAGGATTTCATTTGTCTCGGTATGTACCACCTCATATCTCACAGAAAGGGCGGCCTTTCGCTTGAAAAGGTACTGCTTCTTTTTTTTGTCCTCTGATTGCAGGAGGATTTTTTCCACCTTGTTGGAGAAATTGTAGATGGCTCCGTGGATGTACAAGTCGCAGGAAGGTGAGGTTGCCCTGCTATTGCTTGAAAGCCCCTGAGCTGAAACAAGGGAAAAAAATCCTGAGCGGAGGATTCTTTGTTGAAATTGCTCCTGGATGTAATTGGCAATCGCCTTGGAGTCGGTACTGTGGTTGTAGTAAAATCGTCTCATGTTGCCGGAGGAAAATGGCAGGACTGCAATGGAGGTGGCTCCCTTGGAGTCGATTTCTGCGGGGCGTTCTACGGGAAAGCGAATAGAGGTGGCGCAGCTGGTGAGCAGCACGGGGATAGAAATCAGCAAAATCCAAAAAATACGGAAGCTGCTTTGCTTGATACATTTTTTCATCATTTCCTCCTTACCTTAGGATACTGGCGGTTTGGGTATCTGTCAAAGGGGGAAAATCTAATTGGCCGCACAGTTTTACACAGGTATACTGTGTATATAAGTGTAATTTATATACAATGTTTTGAGAGGTGATATTATGGCAAACATTACAGTAACTTTGGACGATGAGGACAAAAGGCAGCTTACAGAATTCTGCGATCAAATTGGGGTTTCAGTTTCTACCTTGTTCACTATTTTTTCAAAAAAGGTGATTCGTGACTGGGAGATTCCTTTTAAGGTTGGGCTGGACAAACCGAATCGTGCCACCATCCGGGCAATGAAGGAAGGTGACAAAATCCGCAAAAATCTGGACAAGGTGAAGGTGTATGATAATGTGGAGGAGATGTGGGAGGAGCTAAAAAAATGAAATTCAAAATTGTTCCCACAAAGAAGTTCAAGAAAGAATACAAGCTTGCTATTAAACGTGGCAAGAATATTTTGGAATTAACCAGAACAGGTTCCCACGCAGATTTGTTTTAAATTTTAGGATGGATTTTATTGGAAAAAATATTGAATCTATTATGAAAGTTCGGGCATTGACCCCCAAAGACCAATGCCCGTGGTTTTTTAGTTTTGGAGTGTAGCGGTGGAACAATTACCTTCACATGGTAATGGATACACTTGCTTTTATTGAGAATGGCTCATAGACTTGGTCTTGATACCCGATGAAGGTGGCATCAAGGAGATTGCACATCACAAGAGAAAGATTAAAATCAGAAAAACTGTAGGAGAGCGCCAAATCAACTTGAAATCGGGATAAACTTTTCCGCCAATTTTCAAAGTCTAGGTTGACGGAAGAGTGCCACAGTAACGATGGGGATATTTCTAAACCAGCGTAGGAAAACTGGGCATATGCAGACACCGTATGATTGGGAATATTAGGGATTGGGTCAAAATCCTTCCCAGAGACGGCCTTATAAAAAACACCATTTTGCCAGTGGTAATCAGCTCCAAGGACAACATAGTTGAAGCGATTTGCAGTTGAAAGAGCAAGTTTTCCTCCATACACCAAGGAACCACCAGCAGAACCAAAGCGATTTTTCTCAGCGAGCCACTTCACCTTATCGTAATTTCTTCCAAAATACATTTCCCCAGAAACGTAGTTTTGCCAAGAAAGACCTACAGAGAAACGGTAGCCACTGGTAACAGGTAAGTCTGGGGGAGAATCTTTCCACCACATTTGTTGGAAGGTGGGTGGAAAGGCAAATTTGTTGGCAAGGATGGTGAGTTTAAAGTCATTAAAAGTTGGGGTGTAGGAAAGGGTTCCCACCCAATCGAATATAGGTTTTGTGTGAAAGTAAGAGATGAATCCTATGGAAGCGTCCATGTCAAAAGAAGATTGATAGGTAAAAAGTAGGTCATGTCCTTGCACAAAGGTTGGTGCTTTGGGATCAAATCCTTCCAGGGAATCTGTCCAAGCGAAGGAAGGTGAATAGGTCACTCCTAGTCCACGATAAGCAAGGTGAACTGGGATGTGCATGTCAAAGATGGGCCATGTATCAACTTGTGACCAATTTCCAGAAGTAACCATGTTAGTAACGTCAACATACGAAAAAGTTGGTTTCAGTGCAATAGAAAAATCTTGAAAGTTAGAGGCAGCAGAAGCAGCGAGGCTGTGGCGTTCAATGGTAGTTTTGTCAATGTGGAAATATTTCCCTTGAAACCGTGACTTGTTATAGGCTTCTTCATTAGTAAGATTGTAGCTCAGGGAGGCATCTAAAAGAGCTGAGCTCCAGTCCGAACGAAATCCTGCAGTCATTAAGGTCGCATCGAATCCTTCTCGCTTGTCTGTGTAGGGAACCCACCCTAAAAATGGTCTCATTGCATGAGTCCCAAAGTTACCAGCTGAATCTTGCCAAGAAGCATCTGCCCTCACTGCCAGGGTGGAAGCCTTGTCTCCAACACCAAAAGAGAAAGTTTTTCCTGCAGCCAAGGAAGCTCCAAAGGTATCGTTTACAGAGCCTCGGAAAGATTTGGAATACAGTGTGAATCGAGCACCTTCCGTTGTTTTGGTGTAAATGTACATACAGATTCCGTAGGGTGTGTTGGGATCGATTTCAATGCGGTCAACTAGGGACATGTTCAAGGTAGACCAGTCGAACCAGCCCCAGTTTCTGTCCGTTGCCAGAACATCATCAATGTATACTCGAATGTGATTGTCGGAAACACCTTCGTAAGAAAGGCTGTCGTTGCTGTAGGAGAAGGAGAATCCTTTGTGCTCCAAAAATGATCGTACGTCGGTGTAAAAACCTACCCGTGGACTGGTTTGAGTTGGCTGAGATTTTTTCTTGGGGAGGGATGTTGACGGAGCAGGAACTTCCTCTTGTGCTTGTGGTGCTTCCTGAGAAGGGTGATGGGATGGAACATCTTGGGCGGGTTCTTGGGATGAGTCTGTTGATGGAGTTTTATCCTGCAGTTTATTTTTAGAATTTTCATAGATAATCTGTCTCCCTGAACCCATGTTAAAATCATCATCGAGCCACCAGTACCAGCTTTCTGCAGGGAGTGGAAAGGAAAATAACAAAAAGAAAAAAATCGAACACCGAATAAAAAAAAAAACTTGCTGTTCATAGAATACCCTCTTGAATAAATAGGGGAAGCACAAAGGCTTCCCCCACATCACCGTAAAATTAACGCCTGAAGTCAGTGTTGTAAGTTGCAAAGAAGGTATCTAGCTGTTCTTTGGCATCTTCCTTATTCTTGAAACATGCTGTCCCTTTCCCTTCTATGTCTAAGTAAAATGAAGCCATTTTTAAAGAAGATTCAGACACTTCTCCCAGCCACATTAAAGAATAACACACATGGGATTCAGTTGTAGAGTCGTTGTAATCTGGATGTTGTGAGGAGGTGTAGTTCTTGTGATTAGTATTCTTAACAAGAAGGTTTACTCCATTTTCATCATCCAGCATCTTGTACTCAAGAACCTGAGAAGGGACACCATTGTAAGTTATGGTGTAGCTTGTAATATCAGAAGAGGGGCAGGAAAAAGTAAGTGTTTCAACATAGCCACCCCCAAAATCACATTCGTACTCGTAGCCATCAAGATAACCCCAAGTCCTAGGGTCGTCAGTCATGGTGGATACTCCAGAACCTGTGTTCTGTCCGCAAGAACAAAAAAGAAAAACTAAAATAATTACTGGTAAAACAAAACGCTTCATATTGCACTCCTTGTAAATTGAATTTAAGTTGAATGGGAAAACTTTTCATTCATCATGGGGGTGGTGCAATAAAATTCTGTGTGAATACTGTAACTAGGGCTGAGAATAAATTTCTAATAGCCATACAATCCTCCTCGGGAAGGTATGAAAAGGGTGAGATTTAACAGTCGTCTCCTGGCTTGCAGAATGTGAGCTATATAAAGCTGCACCTGTGGCACGCCTTCTCGCTTTGGGCAATGGCATTTGTGTCACTTTTCTGCTTACAGTGGCGGGACCGCTCCAGATTTGCACTGGATTCCGTTACTGTTATGCTTTGTATTCTAATGAAAAGCAGTATTTAGTCAATAATAAGCTGTAAGAAATGGACATTTGAAACTAAAGCTATTATAATATACCCGTTGGGGAGGGCTGTTTTGGATGCTATTGTCAAAATCACCATAGACATACTATCAAGCCTCTACTGGCTTTTTCTGTCATTACTATTTTTTACCTTCATCTCCTTTCATTTCGTCAGGAAATTTCTGGACAATATAAGACCTGGTGTTCTGCTTCCCCTGCTCTTTGGAGTGTTGAATGGAGCCGTTGCCGTTTGGATGGAAACTATAGTGGATAGAAATTTACCTCATGTGGTGATGTTCTTTGTTTCCTTCACCATTGTGGTGGAATTGTTCTGTATTTCAAAGAACCCTCTCCGGGTGTACATATTTATTCTTGGTGCCTTTCTCATCAACTATTGCGGTATCTATAGCATTATCATTGCTGCTACAGGCTTGCTGTGGCCAGACCTGCCGAGCTATCTTTCTGCCATCGATTATCGGGTCTTTATTTTTTCTTGTGTTACCCTTATCTCATCCTGTGTGATAATTTTGCTGGCACGTTTTATCCCCTTGCGGGAGCTTCGTTCCATCACCTACAAGATGGAGCAAAATCTCATGCTGGTATTCTATATGTATGTTGCCTCCATAACCTTTTTGCTGGCAATAGGGTTGTCCACCACCACGATTTTTCAGCTTCACGGAAACAGCACGTACTTGAGGGTTATTTATTTCCAAATGCTTATCAAGGATTTTACCCTGCTGCTTGGTGGCTATATCATCCTCTTGTTCCGTTGCCGTGAAAAGAGACAGGAGCAGCATGCGGTGAACCTCAAGAAAGACCTGCAGCTGGAAAAGGATTTCCGCAGCAGCATTCAAGAAAAGGCCCTGTGCAGCTATTCATACAATGCTACTCAGGATCGCATAGAACAGCTCCATCCAGCATTTAATTCCTACACCACAAACCCTCGGCAGGCAAAATATTCCGAGATGATAGACCATTACATCGATTTTTGTGTGCATCCAGATGACCAGCAGGTTTTGAGGGAGAAGGTGGTTCACCTTGATGTGCAGAAAAAAATCCAGCTGAAGGTTAATTCCCTGCAGGTCAAGATGAGGAAGGACGCCATTATCTCCTTCTGTTCCAATGCCAATGAAATTGATTCAGTGCGGCTTTGTGATAGCGAATGGATTTGGATAGAGATTCGGAATACTCATATTACAAATGCTGCCACAGGAGATTTGATTGTCTACGTGGACTTGTTCAATGTGGAGGATGTGGTTCAGGAAAAGAAGCAGCTTGTGGTGGCAGCCACTACAGATATGCTCACGGGACTAAGCAATCGTTCTGCTGCGGAAAAGCGGATTCGGGATTTCCTGTCTACCAAAAGTCATGATGGAGCCTTCTTTATTATAGATTTGGATAATTTCAAGCAGGTAAATGACCGAATGGGCCATCCAGAGGGAGACAAGGTTTTGCGTGAGGTGGCCCACATCATAAAATCCATCTTTAGGGATGATGATGTGGTGGCCCGCTTGGGCGGTG
Organism: Treponema sp.; assembly: GCA_045586625.1. Lineage (GTDB taxonomy): Bacteria > Spirochaetota > Spirochaetia > Treponematales > Treponemataceae > Treponema_F. Next base: position 29,505 of record JAZNAS010000052.1, read on the forward strand.
ATGAATTCTGTGTTTACGCTTCTGGAATGGTTTCCCTTGCTGCGGTCAATAGATGTATTGCTCCCCTGCTGTCCCGTTGCCATTTTGAATACACTTGTGAGGGGGATACGTTTGCAGTAACGGCAAGTATTGGTGTGGCCTTTGCTTCCCAAGCACATCATGACTACGCAACCTTGTATCAATGTGCAGACCAAGCCCTGTACAGATCGAAGACCAAGGGAAAAAATACCTGGTTCCTTTACAGGGGAGCGGAGCTGTAGTTGTATTTTCAATGAGACCGGCAATCTTCCATAAAAAAGTCATTTACAATTCAATTGTGTTCTAGTATACTAGAGATATAGTTGTCATTGGAATTTCCTTCTACAAGGATGCCTTTTCTGGATTATAGGAGTATCTATGGGGTCTTCAGCTTCCTCCTCACTAAAAAAAACATCCATCAGGGTTAAATTTACCGTTCAGACCACTATAATTAGCTTGTTGATGGTGGGGCTTATTGCCATGATTGTGATGGTTCGCATTTCCATCAATGATATATTGCAGAATCAGGAGCGGAATAGTCTTTGCCAGCTTCTTGCCGATGAGCTCAAGCAAAGCTCCGAGGACCTGTCCAATAACAGCCGAATGTATGTTGTGTCCAATGGTAACGAAACCTACTATCGGGAATATAATGAAATTGTAGCCTGGCGCTCAGGCTTGGCTCCACGTCCTTCAAACTTGGCTGAAAACCTTTTTCCTGGTGTCACCATCCACTCTTTGGATTTGTTGAAAATGGTTGGATTTACTGAAGATGAATTGATTACCGTAGAAACCTCTTTGATTGTATCCGAAAGCCTGGCCCGGACGGAGCAGCAGGCAATGGAAAGTATCCGTCGTGGGGAGATTGTCGAGGGACCTCAAGTTGCCATTCCTGGAGAAAGTGTCCAGGATTTTGCCTTGAGAATTCTTACCAGCGATAGCTATAATTCCATTTCACGGCAGATTATTCATCCATTGGATACACTGAATGCTCATATTGTCCTGCGGATGGCAGAAGAAACCAAGTTTTTGAATATGAATATGTTCATCTATCAAACAATCATGTTTGTAATTGCCTTGCTTGTAGTGGCCATGATTGTGGTTTTTGTTGCATTCCTGCGTCGTTCCTTGCTGATGCCGATTCTTCAGACCTCAGCGGCCTTGAGTGTTGTAAGCTCTGGTGATCTGACGGTGGAGCTTCGGCCAAAGGCAAATGATGAGGTTGGTGAGATGTTCAATGACTTCAATAGGACTATGGAGCATCTTCGTCGTCTTGTTCATACCATTCAGTCTTCTTCCCAAAAGCTGTCTGCCGTGGGAGACAATCTGGCTGAAAGTATGTCTGAAACTGCCAGTACCATGCATCAGATGGAGGGAAACATTTCTGCTGTTAAGGACAAGTCTCTTGTTCAGGCCTCCGGTGTAAATCAAACCACACAAACAGTAGGACAGATTATTGATACCATTAAAAAGGTAAGTGGCAGCATCGCCAGCCAGTCCTCTAGTGTGACGGAATCCTCCGCCTCGGTAGAAGAAATGCTTGCCAATATTTCATCTATTTCTCTTACTCTGGATAAGAATGATATGATGATAAAGGAATTGTCCTCTGCCACCACCAGCGGGCGGGATACTGTTACCCATGCCACCGAGGTTACCAGAAAAATCAATGAGGCCTCCGGTGGTCTTATGGAGGCATCCCGAATCATTCAGCACATTGCAAGCCAGACTAACTTGCTGGCTATGAATGCTGCCATTGAGGCTGCTCACGCAGGTGAGGCTGGACAGGGATTTGCAGTTGTTGCAGATGAAATCAGGAAGCTGGCAGAGGAATCAAGTACTCAGGGTAAGGCCATTACCTCTACCTTGAAAACCCTTGGAGCGGATATTACCAGCTTGACAGAATCTACCCGCACGGTAGAAGAGAAATTTAATTCAATCTATGAGCTTTCCGGGCGAATCATGCAGGTAAGTACGGAAATGAACCTTGCCATGCAGGAGCAGAACTCCGGCAGCCAGGAGGTTTTGATGGCCATCAAGGACATCAACACGGTGACTCTGGAGGTGCGGGAAGGCTCCGACGAAATGCTGAGGGGTAGCGAGGCTGTTGTGGCGGAGATGACTCGATTGAACCAGTTGACCAACGACATTACTGCCAGCATGAATGAAATGGCGGCAGGCTCTGCTCAGGTAAATAAAACAGTTCAGGATGTAAGTAAATTGACACTGGAAAACAAGGAAAGCATTAGAAATCTTTCCAATGAGATCCGTGTGTTCAAGGTTGAATAGATGGTTGGAAGGGCGGCCTCACGTTAGGCCGCCTTTTTTGTCTCCTCCACCCGGCGCCCTGCGACTCTCCAAGCCCCAAACAGGGCCCACCAACCAGCCCACCGTGGATTTACACTCAGAACAAAATCCTTTCCTCGTGATGTACCTCCATTTTACTCGAAAACCTGACCTTTGGCTAGCAAAATTCGGGTAAAACTGGGGAATTCCTCCCGTCCCTCGTCAATTCGTATTTGTGGGAGGGAGGGGTATGAAATTTTGCTATTGCATTATATTTACTCATCAAGTCTATTTTTTATAATGAGCACACCATCTGTTTCATGTATTTCAAGTATAATGACCTATTATCGTAATGGTGAGATTTTTTCGAAGTGTTCACCTGAAACAGCAAGATTCCATGCACTATAGGCTTCTTCCTCATGTAAGGCTAACCAACCAGTTACCATTTTTAACTGTCGCACAGGCAGTTTGCCAGCAAGAAGTTCCCCGTCAATTCCTATAGAAGCCTTATACTCTCCATAGTGGACATGAACATGAGGTTTATTATGTTCCTTGTTATCTCTAAAAAGCATGTAGATTATCATTCCTTCAAAACGACTTAGTTCCGGCATAGTATCCTCCACTTCGGTTATGCTGAAATATCTTTTGGATATTTTAAACTTTCTAGGTATAAGGTTTCTGGAGCGATATCAATTTGGCCATCCATCCAAGATACAAACCCATGGGTCACTTTGGCTGTCTGTCTGTTTGACTCATCTTTTAGTGGTAAAAAGGCACTGCCTTTATCCAACAATGTTGTAACATCGAACAGGCGTGTTTCCCCTGTTGAGAAATCAATTAACATAAAACCATCTTCTAAAAGTTTGATCGAAGCAACTTCAATCCCTGGAGTCAGTTCTCCTGCATAGCATATACCATCTTTTATATACATTTTACCTCCTAATATCTTTCAGAACTGGCATACTTTCCAGTCTATGCCTGAATTGATTTGGTGTCAATTCCATCATACAGTAAATAAGAAATTTCGTAAAACCTGTCCCGTGGCTAGTAGATTCCGAGGTAGAATTGAGGGGTTGCTCCATTCCTCCCATCAATTTGTATTTGTGGGAAGAGAGGAAATTATACAAACTCTACTGGATAAACAACAATATCTTTATGTGGAAGAATATTTTCATCGATAAAAAGTTGTAAAAGTTTTTTACTGATAATATACATTCCGTTCAATTTAGATATATGCTCACCTAATTCGTTAAAATCCAATAATTTGTCTCTGGATTCCTTCTGTAATTTTAATATTTCTCCTTTTAGCCCTACACGCATATTATCGCACATCGGACAATCTTTTTCATATTTTACATCTTTTAATGATAATACATTTTGCAAAACATATTTTGGTTTCATTTGGAAATTTGTTTTAGACGCTTGACCTTTACTATTGAATAATTCCCAAAAATCAACTCCTGTTATACTTTGTTCAATTAATTTATCTTTAAAATATGCAGACACAACCCAATACGTCCAAAATGGGGTTACAAATTTTTTAGATTCATATTTTGGGGAGAGCCCTTTTACTGTAAATGGTTTTATTTGTAGTAATCCTTTTTTACATTTAGAACAAAATTTTGTATAATCAAAAGAAGCATTTCCATTTTCTACGAATTCGAAATTAACAAAATTAATTCCTACATCAGGTTTTCTTTGGCCATCACAATAAAAATATTCGAAATTCAATAGCTCTTCTACAGTATAATAGTTTTCATCAAGACTTATTTCATAAGTTCCTAATGTATCCAAATATGATAATACAGCCGATGCTTCTTCTTTTGTAATATAGTCAAATGACAAATATGGTGCTATATAAGAGATTTTCCCTTTTATCATTTTTTTAAGAGACTTTAATGTGTCAGAAGTTATCTCATATCTCATGATTAAATTTAAATACTTTTCCATTTTTTCCTCATTCTAAATAGATTCCAACCATTTTTTTGTAACTTCTAACATTTCAGGATGATAAAGGGCTTTGCCCCCAGCCTGTCCATGGCTTGCACCAGCCGCCTGCGCCTTGCAGCAGACAGCCGGTCTTCCGCACCGAGGTCCAGTTCGTTTTTAGACGAATTATCCATTAAAAAGCCTCCTTACTATGAGAGAAAGTGATATGTCCCATTCTACACTCAAAAACAGTCCTTTGTCTAACAAGTCTTGGAGTAAAATGAGGGGTTTTCCATTTCCTCTACTGATGTTATTATAGAAGAAAATATAAAGTCTTGTAAATTTCTTACGGATTCCACTATGTGCCGTCTGCTTGGAGGATAGCTGGTACAAATCTTGTGATGCCATGGATGTCATCAAAATATACCTTCATTTGACTTTGCAATCCGCTTCTTTCTAGCGCTTTTTTTATGATAGGGTGTTGTCCTGTCCATATTTTAAAAGCTGAATGGTTCATTACTTTCGCTGCAATCTCTTCTACGGATAATATTACATACGGTGAGGGGCCTTTCTGACATCTTTTCTGCTGTAGCCACTCCCTCTCAACTTGGATACAAACGAACCATGGCAGCGGATAATTAGCCTTATGAAGATGTACTGACCATAAAAAACCGAGGTGTAATGCGGCCATAATTGAGTTGATGATTTTATCTGTATGTGACATTCCAGGCACTTGCTTCAAAGACCTGCAAACATGTCTTTGATAATCGAATTTCCGAAATTCTCCCCTCATGTCATATATTTGAAGCATATTTCTTGCGCAGACCTTTTGAACAAATACCTGTACTTCGCGATCAAGCTCCTTTGAACATTCATTCATTTTCGTCCCCCGTGCTTGGCGGCAGCCCTCACACCCCTCCCGCCCTTTTTGCATCCTCCACCCGGTGCCCTGCGACTCTCCAAGCCCCAAACCAGGCTCCACCAACCAGCCCACCGTGGATTTACCCTCAGAATCAAATCCTGCCCTTGTGATGCGTCTTCATTCTACCTCAACAGCTGACCTTTGGCTAGCAAAATTCGGGTAAAATGGCGGGGCTTTCCCCTTACTCCCATCAATTTGTATTTATGGGAGCACCAGACTTAGGAAATCTTCCGTGGCTCATATACAAAATCTGGATTTTCACTGTCCCAAACCTGGGTGAAAATGAAGCCCTCTCGTTTGGCATTTTCGGTTTTATGTAAAAAAAACAGGTTCGGCGCAAATATTTTTGATTTTATTCATGACAAAAAAATTATAAACTCGACCTGAAATCAAGACATGCCTGCAACACATAGATCCATCTCCAGTAGATTCTTGTGAGATATAAAAATCTTTGTCCAAATATTCTAGGATTTCTTTCGGGGCTGAAATAGCAGAATCAGCTCTTATTAAATCTCTCTTTTGATTGCAAGCTTTGCAATCAATAATTTTTTTTGCCTCATATTTCATTTTGACAGGAAATAGAGCATTTATTTTTAACTGGAGGATATGGTCCATTGTTTCCTTTGTTTTAATGTTCTTTACTGGCAGAAATTCGATACCTGTAAATCCTTCCCTTACAAATAAATCATGAAGTTCATTCGTAATGAAGAATGTGTCATAAACCCAGTAGACTCCTCCAAATCCCAGCTTATCGATGTTGAAGGATTTCTTTAAATAAAAGGAGTTGTTTTGAACAAGTCCACTTCCGCAATTCTCGCAGAAATTTGTAACATCATAGGTGTAATTCCTGTATGATTTCCGAACATCTATTGATTCGGGTTGAGGATAGCCGGAATATTTCCTTAACCATATTCTTAGATATTGTGCTTCTTCAAGCTCTTTTTTGGAATATTCAAGCCGGATTTGGGGAGTGCTAATGTTATTTATTGTTAAGAATTCTTTGATCTCATCCAAATGGGGATGGGCTTCTTCAATTTCAAAAACCGTCACCAGTTCATCAGTATATTTAATTTTATGCCCTGATAAAAAATTCCTGATAATACCTTTAGGATCTCCACGATTTGTGTTAAAAGAATACCTGTATATCTTTTCCATTATTCAACTCCTAAAGTTTGTGCCGCTGCTTTTGATAATTCAGGATGTTCTGCATACATATCTTTGGCCATATTTTTACATTCGGTACTATCTGGCAAAGAGGTTTCATAATATTCGCAATAATGCTTGTTGATAATGCAGGAACTGGTTAAAAATGCTAATAAAATGAAACAAAGTATAGTTGGAAGCCTTTGCATTAGTTCTCGACCTCTCTATTAAACGATCCTTCCTCAATTTTGTGCTCATAGAAGGGGCTCCCTTCTATGAGTTTTTACGTTTATTATTTTTCCCTTTGATACAGTTTACAAAGGCAACAAGACAAAAAAAATACCATAATAGCTTTCCTGTCAAATCATTCATTTTCATTATTGTATTTGATTGAAAAATAAACTCACAAATAAATAGTATAAAACTACTGGAGAACAAGAGCAGGAATATAGCATACGATATTGTGAACAATCTATTATCTTTAGATAATTTTAAATATTGCAAACCAATCAACTTGATTATCTTTGGGGCCTCCTTTTCTGCTTCTATAATTTTATTATGTTTGAAGTAATTGCTCGCCCATAACCAAAAGAAAAATCTCATAAAACAAAAAGAAAACAAATAGACACCTATGTTTATCAAAAAGTCAAAGTATCTCATTCCTCAATGCCTTTCCAAAAACCCTTCTTCCCTCGTGATGCGTCTCCATTCTACCCTCAAAACACTCCCTTGGCTAGCAAAATTCGGGTGAAATGGTGGGTTTTTCCAGGTTTCCCGCTCAACTCGTATTTGTTTGGGGAAGGTCAGAGTCAAAACTCAGAAAAAATATCATTTGTGTATATTATCTCTCGTTTGTATGTGTTGATTTTTTTACCATCCTGAAATTCAAGCCCATGATGCCAGTTTCCGGATTCATCAATCTGTGACAAAATAATTTTTCTTTCACTTGGTGCATAGAGATTGTTGTCTTGAATCAGGATTTCAATGGTGGAGTCTATTTCTTTCTGTTCCTTATAATTATAGATTGTTCCTCCATCGGGCAGATATACTGTTTCCCTTGCTGCCATACCAGATGGCAAGTATTTATACTCAAAAATATGGCTTGGTATTATTGGGTCTTGAACAAAATAATCTATCTCAACCTTTGTGAGTCTCTCATCTTCATAAAAATAACGATATAAATTCGGAAATCTTGTTTCTGCATGCTTGACCTTCATCTCATATCCAAAGGAAGTCTTGACAATTGTTGTGGTGCTAGACAGAAGATTGCCCTCATATATGTATCTTGTAAATATATTCTGCTGGGGTAAATATTCGTATTGAAATTTATATGAAGCTTGCTGACCTTCTGTCTCTACCATTGCAATCCTTCCCAATTCATCATATAAATAGTAAATGATGTTTGTCTCAGTGATACTGTCTATTTTTTTTTGAAGCAACCCATCTTTATATTGGCACTCTCGTGTCAACTGCAGGCCCTTTGAATAGGTATCATATTCATAGAATTTTACTTCTGCCAAATCCTTATTATTCTTAATTGAATATTGATTAAAATTGGGGGGAATCCATTCTCCATAAATGGTTTCCAATCCATCAGTTGAGAATGTTCCCCAGAAACTATTTACTTGCTCTTGAAAATCTGAACTTGTATCCAGAAATGTCCTTCTGCTTTCCACCTCTGTGTCGGAATTATCCTTTTCGGTCGGCCTGAAACAAGTGGCTACCAGTATTAACACTGTTGATATTGACAATATAATCTTAACCTTGCGATTATTCATAGACCTTCCTTGTTAATTCAACCTGAAGTAATCTATACGTTCAAGCTTGTTATATCTTCTGTCATTAAGAATTTGTGAGCGAACACGATAGTGTACAATAAAGCTCGCAATTTGAGGAGGGGGCTGAGTTACCATGAGTCTAAATTGTAGAACCTTTGTTGTTGGCCCTTCAATTCCATGTCCATAATCATTCATGGGAAAATATATCAGAAAAAAAAAGCTTTGTTTAGACATGTTGTTGTGAGGGGCTTTCCGCCGTCACCTTGCGAAACCCCTCCCCACCTCGACACATCCTTCCATTTCCTCTATACTTGGAGCCATGGCTACAACTGTTGACGACAAGAAAATCATCTATTCCATGAGTCGGGTTTCCCGCACCTACGGAACCAAGACGGTGCTGAAGGACATCAGCATTTCATATTACTACGGGGCAAAGATTGGCGTGATTGGTGCCAACGGCTCCGGTAAGTCCAGCCTGTTCAAGATTTTGGCTGGTGTGGACACTGAATTTACCGGTGAGACGGCGGTGTCTCCCGGCTACTCCATCGGCTATCTGGAGCAGGAGCCAGAGCTTGAGGCGGGAAAGACCGTCAAGGAGATTGTCAGCGAGGGGGTGAAGGAAGTCACCGACCTGCTGGCTGAATTCGACCGCATCAACGAGGCCTTTGGCGACCCCGATGCCGACATAGAAAAGCTTTGCGACCAGCAGGCGGCGGTGCAGGAAAAGCTGGATGCCCTGGACGCCTGGAATCTGGACTCCCGGCTGGAGTTGGCCATGGATGCCCTCCGCTGTCCGCCTCCAGACCAGTGCGTTGACGTGTTGTCTGGTGGTGAGCGTCGTCGTGTGGCTCTGTGCCGCCTGCTGCTGCAGAAGCCCGACATCCTGCTGTTGGACGAGCCTACCAACCACTTGGACGCGGAGACAGTAGCCTGGCTGGAGCGGCATCTCCAGCAGTACGAGGGAACCATCATCGCCATCACCCACGACCGCTACTTCTTGGACAATGTGGCCGGCTGGATTCTGGAGCTGGACCGGGGTGAGGGCATTCCCTTCAAGGGCAACTATTCCAGCTGGCTGGAGCAGAAGGAGCGTCGCCTGGCCCAGGAGGAAAAGGGCGAGAGCGAGCGTCGCAAGGCCCTGGCCCGGGAGCTGGAGTGGATTCACATGAGCGCCAAGGGGCGGCAGGCCAAGCACAAGGAGCACATCACCAAGTACGAGCAGCTTTTGGCCCAGGACGGCAAGGCCCAGCTCAAGGACACCCGCATTTCCATTCCTGCCGGCCCCCGCCTTGGCGGTGTGGTGATTGAGGCCAACGAGCTGAAGAAGGGCTTTGGCGACCGGCTTTTGTTCGACAAGCTCACCTTCAAGGTGCCGCCTGGTGCGGTGGTGGGAATCGTTGGCCCCAACGGGGCGGGAAAGACCACCCTGTTCAAGCTGATTGCCGACGCTGCGGGGCAGACGGTGGAGCGGCTGGACGGAGCTCCCGGTGGCGAGAAGCCCGACGGCGGCTCCATCCGGGTAGGTGACACGGTGAA
>JAZNAS010000053.1:0-58995 GCA_045586625.1 Treponema sp.
TTCTGGTGCGGCAATACTGTTACAATGTGCATGGGACACCCTGTTCTCATCTTCACCTCTGTTAAAATGTTGTTTTGCTTTTTTCATTCTAACACAGGTTTTGGACTCAGGGTGTCCTATTTGTTTCTTGGAATTAACATAACTCATTCTACCACACCCACAGTGTCAAATAACGTCCCTGCCATTTTTTGGGAGCACCTCATATTTTCCTCATGAGTGACGAATATAAATCCTATCTTCTCCAATATCTTGAAGTCTGAGTACTGCAATTTTCCCTTGTCGCATACTTGTATAACTTGCAATAAGACAAGCTATCTTTGCTGTTTCATTTTCCCATTTTGTTGCAAATAGCAATTTAATTTTTTCCATTGTAAAAATTGCAAGCTTTTGAGTTGATTCAACATCATAAATTTTATTGATATCATCTCTTGTAATTTCACCAACCAGTTTCCCACTAATAATCAACTCCCAAGAATTAAAGTAATTTCTGAATACAGGTGGTCAAGGGACGTTTCACTTAGCCCTTGACTCACCTTTGTTTCGATTCTTCAAACATTGTAAAACCGAAATCAGAGAAAGTTTTTGTTTTGAGCTGATTTAGAATTGCAAGTGTGTCCAGAGAATTACAACTTTTTGAATTCCCTTTTTAGGAAACACGTTTTGGACATTCACCTTTTCCCCCTCTCCCCCACAGTATAGCCCGATGAACGAAAGAGTTGGTGGAGAAAGCTAGGGGGGGGGGCGCCTACCGATGCCGACCTCTGAGCGTAGCGAAGTGTAAGCCGACGGTGGGCTCCTGACTTCCCCTCCCCCTTTTACTATTAGTTTACATCTGCTATACTGCACCCCATGAGTCTTGACATTCCCCCACAATTTTCCCTCTGCCAGAACACAACTTGTTCCCAAGCTTCACACTGTTTACGACACCTTGCCTATCAACAACGCCCCGCAGATAAAACCTTTATTGCTATTGTTAATCCATCCTGTTATCCACAGGAAGGAGAAAACTGTCCGTTCTTTCGTAGTAATGAACCGATTCAATTAGCGTGGGGCATAAAAGAACTGTTGGACACTATTCCCCATGGCAAGGCAAAACAAATCAAAGAGCAACTTATTGCCACCCTTGGCAAGAGTAAATTCTATCGAGTACTCAGAGAAGAATCTGCCCTAACCCCTCAACAACAACAAATAATACAGAAACTCTTTTTAAACCTAGATATTGACACACCACCAGCCTACAAACGCCTAACTCAAGCTTACCAGTGGTTCCCTGACTGAAAGAGTAGAAGTTTCACATGATTTTTACCTATGAAACTTTTGTTTCACACTGAAAAACCAATTGTTTCACAGTGAGAAACTTTTGTTTCATACTGGAAAACCTTTTGTTTCACAGTACAAAACTTTTTGTTTCACAATGAGAAACCTGTAGTTTCGGAACAAAACTGTTACTCGGATTTGACTATGAAAGACACCCCTCTACAGTTCAGCGGACGAGGGGCTACTAATTCTGAAATTGAATTACCATCTGCTTTTCTTCCTTTACACATTGAAGGAGATAATAATTAATGATGTTTTGATATGGCATTCCAGTTTCTTCTGACATATTCTTAAAATAGTCGATAACCTGTTGATCTAAGCGAATTGTTATCTGCTGCTTATTTTTTGCCACGTAGGGATTTTTGATAGCGTTGCTAAAGTCGTATTCATCTCTCATATACACTCCTTTCATATTGTTTTGATTCGGACTTTGTTGCTTTTCTTGCTGAAATAATCCGTATAACTTCATCATTGCTACGATAACAATGACAGACAAGTAAAATTTTTGTTTCTTTGCTTATTCCGAGAAGAATGAATCTATCTTCTTCAATAGAGTGGTCTGGATCTGCAATGAGCAATGCATTGGGATCTTGAAAAACACTTTGAGCCTCCTCAAATGATACTTGATGTTTTTTTAGATTACTGATGGCTTTATCTGCATCCCATTCAAATACAATATCTATAATTATATTATAATTATGGATATTCCTTCCTGTCAACCTCCCCCCTCTCCCCCACAGTATAGCCCGCTAAACAAAAGCGTTGGGGCAACAGGGAGGTTCCCTGAGCAGCCGAACTGTGAGCGTAGAGAAGCGTAAGGCGACGGTGGGTTCTCCCGCCATTCCTGCCCCTTTCACTTTCAATTTACCTATGCTATACTGCCCCCATGGATACTACCACTCTCCCTGTACTCACGGTGTCAGAGCTCACTTCCCGCATAAAGGATCTGCTTGAAATTCGATTTTCAAGCATTACACTGGAAGGTGAGATTTCTAACTGCAAGCCAGCCAGCACTGGCCACCTGTATTTTGTACTCAAGGATAAGGATGCCACCATTTCTGCCGTCATGTTCAAGGGCAGGATGCGAGGCTTGAGCTTTACTCCATCAGACGGAACCCTAGTGCGGGCAAAGGGCTCCATTTCAGTCTACGCTCCACGGGGAAGCTACCAGATTATAGTGGAATCCATGGAGCTGGCAGGCACCGGCAACATACTGATGATGCTGGAGGAACGGAAGCGGCGTTTGGCAGAGGAAGGACTTTTTGATCAGGACAGGAAACGCGCCCTTCCCTACTTTCCCCAGCGGGTGGCAGTAGTCACCAGTCCCACAGGAGCAGCCTTGCGGGACATTCTCCAGATTATGGGACGGCGAAATCCCAAGGTTTCTGTCACCGTCCTGCCCTGCCAGGTACAGGGAAACGATGCCGCCCCAGCCATTGCCCAGATGATTGCGGTGGCCAATGCCTACAACTTGGCCGACGTGCTGATTGTGGGCCGTGGTGGAGGCTCACTGGAAGACCTCTTGCCCTTCAGCGAGGAGGTTGTGGTTCGAGCCGTGGCAGAATCCCGGATTCCCATAGTGTCCGCCGTGGGCCATGAGATTGACTGGGCCCTGTCAGACTTTGCCGCCGACATGAGAGCCCCCACCCCCTCCGCCGCAGCTGAATTGGTAACGCCCCTTCTTTCAGAGGTAACCCAGCAGATGGAATATTGGCGCAGGGATTTTTACGAAAGCATTTCCAGTCGGCTGGATCGAATGCGGCTTTTAGTCAAGTCCTTCACTCCCGATTCCTTGGAGCTGCGGTTCCGCACCATCCAGCAGCCACTTCTGGCCCGATTCGACACCGCCAAGGAGCTGATTCTTTCTGCCATGGAAGACAAGTGCAAGGATGCCCGCCACCGCATAGAAAATAGCCTTCGGGACTTGGAGGGAGCAAACCCCTCGGCAATTTTGGCCAGAGGCTATTCCATGGTGCAGGACAAGGCCACCGGCAAGGTTATCCGCAGTCCTGCTGACACAAGGTCAGGACAAATTCTTGAGATTCGCCCCGCAGCGGGAATCATTCAAACACAGGTACTCACAACGGAGGAAGAGAGATGAAGAATTTTGAGCAGCGGCTCCAGCGTTTGGAGCAAATCGGAAGCGACATAAAGCGAAGTGACGTCACCCTCGAAGAGGCATTGAAATACTTTGAGGAAGGCATTACTCTGGCTCGCGGCATGGAAAAGGAGTTGGACAAGATCGAAGGCAAGATTCAAATCCTCATGAACCAGCCTGACCCAGTGGCAAAAACTGGCCCCGACCCCCAGCTGGATTTATTTTCCACCACGGGAGAGGATTTCTAATATGAAAGAAAGCCAGTCCTCCCTTGAAGCATCAGCCCAGCACCCCAAGCCTCCCCGCCGTCCTGTCCGCAGCCTGCCTGCAGAGGTTGCCAGAAAGATTGCCGCCGGCGAGGTCATCGACAGGCCCAATGCCATTGTGCGGGAGCTGCTGGACAATGCAGTGGACTCAGGAGCTGACTGGATTCAGGTGGAAATTGAAGGCGGGGGCATTGAGCGGATTCGGGTGGTGGACAACGGCATAGGCATGACACGGCAGGATCTGGAAAATTGTGCCCGCCCCCACGCCACCAGCAAAATCACGGCGGAAACGGACTTGATGAACCTTTCCACCTTGGGCTTCCGGGGTGAGGCCCTTTCATCCATTGCCGCCGTCAGCAGATTGCAAATCACCACCGCCACCCAGGATGAGGCGGGGAATTCCAGCTCCTGGCGGCTCACAGCCTCGGTAACCCAGGAGCATCACATTGTTCCGGCCAACTTGAACCAAGGCACCATCGTCCAGTCGGAAGCCCTTTTTGAGAACTTTCCCGCACGCCGCACCTTCCTCAAGCGACCTGCTGCAGAAACCACCATGTGCCGCCAAACCTTTGTGGAAAAATCCCTGCCCCGCACCGACATTTCCTTCCGCCTTTTGGTGGACGGCAAACAGCGGTTGGACCTGCCGAAAGGCCAGAGCCTTGCCCAGCGATTCACCGAGGCGCTGGGACTCAAGGAATCCCCACAGCTGTTCTACGAAATCCACAGCTCCTCCGAATCCCGGAGCCTTTCCCAGCAGGATTGGAGGTTTACCATCATCATCGGAGAACCTTCCATTGCCCGAAACGACAAGAAATTGATTTACATCTACGTAAACGGACGGAAAATCACTGAATACAGCCTCATGCAAGCCATCGACTACGGAGCCACCGGCTATTTTCCCAACGGAACCCATCCTGTGGCAGCACTTTTTTTGGAGGTACATCCTGCCTTGGTGGACTTCAACATTCATCCTGCCAAGCGAGAGGCCAGATTCAAGGATATTGCACCCATCCATCGCGGCGTGAGCCAAGCGGTGCGGCAGTTTTTCAGAAATTATTCTGTATCCAAGATTTCAGCCCAGGCAGTGGATGCACTTTTTCCCTCGGACCACATTCACCAGAATGAGCCACAGCAGCCTTCTTCACTGGTGGCCCAAAGCTTGTGTCCAGAGGAACAGGTCCACACCACAGAAAACATTTACGACAAAGGGGCACTACAGGTTTCCAGCACAAAGTGGTGGCAGCAATCACGAGAAGCCCATGGCAGGAGCCCCAAGCTTGCGACGGATCCCGGCAGAGATACAAGCTCGCCTCAAGCTGATGTACGGAATGCCTTCTTTAACGACTGCTACAGTCAGGATATTCCCACAGGAGCAGCCCTTGCCGCCATTCCCTCGCCAAGCTACGAGACAACAAGAACAAACTTTTCACAAGCCGAGGCCACGAGAATCGATTCTTCAAGAAGTCTTTCTTCAAGAATCTATTCTTCAAGAACCGGTTCTTCCAGTGGCAGCCCTTCAAACCAGAATCAGAAAGTCCTTCCCCAAGCACCGGCGGAACACACCAGCTCTCCAGCAGCACGGCCCAAGGGCTTCCGCTACCTGGGAACGACTCAGGGGGTGTATTTGGTGGTGGAGCTGGGCGAAAGCCTCTATCTCATTGACCAACATGCAGCCCACGAGCGGCTTTTATACAACCAGTTTATTGCCCAAGCCGGGCAGCGGCAAAACCTGCTGATTCCCTACGTCATAGAAACAGCAAGCGCTGCCGACGATGAGTATCTTCGGTCACTGCAGGCATCTCTTTGTGCAGCAGGCTTTGAGGTAAAAGAATGTGAGTCAGAAGGTACAGCTCCTCGCTGGGAGTTTTATTCAGTACCGCTCCAGTGGAAGGGAACAGAGGCCGACTTGGAGCGGGATTTATTGAACAGGCGTATCGCCCCGGAAGAGCTGGTGGCAAGCCTTGCCTCCACCAATGCCTGTCGTCAGGCTGTCATGGATGGAACGGTGCTAGATGATGACACCGCCTGCCAGCTGGCCTTGGACACCTTGGCACTGGAGGATCCCCACTGCCCCCACGGCCGTCCCCTGTGGATTGAAATCAGTCGGCAGGATATGGACCGGGGCGTCAAAAGAACATGAATAGGGTTCGACGACGCGGCGTCAAGCGTACATAGATGGGGTTCGATGACGCGGCATCAAGCGGACATAGGTCTTTCTCCAGCATCCGCCCGCCCATTCAGGCTTCTCGTAAAAGCCCGATAAAAATGGCTTATACGTAAATGTCGTCGCTTCGGCCGTGGATGATGAGGGTTCCTTCCTCCCAGGCTCGTCGCAATATACTGAAGAAGCGGGCTGTCACCTCATCGCAATCACGGCGACGCATGGGCCGACGCAAAACCTCCTCTTCCAGAATGACATCTCCACGATTTTTTGACACATTGGAAAGAATTTTCTGACGGAAGGATTCCGGCTTTCCTGCAATCAGCAGGGCAATCTCCCCCTCTCCCATGGTATGAAGCTTTTTCTGAATAAAGCGGTCGTCTGCCATAAGAATGTCGTCCATGGTAAAAAGCCTATCCCGAATGTCATTGCTCAAGTCGGGGTCAAGGTCAGCCAAGGCCGTAAGGATGTCCTTTTCTGCATTGGGACTCATTCGCTTCAGGATTTCCGTCAAGGCTCCACGACCATCCATGGAATCGGCAGCATGGGTATTCATCATCAAAACTTTTTCATGCATGGCCTTGTCCACCCGTCGCAAAATCTCTGGATCCATGGGAGCAAGCTTAGCCAACCTACGGATAATTTCTTTTTTCTGGTCGCTGTCAAGCTGATTGATAACCTCCGCCGCCACAGCTGGCTTGAGACGAGAGAGCACCAGGGTTTGCACTGGCGGAGGCTCATCCTTGAGCAACAGGAAGACTCGATCCCCGTCCATTTCCTGCAGGTAGTCGAAGGGAACGCCTTCGGGAAAGGGAACGGCCTTGGAAATCAACTCCTCGGCACGGTCACTGCCAAAGGCCTTTTCCAGAATATTCCGGGCAGTGGCCACTCCACCCTGCTGGCGGGCGTTGTCCAGCAGGGTTTTGAATTCCTCCAGGATAACTGCCGCCTCATCCGGGTCAACACGTCGTATGGAAACGATTTCCGGGATGATTCGCTCCGTTTGCTCCGGTGACAGGTGGGAGATAACCTTGGCAGCCTCGTCGGTACCAATCAAAAGCAGGAATTTTGCCACCCGACGGTAAATATTTTCCCTTCCGTCGGCTTCACGGGGAGCAACTGGAACCTTTATCAAACCATGACGCATCACATCCTGATTGCCAAAGGCTGGGGAAGCATTGGCAGACTGCCGCCCTTGATTCCCGGGAGCTTGTGAGCCTTGTCTTGCGGAGGCTTGGGCCATTTGATTTCTAGCCACAGCTGCATTTATGCTTTGATCCCCAGCTGGTGGCCGCCTGTGACTTTCTGCAGAAGATGACACTTGATTACTGGTAAATTGACGGGCCTGATTCCCAGAAGTGGTTCCAGCGCCTCCTTGATTTCCAGAAGGAAAGCCAGGGGCAAAGGTTTCAGTTCCCAGCTGCTGGGGACGAAAGGCCTCTGCTTGTCTTTTGGGAGCTTCTGCTGGCGAAGTTTTTTTTGAGACAGCTTGCTGAAAGGAGGTTTTCCAGTTTGCAGGATCAGACTTTTGCAAGGCGGTGGCCAGCAGGTCCTGCAAGCTCCATTTTCCTGCCACGGTGGAGCTTTTCTTTCTGTCAGTAGAAGCCTCTACAGGAGCGGCTTCACCTCCCTGACTTCTTCCCTTTGCGGAGGGATGGCCGCCACCTATCACCTGACCATTCACCACTCCACGGATTCCGCCACCATTGGCAAGGGATGCCCTAACCAAATCAGCAGCTATATTAGGAGAAAAACCATCTTGACCTTCTATTAGAACATCAGCGGGATTCATTTCTGCAACCCGCCTGTATGCTTGAATACGATAATCCTCATTCGCCATGGCTTATTCTATCATGATGGAGGGGACTGGAGCAAGGGAAGTCCTTGCAGAAGCAGCAGGTTCTCCTTGTTTTTTACTCCCTGCATTGTTATAATAGAAAAAGAAATTTTCACCCAATCAGGAGGAATTATGGACTATAACGAGATTCTCCAGCGGGCAAAGGATTATATTGCCCAGGAGCAGGATGAAGGCTTTTGCAAGGAAGTGCAGGATTTGATTGCCGCAGACAACAAGGCTGAATTGGAAGACCGCTTCTACCAGAATCTGGAATTCGGAACTGGTGGATTGCGAGGAGTCATTGGTGGTGGAACAAACCGCATGAACACCTGGGTCATCAACAACGCCACCCAAGGCTTGGCAAACTATATCATCAAAACCTTCCCTGAAAAAGCCAAGGCAGGTCAGCTTGCCGCCGTTGTAGCCTACGATTCCCGACGGTTCTCCGATGTCTTTGCCCAGGCCACCGCCTGCATCTTTGCCGCCAACGGCTTCAAGACCTACCTGTTCACCGGACTGCGACCCACCCCAGAGCTTTCCTATGCCATCCGCGCTTTAGGTTGTGATACTGGTGTTGTCGTTACCGCTTCCCACAATCCTCCCCAGTACAACGGCTACAAGGCTTACTGGAACGATGGCTCCCAGGTGATTGAGCCCCACGACCAGGGCATCATCAACGAGGTGAATGCCGTCACTGAGGTTAAGACCATCTCCAAGGAAGAGGCTGTCAAGGCTGGTTCCCTGATTATGATTGACAAGGAAATCGACGAGAAGTACTGGGCCATGGTTAAGTCCCAGCTGTTCCGCCCCGACCTCATCAAGGAAAAGGCCGGCGAGGTGAAGATTGTCTACACCCCCCTTCACGGAACAGGTGCCATGCATGTGGAAAAGGTTTTGGGGGATTTGGGCCTTACCGTCATTACCGTGCCTGAGCAGCGGGAGCCAGACGGCAACTTCTCCACAGTGGAAAAACCAAATCCAGAGGAAGCCCCCGCATTGAAGATGGCCCTGGAGCTGGCTCAAAGGGAAAAGGCCGATGTGGTGATGGCCACAGACCCCGACGCAGACCGCTTTGGCGGAGCTGTTCCCGATGCCAACGGAAACTACATCCTCATTACCGGAAACCAGATGGGAGCCCTTTTGTGCGACTACATCCTCACCAGCCGCAAGGAGCTGGGAAAGATGCCTGCAAATCCCGCCGTCATCCGCTCCATCGTTACCTCCACCTTTGCCGACAAGATTTGCGCCCACCACAGCGTCCACCTTGCTGAATGCCTTACCGGCTTCAAGTGGATAGCCGCCGTTATGGCAGACTTTGAAAAGACCGGCAGCCACAACTATGTCTTTGGCTTTGAAGAAAGCTACGGCTACAATGTGGAAACCGACGTGCGGGACAAGGACGGTGTTTCTGCCGCCGCCATGTGTGCAGAAATGACTCTGTATTGGCGTTCCAAGGGTAAGTCCCTGCTGCAGCGGCTGGAAGAATTGTTCCTGCAGTTTGGTTATTTTGAAGATCGCTCTATTTCCAAGAACTTTGCTGGTGCTGCTGGTGTTGCCACCATGAAGGGCATTATGGCAAGGCTCCGGGAGGAAGGACTGAAAAACCTGGGCGGACAGAAGGTTGTTTCTATCCGTGACATCCAAACCAGCACCAGCTATGACCCTGCAAATCCTGGTGACAAAAAAACTGTTGACCTGCCTAAGAGCAATGTCCTTCAGTTCTTCTTGGAGAATGGAACGGTAGTTAGCGCCCGCCCCTCTGGAACCGAGCCAAAAATCAAATTCTACATCAACAGCATGGTTCCTCCTGCAGCCAGCTTGGAAGAAGCCAAGGTAACTTCCGCCAAGCTCTGTGATGCCATCGAAACCGAAATCAACGGAATCCTCGATGCAGCACAATAAGAACCATAAAAAGGTTCGGGAACTGCTTCGTCTCTACGAAGGCGGGGCAGTTTTTACTGCCTTTGACACAGAAACCACAGGCCTTAGTGCTCACAATGACCGCCTTCTGGAAATTGGAGCAGTACAGTTTTCCAAGGATGGAATTCTTGCCACCTATAGCCAGTTGATTAATCCTTGTCGCACTATTCCCTACGAGGCCACCCGAATCAACAATATTACTCATGACATGGTGCAGGATTGTCCCACAGAACAGGTCATCCTGCCAGATTTTTATACATTTATTGGCAAAAGTATCCTTGTGGCCCACAATGCTAATTTTGACCTAAAGTTTATAAATACGGCTCTGTCTCGCCACGGTCATCGGATTTTGGAAAATCAGGTTGAAGATACGGTAAAGATCTCGAGAGCCATCTTTCCAGAGCTAGAAAAACATAACCTTCAGTTTTTGGCCCAGCATTTTTCCATTAATCCTGGAAATGCCCACCGAGCCACAGATGACGCCCGGGTTTGCATGGAGATATTGCTCCACTGCTTTCAGCAGCTTTCATCGTAACAAACGGGCAGGGAATAAAAGTCAGGCCTTACGAGAAGGATACGGGAAATGGAATGGGGAAAGGCTCTCCCTGCCCCGCTCGCCTTGGCCTGACGAAAATCACCGTAATTCGTTGAAGGCAATCAATTCCTTGCTTTCCTTTAATTTTTCCAACATTTTTTCTTGAATCTGTCGCACCCGCTCTCTGGTAATACCCAGCACACGGCCTGTTTCCGAGAGGGTCATGGGAGTTCTACCGTCAAGGCCAAACCGCAGCTTGATGATGGCCATTTCCCGTTCGGAAAACTCCTTTAACACAGAATTGATGGTTTCTGACAGCATGGCGGAAAATACGCTTTCCACCTGCTGCTCGTTTTCGTCCGTGGTAAGCAAATCTCCCAACACAGAAGGACTTGATTCATCAATAGTGGTGTCCAAACTAGAGGTTTCCTGGGCGAGCTTCATGTATTCTTCGATTTTTTCTGGAGTCTCACCAATATATTCAGAAAGCTCCAGGCAGGAGGGCTCGTGGCCATATTCCTGGGTAAGCTGCTTGGCAATCATAAAGCACTTGTTGATGGTATTCAGCATGTGGACAGGCATTCTGATGATGCGTCCCTTGTCCGCAATGCCCTTGATAATGGCTTGGCGAATCCACCAGATTCCATAGGTGGAGAAACGACAATTTCTGCTGGCTTCAAACCGATCCACTGCCTCCAAAAGTCCGATATTGCCTTCATCAATCAAGTCAATCAAAGAAAGTCCACGATGCTGATATTTTTTGGCAACAGACACTACAAGGCGGAGATTCGCTTGAACCATCTTGTTTTTTTCAACCCTAAGCTCATTCTGCAACTGCTCTATCTGACGGGAATATTCATCTTCCATTTCCGGACAGCGAGCCAACTCATCTCCAAGCACCCGAATCCGTTTTTTCAATCCATTAATTCTATCTGCCAATTGTAATTCTTCTTGGGCAGAAAGCAATGCATACCGTGAAATCTGCTTAAGATATATTGCCAGTGGATCAACATCAATGCCCATAGATGAAGTTTTTCCACTGAAAGCCTCATCATCAATATAACCCTGTGGTTTTGCAAAACATGTATCCATGTTTCCTCCTGTATTTCAAACATAATTCTTGTACAGGAAAAATGCAAAAAAAAGAACTAGCTTTTGCACAACTTGTGATACACTTATTCTTATCTTAACCTGTTCTTGACAAAAACAGCAAATGAAAATCCCTCAGTCATCCTAGCCTCCTGGGCTTGAAATTCTTTTATCCTCGTGGAGCCTTGGCAGGGTCTATAGGTTTTCCGTTCTGAAACACCATAAAGGTCAGCTGGCTCTTTCCCGTAAAGCTGTCCACACCCACTATTCCCAGCTGCTTTCCAGTGGAAATATAGTCGCCCTTGGAAACAGAGGTATCGGAAAGCCCAGTATACACGTACATATGGCCAGACTGGGACTGAACAAACACCACCTTTCCAAAGCCACGGTACAAGCCACTGAACATGACAGTTCCAGCTTGAATGGCACAGACAGCCTCCTTTTTTTGGGCAGACAGCTGAACACCAGAAATCTTTCCTGAAACATACAGCACCTCAGGATTTTTTACCGGCCATAAAAGGCTCGAGTCCCCCTTCTTTCCAGTATAATTTCTTGGATCAGCAATTTCTATGGCCGGTGTGTTCATCATGGCATTAGCAATGGTAGTGGTGGAGGCCGGAACCTTTAGCACCTGACCTATTTTCAATGTGTCAGAGCTTTTCAAGCCATTCAATTCCAGTAGCTCATCTACCGTCATGTTGTGTCGGCGGGCAACCCCATAAAAGGTATCCCCCTTGGCTACAATATAGATCTCTGTCTCAGGAAGCTCTCTGCTGGGAATTACCAGCTTTTGTCCCACCTTCAGTACTTGGGACTGAGTTATGTTATTTTTACTACATAATTCATTTACTGTGATACCATACTTCCTGCTGATTGAATAGAGAGTCTCCCCCTTTGCAACTTCATGTTGTGCGTCAGAAAAAAGTGGAGAAGAAAAAAGAAGTACAAGTATAGCTATAAAAGAAATTACCCTACTCATAGGCAATATATCGGCAAAAAAAAGACTTTATTAAACTAGGGAAGCTACTAAAACTGGTCAAAAAAAGCCATCACATCTATACCGTTTACAATCCGATTCTGATTGTAAATCCGCAAAAGATTTGCCTTGCCGGAGGTGAGATGGTCAGAGGTGATTCCATATCGAATGGAGCTGTCCGCCTCCAAGAAGGCTGCAATATGGTCTGCAACCTTTACAATACGGCCATCCACCGGAGAAAATTCAGCAAAATTATAACGATTGTTCAAATCCTCAAAGCTTACCTCCAGCTGTTGACCAGCAGGCAGCCTTGCCACCGCTTCAGGCATTTCCCCGGCAAACAAGGTGTCGGCTTGGGGAACACGAATCCGATTGGCAAACTCATTGCTGGTAAAATACAGCAATTCCTGCCGGTAGCAATCGTCCATGAGGGGGAACAACTCCCTTCCCACAATCTCATCCTCAATGCGCTTTACAATCTGGGGCAGACCGTCAGTTGCCTGCTTTACCGGAGAAATAATATCACGAGTGACCGCTTCTGGCAGATCGTGAAAGAGACCGCAGAAAAAGTTGTTGTACCGGCGTTTTTCGCAAAAGGAAACACCCGTGGAGTATTCCAGCAGCAGGGTGAGAATAGCCACAAAAAAAGAATGCCCCAAAACACTGGTTCGAGGAACACGAGGAGTCTGATTCCACCGTGTCTGGAACCGTAGCTGCTCCAGCACCATCAAAAAACGGTATGGCCGCTGTTTTGTCAGCAAAAGCTGAAAGGCACGCAAATCAAGGAAGCTTTCTATGTCTTGGTTCAAGCCTTCCTCAATGGGGTCAAGACGGAATTTTTCATTAACAACGGAAATCATCTGGAATTCCCGCAAGGTAGAAAATTTATGGGCTGCCCGCAACACCTTGGCAGTATGTCCGGTAAAGCTCTCTGGCTCAGGAACGGGCCCGCAGCAATAATCTGCAAACCGCTCCTGCAGCTTTGCATCGGGCAAAAAGTCCCGATATTGCTCCACCACCCATCGGTTCAGCTTTTTATATTCTTCTGGAAAGTCACGGCGAATCATCCGTTGCACAGGTGACTTTATATCACACAGGGCAATCTTTCTCAGCAGCTCAAAAAAGGAGGCGTGAATCATCCAATCCCAGTCTATGCTCCTTCCCTGAGCCTCCTCGTACTTCCCGATGATGTAGGCAACCATCATCTTTTCGGCACACTTGTCCATCTCAATCATTTCATGGGGACGAACAAGATCATTCCAACGCTCGATGGAAAATCCTTCAAAGATTTTGAGGGCGAGATTCTTTGTCAACATGAACACCCCTTACTATCTGACGATGGAATTAAAGAGCTGTTGGGTTAGCAACCCCCAACCGTCAATCAGCACAAAGAGCATGAGCTTAAAGGGCATGGAAATCTGTACTGGAGGCAACATAATCATACCCATGGACATGAGGATACTTGCCACCACCATATCGATGACGATAAAGGGAATGTACAGCAATATACCGATTTGGAAGGCTATGGTAAGCTCATTCAAAATATAGGCTGGAACTAGCACATAAGTCGGAACATCAGCCAGGGTTTGCGGCTTCTCCAAACCACCGATGGCCATGAACATGGTGATATAGCTGGTAGCGGCATTCCTCTGTTGGGAGTTGGAGGCCATCTGCTTATACATGAACATCCGAAGGGGAGCCTCTGCCTCTGCAAAGGCTTGCTCTATGCCAATCTCGCCATCAGCCATGGGTCTGTAGGCATTGGTATAAATCTCGGTAAAGGTGGGCCACATTATGAACAAGGTCATAAAGAAGGCAATTCCATTCAGTACCGCCGTCGGTGGCACCTGCTGCAGGGACAAGGCCCGCTTGATAAAATCCAGCACAATGGAAAACCTCAGGAAGCAGGTTACCAAAATCAGAATGCTGGGAGCCAGGGTCAAAACCGTAAGGGTCAGCAAAAGCTGAACGGAAAAAGCCACCTCTTGTCCAGACTCTGGATTGCGAATATCCACACTGATATTAGGAATATCTACCCCAGTAACAGAGTCTGTCATATCAGTTCTTCCCCTCGTAGCACCCTGTGGAAAGCTTTGAGAAAAGGCTGGAAAACAACAAGCAACAGCAATGATGGCACAAATAAGAATCTTTGGAAAGGTTTTTGTAGTAAACTTACGGAGTGACATCATCATCCTCCGTTGTGTTTTGTAATCGGGAACGCTGATTTTGCAACAGTTCCACGGCACTGCTGGTAGAAAAGCCGCCAGAGGTTTTCTTATTGGCTGAAGCATAATTACGTCCGTTTGTATTTACAAATTTTCCTAAAATCGAACTGAAATCCATGGGCTTCTTTTCATCAGCTCCTTGGGGAGCATTCAAGTTCATGGCATCCACCAATTCCTTGTCTTCAATCTCGGCAATAAGATTGACAGAATTGTCTGACACCCCCACAAGATATGCCCGTGAATTCAAGGTGATTACATACACAAATTTTCCAGGAGACAAGGTTAAGGAAGCAACTTTTTTCAGATAAGGGTCAAAGCTGGTAGTAGTACCTGAAAGCCTCTTTAAAAACAGAAAGAAAACCCACACCAGAGCAAGAACAACAGCCAACACTAAAATAGTCCGAATAAAAAACCACACCCCATAGGATGAACCTTCTGCAACCGCTGTTTCTGTATTCTCCGGAATATCTTGAGCAATCAGGATTTGAGTTTCATCAACTCGTGCCGTTGTCTCATTATCAGACGCAACAACCTCCTGACTCCAAGCAAAACTTGCAATCAGAAGGTAACTGCAAAGAGAAAATAATATTTTTAGGACTTTTCCTTTTTTATTCAAGCCCATAAATTGTTAACCAGTAACACGCTCAATAGGAGAAAGAATCTCGGTTACACGAACACCGAAGTTTTCATCGATTACTACAACCTCTCCCTTAGCAATAGGTTTGTGGTTTACCAGAATATCAACCGGCTCACCAGCAAGCTTGTCCAGCTCGATGATGGTACCCTCGCCCATTCCAAGAATCTCCTTGATTTGTTTCTTAGTACGTCCCAACTCTACGGTCATTTCCATGTATACGTCCATGATCAGACCGATGTTGCTTCCTTGGTCCATGCCACCTACACCAAGCTGAAGACCTGGAAATTGTAGAGACTGCACATTAGGAGCACTCGTACCCATTGGCATAGAAACAAATCCATTGCCCATACCGCCCATATTCATTCCCCCACCCAT
Organism: Treponema sp.; assembly: GCA_045586625.1. GTDB lineage: Bacteria > Spirochaetota > Spirochaetia > Treponematales > Treponemataceae > Treponema_F. Next base: position 15,437 of record JAZNAS010000053.1, read on the forward strand.
GGTCTGTTGCATGACCATGCCATTCATATTCATAGGGGCAGCCTGCATTCCACCCATGTTCATACCAGCACCCATTGCATTCATAGCAGGTTGTTGGGGCATAGACTGAACAGGAGCGGCAGGAGCTGCACCTTTACCTAATGCACGAGAAATCTGATCAGCCGCACCACCAGCAATGGCCTCCCAAAGGGTATAGGTGGTTCCATCAAGACTAACAGGATAAGAGAACAGAGCAAATTCACCTTGTGGAAAACGAACCATAGCCTTAGGTCCATTTACAGCCTCTCCAGGATTGCAAGCCAAGCCAGGGAAAGCACCATTTTTTGTAAGCTCTGTAATTTCTGCACCAGTATGACCAGATACCACCTCTGCAATAACAGAGAGAGCCATCTCGTCTAAATCAGCATTTTCTTCCTTGTTGATAAGACTTGCCAGTTTCTGTGCAAAATCAGTGGAAAGCACATACAAGTGATCTCCAGAAAGCCCTGCGGAAAAATCTGCCATAACAGCGACAACAGTTTCCGGCAGCTTAGCCAGGAAAGTTTCACGATTAGCAGACTCAACGGTAGGCTCATTCACGACAGTATCTGCACCTGTCATGGTTCCTACATTATGAGCTAATTTATCCTTCAAGTCAACTGCAAAATTAACTAAATCAGCAGTCTCAATTTTTCCAGCAGAAGCTGTTGACGGACTTCCACCAACAGAAAGTCCGCCCATATCTACACCGCTTAACAATGCATCAATTTCATCTTGGGAAATGGTACCATCACTCATATGACTCGTCTCCTTCTACTGCTAATTCTTCAAAATCTTCCGATTCAACCTGCTCCAGCTTGTTCAAAACCTGAACAGCCATCTTCTTTCCTATTACACCTGGCTGACACAAAAATTTCTTTTTGTTACCCACGCTCAAGGTAATGGGATCGGTAATACGCACATTAGACAACCGGACTGTATCTCCCACCCGCAAGGACAAAACATCTCGGATAGGAAGAGAAACAGAACCAATTTCTGCCACCACGTCCATATCCACGTCTGCCAACTTTTCCTTCAACACACCCAAGTACTGGGTAGTGGAACTTCGTCGTACAGAGGAGAACCAGAACTGGGAGGACAGCTTGGAAATAATGGGCTCGATGGTGATATAAGGAATACAGAAGTTCATCATTCCTTCCTCTTCACCAATCTTTGTTTCCAAGGTTACCAAAACAACCATTTCAGAAGGGGCTACAATCTGGGCAAACTGGGGGTTTGTCTCAATCTGTCCCATGCGAGGACGTAAGTCAATAACCTGAGTCCAAGCCTCGCGCATATTCGCTAGAATACGAACAATGATTCCTTCCATAACGGACTGCTCAATATCCGTAAGATCACGCTGAACCTTTGCTCCCTGACCAGTTCCACCAAAAAGACGGTCAATCATGGAGAAGGTGATAGCTGGGTCAATTTCCAAAATGGCATTTCCCTTCAATGGATCCATGTTAATCACCGCAAGAGTGGTTGGTGTAGGAATTGACCGAATAAATTCCTCATAGGTCAGCTGATCAACTGATGCCACGTGAACATGAACGATACTCCGCAACTGGGCCGAAAGACTGGTAGTTGTCAAACGGGCAAAGGTTTCGTGCATGATGGACACCGTTCTGATTTGTTCCTTGGAGAACTTGTCCGGACGCTTGAAGTCGTAAATCTTAATCTTGCGGGTATCATTTACCGGCTTAAAATCCTCCGACTCCGTGCTACCGGAACTAATGGCGGTGAGAAGCTGGTCAATTTCGTCCTGGGACAGAACTTCATTCATATAAAACCCCTAGATGGTTACTACTGCTCGATTATCTGTAAGTTCAAGAAACGAACATCTCGGATCTTTGAGGAACTCAAGATATCATCATTGATTGCATTGCGGATTTCAATGCGACGCTTTTCTTCGTTCCGAGGTCGCAAATCCTCAACAGTCAGCTCTGTAAAATAGCGACGGAGATAATCCTTAATCTCAATCTGGCGCTGGGTAATCTCAGTGGATGCAGCCTTATCTGCCTGCTTGTAACCAAGAACAACCTCTACAATAACACTGGCAGGAATTGCATCACTTGTCTTGGTGCTTACCTGACCTAAGGAGGTGTACCAGTCCAGAACCTCCCGCTTGCTTCCGTATTCCGAGGAAACAGGAATTACTGCCTGCTGGGGGGCGTTACCACCAACAATTTTCATAGTGATCACTACTACTGTTACAATAAGTATGATTGCACCCAAAACAATCGCAACCCACTTAAGCAAGGTTGGAAGCAGGCCACCAATTCCCTTTGATTTCTTTTCGGATTCACCGGTGGTTTCATTGTCTTCAAAGTCCATAGATTCATTAGCCATAAATCATTCCTCCATTTGATAGTCTGCTATATTCCATTAAAAATGTCCATCGTCCAGAATAATAATATCCACACGACGGTTATATGCCCTGCCCTCTGCAGTGTCATTCGAAGCCTTTGATCTAGTATCTGCATATCCAGCTACTGAGAACTGAGCTTCATTCACACCGAAATCAGACAGATAGTGCAACACGTTTGTAGCGCGAGCTGTAGACAACTCCCAGTTGCTAGGAAAATTCTCTCCCGCTACAGGCGTGTTGTCTGTATGTCCTTCAATCCTGAACCGACGATCTGCCAAGTCAGCTCCAGACAAGAACTGTGCCAGACGCAACAAGGTTTCCCGTGTTTCATCAATCCGCAGCTCTGCGCTTCCCTGAGCAAAGAAGGAGTCTCCTGCCAGGGTGATAACAAGACCACGCTCGTCACTGGTAAGGGTAATCTTGTTGGACTTCACATCGGGAGCAAAGAGACTCACCGCCCGCTTTACCGCCAAGCCCAAGGACTTTCCCTTCTCTATGGACGGCAGGCTGTTGATGGTGTTTCCCAAGTCCGCAAGGCGGCCAGCAGCCAAGGACTGACCACCACCAGACTCCCCATGGATGGAAGCAGTGAGCTCTGCCATCTGCACAACATCCACCTCTGAAGGATTGTACAACATAACGAAGAAGCAGAGCATCAAGGTAATCATGTCTCCGTAACTGTTGAGCCATGCTGATGAAGCTTTTGCCGCCTCCTTCTTCTTTTTTGCCATATCCCCTCCGTTAATCCTTCAATACATCGGCTTCAATGGCCTTTCTTGATACAGGATCAAGATAGGTCAAGAGCTTCATAGCCAAAATACGAGGGTTGTCACCAGCCTGGATAGACAAAACTCCTTCAATAATCATTTCTTTGGTACGCATTTCACTGGCATTTTGACCGGCCAGCTTGGTTCCCATAGGACCCAAAATCCAGTTGGCCAGCAAACAACCATACAGGGTGGTGATAAGGGCAACCGCCATGTTTGGTCCCAAGGATGACTTGTCCTCCAGGTTACGCAACATACCTACAAGACCAAGAACGGTACCAATCATACCGAATCCTGGAGCATAACCTGCCCACTGGTTTACAATACCGATAAAGTTCATGTGGCGGGCCTCAATCTGGCTCATCTCACTTTCCATAATACCACGAATAACCGCACCGTCAGTACCATCAACAACAAGACGTAACCCAGTCTTCATAAATTCATCGTCCAAGTCCTCCAAGCCCTCTTCCAAGGCAAGGATACCCTCACGACGAGCCTTTTCTGACAAGGCAACCATGTTCTGCACCAGCATCTTCTCTCCAAAGTCGGGAATCTTGAAAGTCTTTCCCATTACCTTGAGAGTAGTGATAACTTCCTTCAAGGGAGCAACGATAAGCAAGGCACAGAATGAACCTCCAACGGTCATGAACACAGAGGGAATATCGATGATACCCATCATGGTTCCACCGGAAGTGATAACTGACATAACAATACAGGCAACACCACCAACAAGACCGATTATTGTCGCTATATCCATTAAAAACTCCTCTTCTCCGCTTACTCTTCGTTCTTGAAGGCACCAATCTGGCGGCGGTATGCTATGATACGGGCTATAATATCTTCGGGTGAATCCTTCACTACCACACGCTTTCCAGAAAGCATGCAGAGTGTAACATCCGGGTTACATTCAATGGATTCAATCTGATGGGGATTTATCCAGTACTTTTTTCCGTCAAGACGCATAACTTCAATCATAATCTGATTTTAGGTCAACTTGTCCAGTCTCCCTTTCAAATCCTCCCGAAACATTCTATTATAATATCGGATGTTTGTGAATATAAATGAGAAAAAAAAGCATGAATATGAAATTTTTTGCACAAAAAAGCCTATACTTAAATGATTTAAAATAAAAACACCAGCCAAGAACCACAATGATTACCCGACTGGTGACCTATTACTAAGCCATGTCCCACCCCATGGCCCTACATACTCATTTAGCGCTTCAAGTTCATGACTGTGTCCAACAAGGTGTCAGCAGTCTGAATTGTCTTGGAGCTTGCCTGGAAACCGCGCTGAGTTACAATCATGTCGGTGAACTGCTCGGTCAGGTCCACGTTGGACATTTCCAGGGAGCCAGCCAACAAGGAGCCCTTGCCGGCAATGCCAGACACACCAATGTTTGCCATACCAGAGTTGTTTGACTCAACATAGGTGTTCTCTCCAGCCTTTTCCAAACCACCTTGGTTAGTGAAAGAAGCAAGAGCTAATTGTCCAATGATGCGGTTTGTTCCGTTGGAATACACACCGGTGATGGTTCCCGTGGAGTCAATCTTGAAGTTGTCCAGGTACCCCATGGTGTAGCCGTCCTGATAGAAGGCCTTGGTGGAGCTCTGGGAAGCGCTCTGGGTGATGGTGTTCTTCTGGCTGCCGATGGTTCCCAGGTTGATGTTCAGGGTCTGGCGATAGGGGTTGCCGTCCTCATCGGGATTCGCTCCGGGAACATTGAATGAGGTCTGGAGAATAACCTCTCCCTCAGGATTTGTCATGTTTCCAGCAGAATCCATTACAGAAAGCAGGGTTCCGTTGTTGTCAAAGTTTACCAAGAAGGTATTTTCTGTTCCGTCAGTAGTCCCAAGTCCAACACGAGTTTCTGTAGGAGTCTCTCCGTCAGGATTTACGTTGACAGTGACCTCCCACTGGTTGGGGTTGCCCACCACACGAGTAAAGGAAACATTCAACATATGCTGGTTTCCGAAGCTGTCGTAAATCTTCTGCTCGGTAGACCAGGTTCCCTTGGCAATGTCGGCAGGACTGGCACCATCCAAAATCTCTGGAGTATTCTTGTTCAAGTTACAAGCAAAGTTTACATTCTGGGTAGCCTTGGCAGGATCCTTTGTTCCTACAGGAATGATGATGTCCTCGGTGGAGCCAGCGGTGTTCAAGACCATCTCGCCGTTCAGCTCCTCCGCCATCCAACCCTGTACACGCATTCCGTTGGCAGGATTTACCAAGGTTCCCTCGCTGTCCAGACCGAAGGCACCGGCACGGGTGTAGAAGGACTCCTCTCCGTTCTTGAGGATGAAGAAGCCGTTGCCCTGGATGGCCACGTCGGTGGAAACACCAGTGGACTGCAAGTTACCCTGGGTGAAGATGGTGTCGATGCTGGCTGTCATCACGCCAAGACCGACTTCCTTGGGATTCACACCACCAACCTCTGTGGTGGGGCGGGCAGCTCCAGAAAGCTGCTGGGAAATCATATCCTGAAAGTTTACACGGCCACGCTTGAATCCAGTTGTATTTACGTTGGCCACGTTGTTTCCAATTACATCCAGACGTGTCTGGTGATTCTGCATACCGGATACACCGGAGTAAAGTGATCTCATCATAAAGCTACCCTCTTAGTTGCCGTATACGGCGTTGATCTGATCCATTGAATATAACATGCCGTTCACCTTGATCTGAGGATTGGTACCCCGGGTAACGGCCTCCACTACTCCACTGATGGAAGATTCGCCAGAAGCAAGCTCCACGCTTTTGCCCAAAAGGCTGACAGCCTCACCGGAATTCAGCATATTCGCCAGCTTGGTGAATTCGGTGCTCATGTTGGTCATCTGCTCCAGTGAGGAGAACTGAGCCATCTGAGCGATAAACTCTGTATTTTCCATGGGGCTGGTGGGATCCTGATTCTGCAACTGTGTAATCAACAGCTTGAGGAAGTCATCTTTACCCAGCTCTTGGCTTGCGGTACGACCATTCACGGCCAAGCTCTTGTTGTAGGTATCTACAGCCAAGGTGGTCTGCGTCTTCTCCGCTGCACTCATCATTGTATTTATTTCCATAAAATCCAGCTCCTATACTTTTACTAAAACTGCTATGCCATTATATTAACGGCAACTTGTGACGAATCTGAATAAGTTTTTTGCAGAATTTCTCCCTCAACTCCAGAATCAACGCTATCCTCTGCCATCATTTCTCCATAAAGGGTATCGGCAAAGGCAATATGTCCCTGATTTGACTGCTGCTGTCCGCTCTGTTGCTGCTGACCATTGCCGGACCAAGACAGGTCAAAGGCTCCAGTGTCAAAACCACTGTCGGCAAAGGCCTGCTTCAATGAGGCGATGGAATCCTTGAAGGCCTGGAAGGCTTCCTCAGAGGCAACACGAATTTGGGCGGAAACCATCTTGTCGTTTAGCTCCAAGCTGATTTTTACGTTTCCCAATTCCTCTGGATGGAGAATAAGATTGATGGTTCCCATGTTTCCATCCCGCAGGATGATGGAGCCAGTACGCACCAACTCGGTGGCATTGCTCTGCAGCTGACTTGAAAGCATGGCGCCAAAGCTGTTTTCCCTGCCACCAGCCACCGCAGAAGAAGCTTTTCCACCTCCATCAGTGCCTTGGGCCAGCTGCAATGTAATGTCGGCAGAACCCTCACCCTGACTTACGGTGGTCACAAAGTTTCCATCCTTGAGGGATGCCTCGGTGACACCATTTTCTGCAGCAGTTCGTAAATCCTGTACCTCAATCTTTTGATCAAGGGAAGTGCCAGTTTCCAGCCTGAGGGCTTTGACCTCTCCCTGGATTTCTGCTACAGCCCCCTCTGCCACACCAGCATTTTCGGCCAGCTGGTTTCCCTGCTGACCATTTTGGAGAATTTGGGCAATGGAAAAATCCACATCCTTTGCTCCAAGCTTTTTTGACTTCTTCTCTGAATCTTCACCCTGCTGCTCCGGGGGCTTGCTTGCATCTTCCAAGGCCCCAGCCAACACAAGAGCTCCCTCCTCAGGAAGCTTCACCTGGGAGTCTCTCTCCTGGGTAGAATCGATGTGCTGCAGGACCAGCTCCTTGGAAAGAGCCTCTGGATCCAGACCTTCTGCCAGAGCAACTTCCGTAGGAATACTCTCTGGGATGAGTGCGGCATCCTCCATTATGTTGGCAATATTCAGCCCCTTTATTTCTGCATCTGCTTTGACAGCAAGGGTTTTCTCAAGAGAATTAATTTCAGCATCAATCTTAGAGGATGCCTTCTCCCCTTCCTTGGAAACCTGCTCTTGGGATTCTACTGGTTCGTCTGTTGTAGCATGTTCTGGCTCACGAGCAGCAGTCTTTTCTGTGCGGGCACGTTCCAAGGCCCGTTCAAATGAAGATGGCCCAGAAGCTTTTTGCTCCGGACGTTGGGAATTACCAGAGGCTTGAACCGGCTCCCGTAGCCCCAGTTCCAGATTCATGTTTGGTGCCAGCATTGGCATACCTCCAAATTTGTCAGCCCAATCAGATTGTGATCAAGCTATGCCTGAAGTAGATTCTTACAGGACACTTATTACATTTATCGTCTTTTTTTGAGGGATATTAAGTTTTTTTATGGTTTTGATTGGGGTGGGAAAAAATACAAGATTAAGGCTGACACCGAGACTGAGGTGACACGAACCGGTCCCGCAGCAGAAATCTGGACCTTCAATGCACCAAACAGCACCGACTTCAGAGTAATCGGCGGGGACACCTACATCCTCTACAAGGGCGGCACAAAGCATGCCGACGGCAATGTTTTACGGTAAGAATCACGGACATCAAGGATGTGAAAGACAACGGGAAGGCGAACCTACAGTACAAGGTTCGGCTCTTTGCCCCGTCGCTCAGCTACAGGTCGCAGGAAATGACTCCTGAGGACACAAGAATGAAAAAAACGGCGACAGGCTTTGACAAGCGAGAAAGAATCTGGAAACACTTTTCAAAGCATACCCGCCAAATATGGGGAAGGGGCACCTCAAGAACAAGGAGAAGAAGCACCCCGGATTCCCCGCTATCGGGAACAGTAATTCAATTTTGTTAACTAGTTTTCCTCTGTAAATTCGGTCAAAATCTAGTTCCTCTTGCCGAACAGCCGCAGCAGGGACAGGAAGATGTTGATGAAGTCAAGATACAGCTCCAGAGCCATCACCACGGAGGCTTTGGCGAATACATCGCTGCCATCGGCTCGCTCCGCAATGGCATAGGCCTTCTGGGTGTCGTAGGCGGTAAGGCCCACAAAGATGCCTACAGTTACCAAGGACAAAAGCCAGTCCAAGCCACTGGAGCGCAGGAAGATGTTCACCAAGCTGGCAATGATCACACCGATGAGGGCCATGGTCAGGTAGCGGCCAGCAGATCGAAGGTCTTTTTTTGTTACCCTACCGTAGATGCTCATGGCGGCAAACATTCCAGCACTAATCAGGAACACGCTGAAAATAGAGGTTCTGGTGTACATGATGAAGATGGAAGCCATGGTTATCCCATTCAAAATGGAATACACAATGAACACCAGGCTGGCTGCAGTGACGCTCATCTTGTGGATACGGAATGAGAAATACATCACCAAGGCAAGCTCGGCGATTATCAAGCCATAGAACACAAACTGATTGCCAAAAATGAACCTCACCATAGTGATACTGGAAGCCACGCCAAAGGCAGTCAGACCGCTCAATGCCAAGGCCAGTGTCATCCAGGTGTAGACACCGGACATAAATTTTTTTCGTTCATCCTCAGTGGTACGAACAATTACTGAATCATTCACAATATACCTCCATATATAAGAAAGATAATCTGCCGAACTCCCTCAGTCAACAGGTAAAGGAGCCTGCAGGCAGAGCAGACTAGAATTTCACGATATAGTTCTTCTTCTTGCCACGACGCAGCACAATCACCTCTCCCTCGATGGCAAGGCTTCTGGTGACAAGAAGGTTCTCGTCAGTCACCTTGTCGCCGTTGAGGGTGATGGATCCTGCTGCAAGGAATTCCCGTGCCTCACGGCGGCTGGAGCAAATCTTGTTGTTCACCAGCAGGTCAATCAGGGTGGTGCTCTCGTCAGCCAATTCTACGGTGGGAACATCCTTGAAGCCCACCTTGATGTCCGCCAGACTCAGCTCCTTCACCTTGCCGGAAAAGAGAGCCTCGCTGATGTTCACCGCCTTCTCAAACTCAGCGGCTCCGTGCAGATCCGTGATGATTTCCCTTGCCAGAGCCTTGTGGGCCTCCCGCAGCTGGGGGTTGGCGGCATTCTTGGCCTCCAATTCCTGGATTTCCTCTGGAGACAGGAAGGTAAAGATTTTCAGGTAGGAGCCCACCATGGAGTCGTCCACGTTAATCAGGTACTGGTACAGCTCGTAGCTGGAGGTCTTGTTCAAATCCAGCCACAGGGCGTTTCCGGCGGACTTGCCGAACTTGTTGCCGTACTTGTCCAGCACCAGAGGCATGGTAAAGCCATAGGCTTCCTTTCCCTCGATTTTGCGGATAAGCTCCAGCCCCGTGGTGATGTTGCCCCACTGGTCGGCTCCCTCGGCCTGCATAACACAGTTCTTGGTGCGGAACAGATGCAAGAAGTCGTAGCCTTGAATCAGGGTGTAGGAGAATTCGGCAAAGGTGATGCCCGTCTCCAAGCGGCGGCTGATAATGTCCTTGGCCAGCATGTAGCTAACGTTGATGTACTTTCCCACATCACGCAAAAAGTCCAAGAAGCTGAAATCCTTCATCCAGTCGTAGTTGTTGACAATCTCGGCCTTTCCGTCAAAGATTCGGGAAACCTGAGCCTTGATTCCAGCAATATTCTTTTCGATTGTTTCCTTGGCAATCAATTCCCGCTCCGCAGTGGGACGAGGGTCTCCGATAAGACCAGTGGCCCCACCCACCAGCAGAATGGGATGATGCCCCGCCTTGGCAAGACGCTTTGCCGTAATCAGGCTGGAATAATGCCCCAGATGGAGGCTGTCTGCCGTGGGGTCGGTCCCCCAGTAAAAGGAAATGCTTCCGCTATTAATTTTATCCTTGATGTCCTCACCAGCCACATCCTTGATAAGGCCACGCCATTCCAATTCTTCGTATAAAGTCATAATCACTCCACCAGTCCCGCTCAGTCCCGTGGGAACCGAACCCTGAAAGTATTCTCCCTAAATTTGTACCATGTTTTGCGGTTTTTGTCTAAGGGGGAGGGATACAGAAGCTGCTCCTCCAATTATTGATAGATGAACACGAATCCCCTGATATAGAATTTGACTGAGAGCTTCAGACGCAAACGTTCTCAGTTAGTTAGGAGAAAAACAGTGATAAAAAAAGACTTATATTTACACAAAATAATTGATTATATGTGGGATGGACAAATAAAAGTGATTACTGGAATCCGTCGCGCAGGAAAATCAACCTTACTTTTTGAGCTTTTCTACGAATATCTTTTACAAAACAATGTTCCTCCTAATACTATCATCAAGCTGCAATTAGACAAACGAAAGGATACAAAATATAGAAATCCCATTGTCTTGGCAGATTTTATAGAGAGTATCCTTTCCCAACAAGCGGTACGATGTAAATCGGAGTGGTTGTAGACAGACGAAATGGTGCCAATGCAAAAAAAGAGATAGACTTTGTTGTAAATCAAGGGGACAAGTGGCTCTACATTCAATCTGCATGGCAGATGAATACAGATGAAAAAATTATAGCTGAGCTAGATTCCTTAAAACTGACAAAAGATTTCTTTGCAAAAATTATCATTCAAAACGACATTCCCTCACATTTCACTGATGACGATGGAATTTTACATTGTAATTTGATTGAATTCTTACTTCATCCAGAAATCCTTTCCATATAAAAGCCGCCTCCCCAAGCTTCTATTTTGGAGAGGAAGTTTCTAGTCCCCGTACTGCTCCCTGATGGCGGCAATCTCGTCCCGGACGGCGGCGGCCTCCTCGAAGGCAAGGCAGTCGGCAAATTCCTCCATCTGCTTTTCCAGGGCCTTGATGAGCTTTCGCCGCTCCTTGGCCACGAAGAGGTTCACGTTTTTCCGCAGCACGGAGGTCTCCGTCTCCACCGCCGCCTTCTTCTCCTCGTTCTGCCGCACCAAAATGTCCTCTATGGCCTTGGAGACGGTGGCGGGGGTGATGCCATGCTCCTTGTTGTACTCCTCCTGCACGGCACGGCGGTGGCGGGTCTCGTCGATGGCCTCCTTCATGGCCTCGCTGACTCGGTCGGCATACATCACCACCATGCCGTTCTCGTTGCGGGCCGCCCGTCCGATAATCTGAATCAGGCTGGTGGCAGACCGCAGGAAGCCAATCTTGTCCGCATCCAGGATGGCGATAAAAGACACCTCCGGCAGGTCGATTCCCTCCCGCAGCAGGTTGATTCCGATGAGCACATCGAATTCCCCCGCGCGCAGTCCTTTTAGAATCTCCACCCGCTCGATGGTCTCCACCTCGGAATGGATGTAGCGCACCTTCAGCCCCAGCCCGTCCAGATACTCCGTCAGGTCCTCGGCCATCTTCTTGGTGAGGGTCAAAAGGAGGCAGCGCTCCTTGCGCTCGATGCGGAGCTTCACCTCTTGGTAGATGTCGTGCATCTGGCCCTCACTGGGACGCACCTCCACGATGGGATCCAGCAGTCCCGTGGGACGAATCAGCTGCTCCACCACCTGGGTGCTCCGCTGCACCTCCTGCTGCCGTGGGGTGGCGGTGACATAGATGGTCTGGTTTACCATGGACTCGAATTCGGCGTATTTCAGGGGCCGGTTGTCCAGGGCGCTGGGCAGGCGGAAGCCAAAGTCGATGAGGTTCTGCTTGCGGGAGCGGTCCCCCTCGTACATGCCGCCGATTTGGGAGACGGTGACGTGGGCTTCGTCGATCATGCACAGGGAGTCGCTGGGAAAGTAGTGCAGCAGGGTGGCGGGAGGCTGTCCACGCTCCCGGTTGGCGATGGGGCCGGAATAGTTCTCGATGCCGGGGCAGTAGCCCATCTCGGTTATCATCTCCAGGTCGTAGGTGGTGCGGGTTTTCAGCCGCTGGGCCTCCAGCAGCTTCCCCTCGGCCTCCAGCACCGCCACACGGTCAGCCAGCTCGTCACGGATGCGGTCGGCGGCAGCTTTTAGCATTTCCGGCGGCACGACAAAGTGCTTGGCAGGATAGATGGTGGTCTCGTCCAGCTCCTCGATGGTGTCCCCCGTGATGGTGTTGAAGCGGCGGATACGGACAATCTGGTCCCAGTCCAGCTCGATGCGGTAGGCCTGGTCGTTCTCCACGTAGGCGGGATACACCTCCATCACGTCCCCCCGGATGCGGAATTTTCCCCGGTCCAGGATGGCGTCGTTGCGCTCGTACTGCAGGCCGATGAGCTGGCGGGCAAAGGCGGCGGGATCAAGCTCCTGCCCCTTCTCCAGATGAATCCTCATGTCCTTGTACAGGTCAGGCATTCCCAGTCCGTAGATGCAGGACACGGTGGCCACTACAATCACGTCCCGCCGCTCCATGAGGCTGTAGGTGGCGGAAAGCCGCAGCCGGTCAATCTCGTCGTTGATGGAGGCATCCTTTTCTATATAGAGGTCACGGGCAGGCACGTAGGCCTCCGGCTGGTAGTAGTCGTAGTAGGAGACAAAGTACTCCACGGCATTGTGGGGAAAGAAGGACTTGAACTCCCGGTACAGCTGGGCCGAGAGGGTCTTGTTGTGGCTGATGATGAGGGTGGGACGCTGCACCGCCTCGATTATCTTGGCCATGGTAAAGGTCTTGCCGCTGCCAGTAACCCCCTTGAGGGTCTGGTACTTGTCCCCCCGCAAGAAGCCCTCCGCCAGCCGCTCTATGGCCTGGGGCTGGTCCCCGGATGGCTGGTAGGGCGCCACAACCTGAAACTTACGCATGATTGCCTCCTGCCACCAAGGATAGCATAGCGAGGAAAGTATTGCAATGTTTGGGAAAAGGTCAGAAAACAGTATTACTATATTGTATGAGAAGAAAAAAAGAACAGAAAAAGTGAAATAAAAAAACACAATAAATCATTTAATACCGATATATTTAAAAATATAAAATACTGTAGACAATAGACAACAAAAATACTATAATATCAGAATGAAAATTCAATCAGTTGGTAGTGTTTGTTCTGGAATTGAAGCCGCATCAGTTGCATGGAAAGGACTAAATTACGATTTTAAATGGTTTTCAGAAATCGCAGACTTTCAATCAAGGTTTTTAGCCTATAAATATCCACAAATTAAAAATTTAGGAGATATGGTTTTTATTTCTGATTTACTGATAAAAGAGCAAATAGAAGCCCCTGATTTAATATGCGGCGGAACTCCCTGCCAGGCATTTTCACTAGCAGGTTGGCAAAAAGGTCTTGATGATGAAAGAGGAAATCTAACATTAAAATTTGTAGATATTATTGATAAGAATGATGAAGTTCGTTCTAAAAAAAGAGAACCTCAAACTATAGTTTTCTGGGAGAATGTTGAAGGTGTTTTGAAGGACAAAACAAATGCATTTGGTTGTTTCTTAGCGGGACTTGCAGGATGCACCGAAGAATTGAAAATAAGAAAATGGCCTAATGCAGGTCTACTAAGAGGTCCCAAAAGAAACATTGCCTGGAGAATTCTCGATGCAAAATATTTCGGGATTCCACAACAGCGTCGACGGTTGTATGTCTTGGCAAGTGGCAAAGACTTTAACCCAGAACTGGTTCTTTTTGAGAAGCATGAAAAACCCTTTGAGCCATTAACAAAATATCCACTTGTATTCAATAAAGAAAATTATCTCATTGAAGTATTCAGAGAATATACAGATTGCTTGTATTCAGCCTATGGGACAAAATGGAATGGAAATGCAGCGGCTTATAATGGTTCGCTCTTTGTTTGTCAAAATAATCGTTTAAGAAGATTTACCCCTCTTGAATGTGAAAGGCTTATGGGATTCCCTGATAATTACACAGAGATACCTGATACTAAACCTACACATCGTTATCAGGGAATTGGTAATTCGTGGGCTGTTCCAGTCATAAAATGGATTGGAAATCAAATTCAAAATTATTCACAGATTAAGTTTACAATTGATGAAAATCAGTTAGGTATGTTTACCAGAATCTTACTAAATAAAAATGGAATAACATTGTTTGATTTAAATTCAGATTTTATTCAACTTGATGACGGAACAATACTAAATGGAAGTGAACAACCAGAGATAATTGCGTCTTCAAATATAGCAGATATAATTCAAACAGACGTTCCAGAAAATTTTTATATTTCTCCTGCGGGTTGTGCTGGAATAATACGTAGAAAAAATGAACGTAATCTGAATATAAATAGGAGACTTGAACAAATTCTTTGTGAAATTTCTTCTCAATGGACAGATGAAGAAATCTTAAAGAAATCTCTTATCCAAAAAAGAGGTAGATTTAGCTCAGTTGTTCCAGTAGCTTTATGAGTTCTTGTCGCCACCTTTCGATATCATACCAACCACAACCAATACAACCTTGTTCAGCTTCTTTACCTTTCTTAGGAATAGATATATCCCACTCCCCTGTTCCTTCATAGAAAAATGGAATACCATAAACTACACCTCGTTTACCAGTTTGATAACAATTTCTACAAACTTCCCTTTTCTGTTGATTTCTTTGATTTGAAAGAAGCTGGAAATCTCTTAAAATACCACTATCAGATAAATTCTCAATAGTATCCCTCTTCGTTTCATTATCCCAACGAATTTCAGAGAATTTATGATCAGGTAAAAGTCCTTCTTTCCTCATTTTCTTCGCCTCAAATACATCATAACACTTCAGAAGAGAAATAATTCTATGTCTTAGTTCAGGACTCCACGATTCATAGCCTGTTAATCCACCTCTCTTTATTGGCAACAAAATATGTTGAGTTACATTTTGTCTACAATGAGGACAATAACTTTTTAGTCGTGTAGAAATTGTATACCCAAATTCCTTCAAATCTTGAATTCTACGTGCAAAATTTGGATTGCTTGGCAATTGACAAGCAACACAAGTATATTGGAATGTTTCAGAGAGTTTGTCAAAAAATGATTTTGTTGTTGTGGCATTCTGTTTCTTTTCCCAAAACTTTGACTGCTCTCGTCTCCAATCCTCCCAATTTTTAGGATTCACCTCATCATAAACTTTTGAAAGATAAGAAGCTATTGCTCCATCATCAAAAGTATCAATATCTACTCCCGTTCTTCTATATTGAATTGGAACAGATGTTTCTAGTTCAATACTATTCTCATATCTAAAAACAACATCCACATACGTTTCTGAGGCCTTAGAATGTTCTCTTATCCCTTTCTGTTCAATCTGAATCATTGTCATCTCCATAAAAAAGATGTTCAATTGGTATATTTAAAGTATGTGCTAATTTGAGAAGTGTCAGATAAGAGGGATTCCGAAGTCCTCGCTCAAGTCCAGAAATATAAGTTCTGTCTAATTTTGTCCTATCAGCAAATTCTTCCTGTGAAATATTTTTTTTCATTCTTAATGATTTTAAATTTTTCCCAAAAAAACTAAGAATCTCTTGATCTGTTGATACACTCATGAAAAAATTATACATCATGTTGACAATAGTTCAACGGACTATCGTCAACAACAGTACAAAATACCACAACCTGAAACTTACGCATCCCCTACTCTTCTGCCAAGGTCACCTGCAGCTCCTGGTATTTTCCGTTGCGGTAGACTGTAACGCTCACCGTGTCACCGGGCCGCTTGCTCTCCAGAATCGAGTAGTAGTCCGCAAGGCTTGCCACGCCGATGCCATCCATGGCGGTGATGATGTCGCCGCCGAGATAGATGATGCGGCCGTTCCGCCTGCTGCCGTACTGGACCGCCTCGGTACCAGCCCGCAGCCCCGCCTTCTCCCCATTGCCACCCCGCTGAATCTCAGACACCAGCAGGCCACGGGAAATCCCCAGCCTGGCGTAGGAGGCGATGCTGGAGGTGAGCTGCACGTAGGATGCCTGGATGACACCACGGCGGACGGAACCATACTGAATCAGGTCAGAGACAACACGGCGGGCTGTGTTCACGGGAACCGCAAAGCCAATGCCTGCGGAGCTGCCGGAGGTGGAGTAAATCATGGTGTTGATGCCGATCATCCGCCCCGCAGTGTCCAGCAGGGGGCCGCCGGAGTTGCCGGGGTTGATGGAGGTGTCCGTCTGGATCATGTTGCGGATGATGGTGCCGGTGGAGCTCTGGATGGGGCGGCCCAGCCCGCTGACGATTCCGGTGGTCATGGTACGCTCAAAGCCGAAGGGATTTCCGATGGCAATGAGCTTCTGGCCCACCTTCAGCTTGTCGGAGTCCCCGAAGGGAATGGTCTTGAGCTCCACCCCTGCAGGCGGGTCGAATTTCAGCACTGCAATGTCGCTGGCGGCATCGGTGCCCACCACCCGCCCCTCGTACTGGGTTCCATCGGACAGGGAGATGTAAATCTTGTATGCGTCGGAAATCACGTGGACATTGGTCACCACGTAGCCACGGCGGTCTATGATGGAGCCTGAGCCAGAGCCCCCCTCCTGGGGAACCGGCTCCAAGAACCAGTTCACCGCCATCACCTGGGTGTTGATGTTCACCACCGCCTCGTTGCACTTCTCGTAGACGCTGATGTTCTGCAGCTCGTCCTGGGTGTAGGAAGCCACCATGTCCGCCGTGTACACCGGGTCAGATCGCACCGCCGTCTGCAGCAGGAAGGAGTCCGTGTTGCCCGGCACCATCCGCTCCTCTGCGGCCACCACCACGCCTGGTTCAAAATCAGATTTTTCAGATGAGGCTTGGTCAAGAGACTCTTCTGGAGAATGGGTTGAAGCGGCAGGTGCCTTGCTTTTGAAATAACTGGAGGTTGCAAGGCCAGTAACGACAGATACCAAGATGGACACGGCCACGACGGTGAGAACAAGCTGATGCTTCGCATACAATTTCATTTTTTCAGAATACACAAAAACAAAGGGAAGGGCAACGGTCTTGAACCCTGAAATGTCCCATTCAAAGGGTGTGGCACGTCCTTCCTGCAAAAAAATACAACTTGAAGCATTACATATAAAAGCAATACAACTTTTATCAAAAATGAAGAATTTTTATCCGTATAAATCAAAAAACCTGTGTTACAATTCAAATAACTATAATTTTTGGAGGAAAAAAGATGAAAAGATTGTTCACAACTCTTATTCTTATCACCATGGCATGTAGCCTCTTTGCTGCAGGAAAGAAAGAGGCAGCCACCCCAGAGCAGTGGCCTGACGGACCTGTTACTGTTATCTGTCCATGGGCAGTTGGTGGAGTAGCAGACATCGTAAACCGCAAGATGGCTACCTTTGGTCAGGAAGTTCTTGGTCAGCCTGTTTTGGCAACCAACGAATTGGGTGCAGGTGGAAACGTAGCTCTTACTAACTACCTGAAGAATGAACCAAACTCCTTGAACCTGATTTTTGGAGGAGAAGGTGCATTCTCTATCGCTCCCAATACCCCCGGTTCAGAAGCATTGCAGTTCACCTATGATGACTACGAGCCTATTATCAACCTGTATTCTTCTATCTTCGTTATGACTGCCGACACAAAGTTGGGAATCACTGACTTGGACGGATTGAAGGCTTACGGTGCAGGAAAGACTTTGAAGGTTGCAGTAAACGGTGTTGCTGGTTCAGAAGCTTTCTTGGCAAAGGCCCTATTTAAGGAACTGGGACTGAAGCTGGAATTGGTAAGCTACAATGGTGCAAACCTTGCTCTTGATGCAGCTGCTAAGGGTGAAACTCAGTTTGCTATTTCTCACCAGTCACAGGCACAGGCCAGCGTAGAAGCTGGAACCTTGGCTCCTGTAGTTGCATTCGATAAGAATGGACTGAAGAATGGTGTATTCGCTGGTGTTAAGGGTGTTGGAGAGTACGGCTACACAGCTTACTTCCGAAACCGCTGCTTCCTGTTGGCTCGCAAGGGAACAGATCCTGCTGTAATCAAGAAGATTCAGAACGCTTACCTGCGCATTTTGTCTAAGCCCGAAATTGCAGAGCTGTTCGGAACAATGTTAATCGAAATTGATCCTCTGGATTCTGCAACTATGGATCGCCACGTTGCTGATGTTATCCAGATTGTAAAGAATAACCAGTAATTTTTCCAAAACCATCCCCCTGGATTCGTTCTTTACCTTCACACTAGCTCGTTTAAGAACGGATTCAGGGGATTTTTTTAAACTTGAAAAAGGAGAAACTATGGCACGAGAATTCGTTCAACGGATAGATTCTTGGCTTGATGCCACAGGAGAAAAGCTGGAAAAAAAGAAGGTGCGACTCTATGTGGACATAATTACACCAATCATCTTCATTATATTTGCAGTGGCTGTGTTGCTGGCTATGCCCTCACAAATTGCCCTCCTTAGTAGCAGTAGTATTAACGAAAGAAGCTTTCCTACCCTGCTGATGTTCCTGATTATTATCTGTGGTGTGGTGTTGCTCATAAAGGAAATCTACAACATCATTTCTAAGAAAAAGGCCAACATAGTGGAAACCACAGTGCTGGTGGAGGTAAAAGCCCTGATTATTCTGGGAATACTGGTACTGTACTGGCTTTTGATGGGACTTGTGGGCTTTATCGTTAGCTCCATTCTTTTGGGACTTGCCATGCTTATGTTCTTCCGCGTGAAAAAGGTAAGTTACTATATAATTGTTTCAGTGGTGGCCGTGCTTATCGGCGTATTCTTCCGATACGTACTGAACGTACGACTGCCCTAAAGGAGATTGCCATGGAGCTATTCATTCAAGGTTGTCAGGAGCTTTTCCATATTTCCAACTTCATCTACATGAACATTGGACTCCTTTTGGGAGTCATCTTTGGAGCGATTCCTGGTCTTACCGTCATTCTCTGTCTCGTTCTCTTTTTGCCCTTCACCTATTCTCTGGCCCCCATTCCCTCCTTCATGTTCCTGCTGGGAATGTATTGTGCAGGAAGCTACGGCGGCTCCATCTCCGCCATCCTGATCAACACACCAGGTACTCCCCATGCCGCAGCCACCATGCTGGACGGCTACCCCATGACCCAGCGGGGAGAGGGGCACAAGGCCCTGAACATCGCCCTCTATGCCTCCACCTTCGGAGGAATTTTCAGTGCATTGGTGCTACTGTTCTTTGCCCCACAGGTGTCGAAATTCGCCCAGAAGCTGGGAACCCCGGAATACTTCTTGGTTTGTGCCTTTGGCCTCACCATCATCGCTGGTGTTTCTGGAAAGAGCCTGCTGAAGGGAATCATGGCGGGAGCCTTGGGACTGTTTGTCTCCACCATCGGACTGGATCCCATGTCTGGTGGAACTCGCTTTATCTTCAACAACATCAACCTGTATTCCGGCTTTGACATTGTTATCTGTCTCATCGGTCTGTTTGCCCTCAGTGCCATCATTGGTCGAGCAAAGAAAAGTGAGGCGGATTCCAGCGATGCAGGTGCAATTCAGGAGAAGGTGCTGAAGGACGGCAAGGGAAAGATTTCCAAGGAGGAGTTCAAGCGTATGTCCCTGCCAACCCTCATGTCTGCCATTATCGGTGTGGTGGTGGGAATCATTCCTGGAACTGGTGCTGCAGAGGCTGGATTTTTCAGCTACGACTGGGCACGGCGAATCAGCAAGCATAAGGATGAGTTTGGAAAGGGTGCGGTGGAGGGTGTGGCCGCGGCGGAGACTGCCAACAACGCCGTTACCGGAGCCACATTGATTCCCCTCCTGACCATGGGAATCCCCGGAGACGGATCCGTTGCCCTGATGCTGGGTGCCCTGATGATTAACGGGCTCACTCCCGGACCACGGCTTTTCACCGACCATGGTGTCACCATGTATGCCATCATGGTGGGCCTTATCTTCGTGAACCTGTTCATGTTCCTGCAGGGACGCTACCTCACTGGTCTTTTTGCCAAGATCATCAAGATTCCACCGGTAATTCTGGCTCCCATCATCGTGATATTCTGCTTTGCGGGAGCCTATTCCGTAAAGATTTCCATGTTCGATGTGGGCTTGACCTTGATTTTTGCCGTGGTAGCCTATATGCTCACCAAGATGGAATGTTCTGTAGTGCCAATTCTTTTGGGCTTGGTATTAGGACGCATGACCGAGGAGAATTTCCGCCGAGCCCTCATTATCTCCGACGGAAGCTGGAGCATCTTTGCCTCTTCTCCCGTCTGCATCGCCTTCCTTGTGCTGATTGCACTAACCTTGTTCATCATTATCCGTGGAAAGATTGCGGAAACAAAATCAGGAGGACATCATGTCTGAAAAACCATCTCGACCTAATATTATCTTTTATTTTACCGACCAGCAGCGGTTTGATACCTGCGGCTGCTACGGCCAGCAGCTGCCCATCACCCCCTGCCTGGACCAGCTGGCCTCAGAGGGCGTGTGCTTCGAGAACGCCTTCTCCCCGCAACCAGTCTGCGGTCCCTGCCGTGCAATCTTCCAGACGGGGAAATATGCCACCGACACCGGCTGCTTCCGCAACAGCATCGCCCTTCCCCAGGACGTAAAGACCCTGGCACAATGGCTTGACGAGGCCGGCTACCAGACCGCCTACATCGGAAAATGGCACTTGGCTTCCCAGGGAGAGCTGGAGAAAAAGCCCTATCAGGATTACCAGATCGAGCCAGTTCCCCTGCACCTTCGGGGAGGCTACAAGGGATTCTGGCGAACTGCCGACGTGCTGGAGTTTACCTCCGACGGCTACGGCGGCTATGTCTTTGACGAGGACATGAATCGCCGGGACTTTACAGGCTACCGTGCAGACTGCATCACGGACTTTGCACTTGAATTCTTTGACTCCTCCGTAAAGAATTGTTGGGAAGGAAAGGATGGCAAGCCATTTTTCATGACTATCTCCCACATCGAGCCACACCACCAGAACGGTGCCCACCATTACCAGGGTCCCGAAGGTGCAAAGGAGGAATTTGCCAACTTCATTCCACCGGAAGATTTGAAGGCTCTCGGTGGTGGTGACTGGCAGGAGGAGTATCCCGATTACCTGGGAGCTTGTGCCAGCCTGGACAAGAACCTTGGCCGTCTCGTTCAGCGGCTCAAGGACCTGGGAATCTACGACAATACCGTCATCATCTTTGGTGCAGACCACGGCTCCCACTTCAAGACCCGGAACCGGGACGGCAGGCTGCGGGGCTACGACGACTACAAGCGTACCGGCCACGACAGCGCCCTGAAGGTGCCCCTGGTAATCAGCGGTGGAGCCTTCACCAAGGGTGGCCACCGTGAAAGCCAGCTGGTCTCCACCGAAAGCCTGCCCAAGACCATCATGGCCCTGGCCGGTGTTCAAGTGGGAGATGACATGATTGGGGAGAATCTCCTTGACGTGGTGGAAAAAAAGGATGATAATCGAAAAAATCAGGTGTTCGCCCAGATTTCCGAAAGCAAGGTGGGACGCTGCATCCGTACTCCAGAGTACCTGTACGCAGTCTACGCTCCAGATAAGGATGGCGGACTGGACATGAACAGCACCTGCTACAGCGACGATTATCTGTACCATCTGCCCAGCGACCCCCACCAGCTGGTGAATGTGGTTGCTGATCCTGCCCATAGCCAGGCAAAGGCCCAACTACGAAAGAGCCTTGTGGACTGGATACAGAGTGCAGAAGGTATAGCTGCCACCATCAACGACTGATTCTTTTTCAGGAGGGCTTGCAAGGAATCCGCAAGCCCTCCTTGCAACTGGGGGGATCATGGCACAAAGAGAAAAGAAATATCAGATTATATCCTCCTATCTCCGTTCTTTTATTGATGAGCATAAATTTACCGATAACAACAAGATGCCTTCAGAGCATTTTCTCTGCAGGAAATTCAATGTAAGTCGCCAAACCGTACGAACGGCCATTGCCTGCTTGGAAAAAGAGGGCTTTGTATATACCTTGCGAGGAAGCGGCACTTTTTTTAACACCAGCCATTTCATTCACAAAAGCTCCCTGCCAGAAACTGAAAGCAAGAAGGTGGCTCTCATTGTACAGGGACAGGACAAGAATTCAATTTACAAGATATTGGCTGGAGTTCGGGATGAATTCCAAGGAACGGACATTGAGGTTCGCATTTTTTTTACGGAAAACAAGATTCTCAACGAGCGGCGCTGTCTTACGGCCTGTACCTCCGGGTTTTCTGCCTTGATTATTGACGGAGTTAAGGCCGGCACTGCCAGTCCCAACGCCGACATCTACGAAAAATTTTATAAGAACAATATTCCCGTCATCTTTTACAACAATTACTATCGTGACAGCAAATTCCCCAAGGTCATTGTGGATGATGAAAATTGTGCCCAGGAATTGGTTTACCAGCTGGTATGCAAGGGGCATAAATATATTGCGGGCTTCTTTGTCTACGACAATTATCAGGGAAACAAGAAATACAATGGCATCATCAAATCCCTCATTAAATACAATGTGTACATGGATGACAGCTATTTCAAATGGTGTATGATGGATGACCTGAAGGATGCCAAGCAGTTCAAGAAGGAGATGTGGAATTTCATCAAGGCCCTTCCCTCCTGTACTGCCATTGTCTGCTGCAACTACTTGATTCTGGAGATGCTGCTGGAGGTATTGGCTTCCCATAACAAATCAATTCCTCAGGATTATTCCGTGGTAAGCTTTGACTATTCCGCCGACAACTGGCAAGAGCAAAGCATTACCACCTCCATCCATCCCAGCTACGAAATGGGAGTGAAGCTTGCCCAAGGAGTTATGACCATGATGAAGCATCCCCACTATGATAGTCAGGAGGTTTCCTTTATGTTTCCGCCAAAAATCCATCTCGGAAATTCCATCAAGGATCTGGGAGACAGCCCATGAACCAAGCCGCAGCACAATCTCGAAACATCACTGTGCTAGTAAAGCCCGCCTCCGCCGCCTGCAACCTTCAGTGCGGCTATTGCTTTTACCTTGAAACAGCCTGCAATCGTCAGCAGGGAAACCGTGGCACCATGAACCGCCAGGTTATGGAAACGCTGATTGCTACCACCATGGACTTTGCCGCAGGCGGCACTGTCACCTACCTGTTTCAGGGTGGCGAGCCGCTTCTAGCAGGCTTGGATTTCTTCAAGGAATTTGTGGCTCTGGCTCAACAGTGGCAGCAAAGCCAAGGTCAACGGAGTGAATTTCCTGCCAGCACCGCCTGCTACATGGTGCAGACCAACGGAACCCTCATCACCCATGAATTCTGTCAATTCTTTGCAAAGCATGATTTTATACTGGGAGTTTCACTGGATGGCCCTCCAGAAATCCATAATCTCCACCGCAACCATCCTGCAAGGGAAAAGGATTGCCACAAGCAGGTTTTGGACGGGATTCAGTTGCTCAGAGACTACAAAATCAATTTTTCAATCCTCTCCGTTGTCACCAGAGCCTGGGCTGGCAGGGAGTCTGAGATTTACCGCTGGTTTCAGAGCCAGCGCTTGAACCAGCTACAATTCATCTACTGCATTCCACCAGATGCAGCCGATACGACATTCTGCCTTACAAACCAAGAATACAGCCAGCTGAACAAGACATTTTTTCAGCTCTATTGGCAGGATATTTGCCAAGGAAAGGAAATTTCCATCAGGTTTTACGACAACCTGCTGGCCATGGTACAAGGAAGAATGCCGGAGCAATGCGGTATGCTGGGATACTGCCCCGCAACCATTACGGTGGAAGCAGACGGCAGCCTCTATCCCTGTGACTTTTACTGCAGCGACAGATGGTACATTGGAAATATACAGGAAATGGGATTGAAGGAGCTTTTTTACGCTCCTGTCATGCAGGAATTTCTTCTTTCCTCCCAAAAGCAGGAAGAAGAATGTACCACCTGCCCCGCAAGAGCTCTCTGCCGTGGTGGCTGCCGTCGGGAGCGTGACTGGGATGGATCAGGCACCCTGGGGCTCCACCACCACTGCCAAGGGCGGAAGGAGTTTTTCAACTACTTTTTGGCTACAGTAGCGGGGAATTGACTCCCCGCAAGGCAGCAATTACAGCACGAACCGGCCAATCTGGGCCTTGACCGTCTGGACACCCTGCTCTGTAGTCTTACTGAGGGACACAACGTTCCCTACAGCCTCTCCAATCTCCTCTGCGCTGGAAGTCATTTTTGACATGGAATCGTTGATTTCATTGGTAATTTCAACCAAGTCAGCAGTCTTTGCCAAAATGCTCTGGCTACCAGAGGCCATCTGGGCGGCACTGGAGCGGACCTCATCATTAAGACGATGGATTGTCTCAAAGGAATTGTGTACCCGGCGGTTTCCTTCACTTTGCTGATACATGACGTTCTGGACAATCCGCAGATCCTCGGCCAAAACCGCAATGGCATTTCGCACATCCTCAAAGGCCTGGCTCAAGGTTTGAGAAGTATCAACTACATCGGTAATGGAAGATACCAGCTCCTTCAAGGCGGCGGAAATGGACTTGGACTGGGCGGAGGAGCTTTCCGCCAGCTTGCGAATCTCGTCGGCAACAACGGCAAAGCCCTTTCCCGCAACCCCAGCGTGGGCGGCCTCTATGGCGGCGTTCATGGCGAGAAGGTTTGTCTGGGAGGCTATGTTGTTGATGACGGCATTTGCCTCTGACATGCTGCGGGACTTGCCGGAAATATCCATAACCTTGGACTGCACGTCAGCTATCTTCTGGAAGCCAATCTCGGACACCCGTGAGAGATTGTCAAACTGAGTGGTACTGCGAGCCAGCGCGTCGGTAACAGACTGGATGTTTGCCAGCATCTGCTCCACAGAGGAGACGCTGTCGTTCACGCTGGAGGTCTGCTCCTCTATGATGCTGTTCAAGCTGGAAACCTTGCTGCCAATATCCTGAATGGTATTGGAAACATCGGACACTGCGGAGGACTGAGTTTCCATCTGACCCTGAACAATGGAAATGGCACCGGTTATCTTGTCCAAGGCTCCCTGAGCAGTACTCATGCTGCTAGTAAGGCCACGGCTTGTTACAGACAAGCTGATGACAGACTTCTTTACGGTGGAAATAATACTGTGGAGGGAGGAAATAAATATGTTGAAATGCTCCGCCACCATTCCAATCTCATCATTGGAGGCCACCTCTAGCTTAACCCGCAAATCTCCCTCTCCAGCGGCAATCTCATCAAGAGCCTTAGCCACAGTCCCCAAGGGACGAACAGAACGAATCATCCAGACAAAGGCCAGCACACCTAAAATTCCTGATAAAATCGTAATCAAGATCATAAGCTGCTGGAAGCTATTGGAACGTTGAATCAAATAGCTGGTAATTTCTTTGTTATTATCTTCTTGATAGTCAATATACACATTGATTTTATCCAGCCACTTTTGAAATTCAGGACGAGCTGTGGCCATCAGAATACGATAGGCTTCATCACGCTTACCTTGATTTACCAAGGAAATAATATCTTCAATGAAGGGGGTGAGAAATACCTTAGACTGGTTGATTTCAGAAATCATATCCTTTTCACCTTGCCCAATGGCCTTATCACTAGCCATCATTTGATTTAACAATTGCTCTGACTCAAGATAAAATTTCTCTAAATTCCGTATTTCTTTTAAAACAACTAGCCGCTCATTTTCCTCATCCAGCAAAACATAGTCACGTACACGGATAGATCTATCATGAACACTACCACGGAAATTAATGGCATAGCGCTGCTTTACAGAATTTACCTCTGTCATATCTTTCAGTTTATGGTTAACCTCCATCATCCGCATTACACCGATGACATTAATCAATAAAAGAGCCAAAAGCCCTCCACCTACAGTGATGATTATCCTTGTTCTGATGCTCATTTTCATACATCTATCCTCAATATTGATTACTGCAATCTTGTTAAATTGCTTTAATTTAATACTTTAATATAAGCCTAAATAACAAAATACTCAAGTAGAGTACCCCATGTTCGCTGATATCACCAAAACCTTTCCTACCCTTGGACTTTCCCTTTTTTTCCGCTATAATCAAGTCATGTTCAATAGCCTTACCGGAACCATCACTGCAAAGTTGCCCCAATGCCTGTACGTGGAAACAGGGGGGATTGAATGGGACCTTGCCGTCCCGGACTCCAGCCTGGACTCCTTCCCCCCGGTGGGAAGCCAGGGCAGGGTTTTTACCTGGCTTTTGCATCGGGAGGACTCCATGAAGCTCTTCGGCTTTGCCTCCCAGCAGGAGCGCAGCCTCTTTCTTGACCTGCTGAAGGTGGACGGTGTGGGAGCCAAGGGAGCCTTGAAAATCATGTCGGGCATCTCTCCCCAGCAGCTTTCCCAGGCACTGGACAGCGAGGACCTTGCCCAGCTGGAGCGGCTTCCCGGCGTGGGCAAGAAGACAGCCCAAAAGATGATGCTGGCCCTGAAGGGAAAGCTGAGCTTTGGAGATGCCCCTCCTTCACGGCAGGCAGCAGCTACCTCCCGCTGGCAGGACGTGGTGCAGGCTCTATCAGACATGGGCTATGACAAGCGGGACTGCGAGGCGGTGCTGGCACGCCTGGAGCAGGAGCTTGCACAGGAATTGCAGGGCAAGATTCCCAGCCAGCAGGAGGAGCTTTTGTTCCGCAAGGCCATTGTGGAGCTGGCATAATCCAGATTGAAGTAAGGAAGCCATGAACGAGATTTTACGAGCGAACATCCCCCTGGAAGAGGATTCCCAGAATATCAGCCTACGTCCCCAGCTCCTGAATGAGTTTTTGGGACAGAAGATAGTGAAGGAAAATCTTGCCGTCTGCATTCAGGCGGCAAAGAGCCGTGGGGAGGCCATGGACCACCTCTTCCTCATCGGCCCTCCGGGGCTGGGAAAAACCACCCTGGCCCAGATTACCGCCCAGGAGCTGGGGGCCGAGTTCAAGGTGACCAGCGCACCCGCCCTGGAAAAGCCCAAGGACTTGGCGGGCATCCTTTCCACCATTACCGAAGGCACGGTCTTCTTCATTGACGAGATTCACCGCCTCAAGCCCGCCATCGAGGAAATGCTCTACATTGCCATGGAGGACTACGAGCTGGACTGGATTATCGGGCAGGGAGCGGCGGCACGCACAGTCCGCATTCCCATTCCCCGCTTTACCCTGGTGGGAGCCACCACCAAGGCGGGCATGGTGTCCAGCCCCCTCATCAGCCGCTTCGGCATTGTACAGCGGTTCAGCTTCTACTCCACGGAGGAGCTTGCTTCAATCATAAAGCGCTCCGCCAATATCCTGGAGGTAAACATCCACCAGGACGCCGCCCTGCTGATGGCCGGCTGCTCCCGGGGAACTCCCCGTGTGGCAAACCGAGTGCTGCGGCGAATCAGGGATTTTGCCCAAGTGCTGGGCAGCAAGGGCAAGCAGGAGCAAGACGGCCCCTACAGCAGCACCATCACCAAGGAGATTGCGGAGCTGGGACTCCAGCGTCTGGAAATTGATGCCTTGGGGCTGGAGCGCTACGACAGGGAAATCCTCCTCTCCATCATCCAGAACTTCGGCGGCGGGCCTGTAGGTGCAGAAACCTTGGCCATCTCCATTGGAGAATCCATGGATACACTGGAGGATTACTACGAACCATATTTGATTCAGTGCGGACTTTTGCAACGGACTCCCCGAGGCCGCATTGTCACAGAAAAGGCCTACAAGCATCTTGGAGTCCAGGGACGATACCATGCTGACGAGAGACTTTTATTTTGATTTGCCACCGGAGCTTATAGCCCAGCATCCGCCCCAGGTTCGGGGCCAAGACCGCTTGCTGCTCCTTGATAGGGCTACAGGCCATGTCAGCCATCACCAAATGGCAGATTTACCGGGGCTTATTCCCCAAGATGCCCTGATGGTGTTCAACAACTCAAGGGTCCGCCGTTCCCGTGTCTATGGACTGAAGGACACCACCGGCCGTGCAGTTGAATTCCTTTTTCTCCAGCCCCTGCAGCTGTCCCCAGATGCTCCCCTGCCTGCGGGAGCCTGCTGCTTTTGGAAAACCATGGTCAAGAACGCAAAGAAGCAGAAAAGCGGCCATCAGTACCAGTTTGCAGACGGCACCCTTGCCACCATCGTAGCAAATCCCTCTGACGCAGGCACCGAATTCCGCACACTGGCCTTTTCCTCCCCCATCACCGAGGACTGGTTCGAGGCCAACGGCCACATCCCGCTGCCGCCCTACATCCGCCGGGAGGACACGGAGGAGGACAGCCAGCGCTACCAGAATGTCTACGCCACAGAAACCGGCTCCGCCGCCTGCCCCACCGCGGGCCTCCACTTCACTCAGGAGATGCTGGAGAACCTGGACAGGGCGGGAATCCAGCGGGCCTGGGTAACGCTCCACGTGGGCTTGGGAACCTTTTTGCCCGTGCGGGCGGAACGGCTGGAGGACCATGCCATGCATCACGAAACCTATTCTGTCAGCCCGGAGACTGCCCAGGCCGTGAACCAGGCGAAGGCCCAGGGGCGGCCAATCCTGGCGGTGGGAACCACCTCCGTGCGCACCCTGGAGTCAGCCTGGAATCCTAAGACCAACCAGCTGGAGGCTGGCACCGGCTCCACCAATATCTTCATTTATCCCGGCTACCAGTTTAAAGTGGTGGACAGGCTCTTCACCAACTTCCACACCCCGGAGTCCACCCTGCTGATGCTGGTGAGCGCCTTTGCCGGCAGGGAGCGGATTATGGCTACCTATAAAGAGGCGGTGGAGCAACGATACCGATTCTTTTCCTACGGGGATGCCATGCTGATTCTGTAATTTTTTTATTGACAGCAAGCTTTTTTTTTATTTCTGTTAAATGCAACGCCATTCTTTCTTGAATGATTGCGGGCCGTCCGTGCCGTCAGCGTCTTTTTCTATAATCTTGATGGTGGCGGCAGCTCCTTCGGCAATGTCGGTGACATGGGCACAAAGATAAACTTCGTCGCCAATATTAATACAGCTCCTCCAAGCCAAACAACTTGAAGATGTCCATGGTGATTGCATAGAATTCCTCCAGCTTGCGTCTTTCTGGCACTGCACTAGGAGTCCATACTGTGACACTGGCCTCACCTGACAGGCTGTTGCGGAAACTCAAGGTCACATTGTTACCATCCCCACCAAAGCCACTTAATCCTGACCCGCCAATAATGATTTCATGAAGATTCAGTTTTGTACATCTAATAAATAAAGTTTTGAATACATCCGCCTCAATCTCCTTTGTCAATTCCGGCTGAATCATGCCATCGATTTGGACAGAACCTATCACCACCTTTATTTGTTTTTGGAGATCGGTAATTTCTTCCAAAGATATAATTATTGACTTGTTTTCCAGCCTCATGGAATGCTCATACTCCAAGATTATTTCCTTGACTCCATACGAAAACCCTAGGCTGCACCCAAATATGAGTAGTACGACTGCTTGCATGATGATTCTTTTTATGGTCATTTCTAATCTCCCTTATTTGTTGTATTGATATAGTCATCTGGGAGGTTAGCCCACATCGCTTTCGGAATGCTCGTATTCCAAGGTCATGTCCCGGTATCCTCTGGCACTCACCATGCCAGACACAAGAACAGTCAATGCACTGAAGCAGAGCAAAAATCTTTTGTCTTTCATCTTTTTCCTCCTCTCGTTTATTTCTTGTTTGATGGCGGTGGTTCCGTCCTTGATTATAGGCATCTTCTGCTATATTCTCATAAAAAATCTTCGTAGTGATATGTATAATTAGTGCTGCCAGCCCTGAATTCAATGATTGAATCCTGAAGCTTTACATCCAGCAGGTACAGATTGCCTCTGGCACCCCACCAGTTCTTCAATTCCTTTATGTCCACCAGCATATGCGTTTCATTTGTGTACCAATTATAGAGGAGCATTCGTTCCCGATACAATCTTAAAGGAATTACGACAATATGCCTCTCACTTACGGGACACCAGCTCTCTGTTGGGCCATGATTATCCAACGTCATGTCAGAGAATTGGCGCTCCTCCAATTTTTCCAGAGTTTTCAAGGAGTATACAGCCAGTCCCCGCTCTGTCATGATTACAAATGCCTCCCGTTGGAACCAGAAGAACCCGAACTTGTTGTCCCTGAGTATATGGCTGATGTCCTTCTGTTCGATCAGACTTCCATCCTGAGCCGAATATATATTGTAAAGGAACAAGCTTGACGAATCTGATTCATAGGATTTGGATTCATAGCACAAATGAAGCTTCCTATCCCGCAACTTGGGATAGCATTTGTACACACCTTCAGCCTGCCACAACTCCTCCAAAATTCTTTTCGTAATGGGATTCAGAAGCACCTTGCGATGGATGTAAAATCGTTCCATAACATACGACTCATATGCCCCCATCCCCAAGCCGACACTTCCTCTGATAAAATCAGAAAGATGCAGGGTGTTGAAGTCCCCACCGTTGTACCTTGATTCTGTATCGAGAACATCAACGTTTGGCAACTGCTCCATGTATCTTCTTGACCGCTCATCGCTGACTTCTGGATACCCGCCTGCTGCAGCTGAACCAACTGAAAGCAGAAGCAGCGCTGCCAGAACACCTGTTTTCATCTTATCCTCCTTAACTCTAAAGCTTGTCCGTTATCCACTTTGTGAATGATTCTGGACTGATACAAGGGTCTCCTCCAGAATGGGCATTTCCCGCTTTCAACAGCAGCATCTCTCTTTGAACCAACAGTCTAACCTCCAGCACCCCGGATTCCCCGCTTTCAACTCCGCCGCACTCCACCACAAAGGCGTACTCCGGCAGGGGGTAGCCATTCTCAGCCAACTCCTGCTGGCTGTCCGCATCATCCCCGTCCGCAGTGTATTTTACCTGCCACTGGCATTTGATTCTGCCGTCGCTCACAATGGCGGACAGGGTGGTTACCGGTTCGTCCCTGCCGTCAGCGTCCTTCTCCACTATCTTGATGGTGGCGGTGGCTCCCTCGGCACTGTCGGTGACATCGGCACAAAGGTAGACCTCATCCCCCACAAGGGCTTCGGTTATTGCTTGGCCCTTTGCGTCCTCCCAGCGTGGGCTTGAGATTGCAGGACTTTTCGTTCCCTTCCTCTTTAATTGACGTAACTTATAAACCGTGTCGCGAGTAATATTATTTAGATAAATATTATTGGGTATTTCATATTCGATTTCTGTAAAATCTTTATCCTCAATAAACCTATTAATGTGTTCTTCTGTATATCTGACTAATTTAATAGTATTGTCATTTTCAAAATCTAGATATAATTTTGAAATTATAAGAAATCTTCCTGCACCAAAACTTTGTTGTATTACTATAAAATTATTGTGTTTGTATATAAATTGTAATCCCTCGCCATAATCTTCTATTCCTAATGCTATTGATTCCATGGAACCAATGAATGAAAAAGAATTATCTATATTTTTTTTATAAAACGACAATATTTGTGAAGATTTACCTAACGAATCAGTAACGTCAGTAACGAGAATTTGAAGATAAACATCTTCATTTAACACTGTTGAATATGAGTCAGCCCCTGCCCATCTATTGAATTCCTTTTCAATATATTCTGCTTCAGCTTGTGCAAATACAATATTAATAAAGAAAAAAATGTTATACAATGTATTATTGAAGGTTTTAAATATTTCATGTAATGTCCTTATCTTTCAACGAATTAGATTCTATCAACTTCCAATTGTTTTTTATTGTTTCAAAATACATTTTATGATCAGCCTTATAATTTAATCCTATAAAATTTTCATTGGAACAGGTACTGCTAACACTGACAGTTCCATTTTTATCATATTCATCAATGGATTCACGTTTTATCATTTTTATCATAGAATCGTTTTCAACTGAATACAAAAGCTGCCGTGCACTAACTTCAATGCTTTTTTCTTTTGGCTCTATCTGTTGTATTGAAAATGATTTATTTACAATGAATTTAGTATCACAAAAAACTTGCATAGCTGCAAAGCATGAGAAAACAAAGCAAAATAGATTTTTTTTCTTCATAATTCCACCTATTTACAAAGCCTTTGTTTTGGACAGCTTCCAGAAAATACTTTTTCCGGCAGAAGCTCTCCTTAGCCCTCCCCAAAACTGACCAAAGTCAGGGTGGGCCTTCCCTGCGCTCCAGTTTATGCTTGAATTGACTTGGTGTCAATTCTCCGGCAGCTTCTGCCGGCGGGATTCCGTTGTGTGCGGCCCCTCCATGCCTCACTCCCACTCCAGATACCCGCCGAAGCACCAGCCCACGGTTCCAGCCCATTCACCAGTGCCATCCAACCAAATGGCCTTCAAGTCAGCCTTCGACGTGCATTTCCCCCTTTCTGGAGATGCAGGTCAAGAGCCCCATTTTAAAGGGCGATCCGGTCTCCTTAACCAATGGAATTTCCGTGGGTGCCACACGGAGCTCCATCAGGCTATTGATTCCCTGCAATAAAATTTTCCACAAATTCTTTATAAAAAATATTGTCTTTTAGGAAGAATGTGGTATAATAGTTCACTAATGGAGAGAATCACATTATTACAATACTTAACAGCCCTGCAAGGAGCCCTTCGAGCAATCGTATTTCTTGGCGCCCTGCTTCTCGTCATTATCTGTACCAATAGACAGTCCCATATTCCCGCATTCAAATATTTTTTATATTTTGTCGTTGCCATGGGACTGTGGGGACTCTTTGGAAGCATTTTTTTCATCTATCCTGGAGCCAACCTTCTTCCCTACATAAGTCCCCTTATCTATGCATCCATCTCCTTTGGTGGACCACTCTTTATGCGGTTCTGTTTTTCCTATGTATTTCCTCATAAAAAAGCTTTGATAAGAGCCTTGTGGTGGAGCTTTGCCTTTCCCTGCATTTTTTCACTTTCTGTTCTCTTGCCGCCCTTACAGAAATACTCCATCATCTTTACCAATGAAATCATTTACATTCCCTATAGAGATATCCTTGAGCACTACGGCTTTCTCTTTCATGCCTACATTGTGTATAGCTACAGCACCGCGTTACTCGGAAGTGTCGTCCTCATGTACAAGGTGATTAAACATCCTCGTGAAGCCAGCATTGGAAGCAGGCTGGCAATTGTGGCCGCCTTGCTTTTTATCGGGCAGAATATGCTTGTCTCCTTTAACGGGCGTAATAACTCCTTTTTCTGGATACCACCCATTTTCGTTATCCTCTGCATGGTTCTTCTATTCTTTACCCTCTACTACGACACCTCAGAACAAATGATTGTACAAGGTCAATCTGCATTACTGGAAACCATCCCCTTTCCCGTCTTCATTTTGAACAAGAACAATATCATCATTCACTTCAATAAAACAGGGAAAGAATTTATCTCGTCCATAAGGAATAAAGAAAGTTATCTTTTCAAGAAAAAAGACTTGCTCAATCAGTTTACAATTTTTGAAATAGATCCATCACTCCAGGATTATCAAAATAAAGGGAGCAGCAAATTCATCCAACGCAAGGATGACAAGACCTTGTTCTTCCTGCAAGAACAAGAGATTACCCAAGAAGAGGAGCTTAAAAATCAAGGTTACATCATGATGATGCTTCCCCTCACCTCGATACAGAATTTCTTTGCCACTCTGGAAAACAAGGCCTTCCGGGATTCCCTGTGCCAGTGCTACAACCGCCACTTCCTGGAGCTCAAGCAAAAGGAACCAATTTCACCAGACATTTTCCCTGTTTCCCTGCTGATGTGCGACCTGGACAACCTGAAAAAAATCAATGACTTTTTGGGACACACCAAGGGAGATGAGTACATCCTCACCTGCTACAACGAGATTTGCAGCCACATAAAAAAAGACGACCTGGTTTTCCGCTTGGGTGGTGATGAGTTTCTGGTCGTTTTACAGAAGACTCCAACCGACACGGCCCAAGGGATTGCAAAAAAAATTGAGGCAAAGGTGGCCCAGCACCAGAGCTTTGCCCCCTGTACAGCCGGTATTTCCATTGGAACGAGCACAGCGCTCTCTCCCGACACAAGCTTTGCAGACTGCATGAAAGGTGCCGACGAAGAGATGTATAAAATAAAGGCAATGCACAAGGAGCACCCACAATGATTTCCGATGCCACCTCACCCAACTACATCACCCTCCTCTTTGGCATGACACGACTGCTGGTGGCATTTTATGCCTTCTTTCTGGTGGGAATCAAAAGGCAAAGAGCTGTTCATTTACCCTTTCAAGGATATCAACGGGCCTTTGTTTTTTTCTTGGGCTTTTGGGAACTGACACGGGCAATTTACTATCTGTATCCTGGAACATATTTATTGCCACGATTTGCCTCACTTATCTATATTGCCGTGCCTTTTTCGGGACTCACCTATTTTTACTTTTGCTTTAGCTACACCTTTCCACAAAAAATGCATTTGATGAAATACTTGTTGTGGCTTATGGTGGTTCCGCTAATAACTGTTACCCTCGCTTTGGTACCAAGTTACAATAAATATTTTATTATTTTTTCCACACAGCTTACCTACGACCCCTGCAGAGAAATACAACTTCTGTATAAACCTTGGTTTTATGTTCATTCTGCCTACAGTTACTTACTTGTGTTAATTGGTGTCATCTTTCTTGTTATAAAAATAAAATATCCTTCCACCCAAAACAGAAAATCCTGTGTCTATGCCATTATTGCCACGGCCTTGTTCATTCTACAAAATGTATATAAAACCTTTTTCAAACAAAACTCGGACATTTGGTTTATCCCCATATTGGCGACTACTGTTATCACCTTTTTCTTTTTGATTGTATATGCAGACGAAGGAGAAATCATCGTCAACAAGGGGCAGCAAAAGCTCATTAAGGCCATGCTCTTTCCTGTTTTCTTCCTGAACAAGGAGGGCAAGGTCATCTATGCCAATACAGAAGCCCTCCGTGTCTGTCCCGATACAAGGCTTTCTGAAGATTCAGAAATCACTACAAATGTACAGGACATTATGGAAAATTTTTCTCCCTACCAAATCAACACAAGGATTTCTCAAAACGATTTCTTTTCAGATGAGGCAAGCATCATCCTCCAAAGCAAGGTTGACGGAAATATCTTTTATCTGCACAAACAGGAGATTTCTGTAAAAGGCAGGAAACATCAAGACGAAAAGGGAACCCTGCTCATGTTTGTGGCAATTTCTTCCATGCATCAAATTCTTTCCACCCTGGAAGACAAGGCCTTCAGAGATCCTCTTTGCGGCTGCTACAATCGCCACTACCTTGAGATGAAGCAAGCTGAGCTCTCTGTGGAAAACGAGGCATTACGCAGGCTGCTTCCCGTCAGCTTTATCATGTGCGACATCGACGGCCTTAAGGTGGTAAACGATACCCATGGCCATGACAAGGGAAACGAATACATCACCCTCTGCCATGATGTCATTAGATCCTCGGTCCACTCAGACGACCTTATTTTCCGTCTCGGTGGCGACGAATTCCTGGTAATACTTACCAATACAGAGCGACAGGTGGCCCAAGAGCGGGTTGTCACCATCGAAGCAAGGATGCAGGAAATAAGGAAGGAATATAACACCAGCATATCCCTCGGCTCAGCCACCGCAGAACAGCTTCCCATTGACTATATGCAGCTTGTCAAGGAGGCTGACGAAGAAATGTACCAGAAAAAGGCTCAGCGAAAGAATCGTATGCTGGAGCCATAAGTATGTCCTTGCAGGAAACCAGGGTTTTCAGAAATATCTATTTCCTCAACTATCCCTTTATTAATTTTTTTCCAAAAAAAAGGTTTCTAGTTGACAATAGATTTTCTGTTCTATATCATATTTGTATCAATTACAGTTTTATACCAAGGGAGAGATAGGAAATAATACAATGAAAATGATATTGACAGAAAGAGAGATGACAAACAGAATTGTTGCTTGTGGCATTCGTCCTTCATTGCAACGGCTTCATATTTATCGTTATCTGTGTAATACCCTCGAGCATCCTACCGTGGAAACCGTGTATTCTGCCCTTGTTTCAGAAATTCCCACCTTATCGAGAACCACAGTGTATAATACTCTCAAGCTTTTTCACAAGCATGGATTAGTGGAAATTCTCACCATAGAGAACGAAGAGTTGCGCTATGATGCGGATGTGGAGGATCACCTGCACTTCAAGTGCAATTGCTGTGGTTCAGTAAGTGACCTTCCCTATGAGGAAACAGAAACGGTATACAAGTCCTTTGCCCAACACTTACCTACAGGCTTTTCCTTGTCAAAGATTCAAACCTATATTTGGGGAACCTGCTCCAAATGTATCGTGCAAAAAGCATAAGATATTTCGATTGATTTTAGGCCATCCAAGGATACCTCGGATGGCTTTATTTTTTCAGTCCATCCCCTTCCTTATAAACAGCTTAACTCCACTCCTTTTTTGTACGATACAATAATATAGGAGTTTTTATGCGTAAGATTTCTTTAGTACTGAGCTTGATTCTTTTTTCACTAGTACTGTTTGTTTCTTGTGAAAGTACTGAGCCTGTAGAATCCCAGCCTCCAGTAGAACCGACAGCAGAACCCAAAACTGTACAGGATTTAATCCTGGCAGGAAAATATGATGAGGTCAAGGATTCCTTGCAGCTTCAGCGGGATATTGATGCTGTGGACGACAACGGCAACACAGTACTTCATACCGCTGCAAAAGTAAATAGCGAGGAATTAGTACGGCTTTTTGTTTCCATGGGAGCCTCTACAGAACTCAAAAATAATGAAAGTGATACAGCCCTCCACGTAGCCGTAAAAAACGACAGTGTTGCAGCGGCGCAAATTCTTTCGGCAGTAAATAGCGATATCTTTGCCATGGATGCCTATGGGAAAACGGCCCTGGAATTGGGTATGGCAAAGGGATCCCAATTTTTTGATGCAATGATTACCACCAGAACTGGTGAGCTACAGGATACCAGAGGAAGAACCATCATCCATTACTTTGTGATGGAAAAAAATCTTTCTGCCTTGGAATATGCCGCCCGAAAAAGAATCCCATTGTCTGTTCCTGACAACGATGGTAAAACACCCCTAGCCTGGGCTTTTGAAAATCACCAGGATGCACAGAGCGTTCGCATTGCCGTAAGCCTCCTGCTGAATGGAGCAAAACCAGAGGGCGGCATCTACTCCTACTTTGAAAACGCCACCATCTTACGCAATCCAACCCTTCGATTGGAAGACGGACAGACTCCCCTGCACCTTTCCAGCATCCAAAACCACCTGGGCATTACGGCCTATTTACTGGAACAGGGAGCAAATATTTCCGCTCAAGATATTTCTGGTTCCACTCCACTTCACGAATCCATCCGTTACGGCAATGTAGAAAATGCTCGTCTCCTGCTGGATGCTGGAGCAAAGGTGAATGCCCAGGACAATCTGGGGAAAAGTCCCATTTTGTTGATTATGCCGAAAAAGAACCAGGCAGAAATCTATAACCTCTTGTTGAACTACAAGGCAAATGTCTACATGAAGGACTTATACGGTGATTCTGTACTCCACGTGGCCACCATGAATGGGGCTGATGATAAGACCTTGAATCAGCTTATCCTTGCAGGTGCCGATATCAACGAGCGCAACAAGGAGGGAATCACACCTCTGGCCCTAGCCGTGGACCATCGCCGTACCTCCATCATCCAGTTCTATATTGGTGCCGGGGCGGACATCCATGCGGAGGACAACATGGGGGAAACTCCCCTCACCCGTTCCTTGAAGGCTGGCCCAGAAATGTCAAAGAAGGTGCTGATTGCCAGCAACATCCACAGCCGTGATTCCTACGGGAACACCGCCTACCATCTGGCGATTCTCACTGCTGAGCCAAGCTTTATTCTAGAAGAAGAAACAAAGTCCGACAAGCCCATTGCCGACGACCTTACCATGACTCTGGAGCACATCTACACATTGAACAAGGAAGTGAATAGCCAAAACAGAAATGGGGACACCCCCCTTTCCTTGGCTGTCCAAAGAAACATCCAGCGGGCAGGAGAATTCCTTTTAAACCGTGATGCTGATATCTTTGCCACCAATAATAATGACTATTCTCCCCTGCGTTATGTGCTTGAATCCAGTAACAGCAGTAGCAACTGGCTTTTAAATTCCAAGGTCATTCAAGCTACTGATGGTAGTGGGAACACTCCCATTCACTATGCCGCTGAATGGAAGCTCGTGTCTGCAATCAATCTCCTGTCCGAAAAGGGCGCGGACACCAATGCTAGAAATGCAAATGGTGAAACACCCATCTACAACGGTGTCAAGATAGATAGCCCTGCCGTTATAGAAGCCTTGGTGGCCAAGGGCGCCCAATTCAACATTCGAGACAACCTGGGAAATACTCCCATCCACGCCTGTATCCGCTGGGACAGCCTCAATGCGCTGAAAAAGCTCTTTGTATTGGGAGCAAACCTGAACGCACAGAACATTGCAGGAAAAAGCCCCTTGGCAGAGGCTGCCCGAACAGGAAAAACTCAGATGGCCACCCTCCTGATAGATCATGGGGCAAATATCAATGCCTCCGATGAAACAGGAAAGACTGTATTAATGGACGCCATCCAAAGCGACAACACAGAGCTTGTTGCCCTCCTACTCAACAAGGGAGCATCCCCAATTATCCAAGAAATGAACGGACGAAACGCCTTCCATGAGGCAGCAATTTTGGGTGATCCACAGATTTTGAGACTGGTTCGCATGGCTGGTGGAGATCCATTATCAAGGGATAAGGACGGCAACACTCCCCTGTCATTAGTCTTCAACAAGGGAGAATCAGCCATCAACGAGGTTTTGGGAACAAACTTGAACCTAAGCGACTCCTATGGAAACTCTCCTATCCACGTTGCGGTAAACTCTGGTGTACAGCCAGCCATTATGGATGTGCTTCTGGCAAAAAAGTATCCAGTTAATAGACGGAATAGCTCTGGTAGCACACCGATCACACTTGCTGTAGCGCAGGGAAATCTTCCCCTAGCAGTTATTTTGTTGCAGTATGGAGCAGATCCCTTTATTTCCGACAATACTGGGGAATGCGCAGTTTCACTGGCATTGAAAGGCAATCAAGAGATTCTTGATCAACTGGTAAAACAGGCTAAAACAAAGACAGATATTTCTGGAGAGGGAATCCTTCATTATGCTGCACGACTTAGTGATGGAGAGACAATAAAACGATTGTTATCCATGGGATTAAGCAAGAACCAGAAAAGTCTTGCTGGAGAGAGGCCCTACGACATAGCGGTAAGATGGCAACGACCAGGTATTGCAGCCTTGCTCCACTAGGACTTGCTTTATAAAATGGAATGAACTTGAAAAGATAGATTACAGGAGGGTTGCCTTATCCAGCATAATGCGGAAAGCACTGCCCTCCTTTTTTAATTCCTTGGACCCACGGGTAATCTTGCACAGACTCATACTGAACATGCGGGCAATTTCCCGCTGAGTTCTTCCCTTATCGATTTCCTTAACTAAAAGCCAGCGTTTTTCCATGTCCTGCAATTCTGAAGGAGTAAAAAGACAACCAAAAAATTTTTTTATCAAATCAGCATCATCGGTGGATGCCAAAAGTTTGCAGATTTCTTCCAGACCATCTTGCTGTCGCTTTTCTTCCATGATGATATTGTATAGAGAAACAAAAAAAATAACAACGGAGATGGATTTAATATGGGAGGAATATCAGCACTACAGCTATAAAATGCAAGGAAGAGTACTCGTTGCCTCTTAGAGCAAGTTTTATTTATATTGCAAACAATTCTTTGATATTAGCATCCACCATCATAGAAAGTGCTTCCGGGCTTGTTTTTAAGATTTCTGCCACATAATTATAGGTATGCTCCACCAGGTTTGGTGCGTTTGTTTTCCCACGGTGAGGAACAGGAGCCAAATAGGGAGCGTCTGTTTCCAACAGCAGCCTGTCTTGAGGAATATAGTGAATAAGCTCCACCATCTCTTCCATGCGAGTCTTCTTTGTGTAGGTAATGGCACCAGACAAGGAAATATACCAGCCCCTGTCTAAAAAACTCCGGGCTTCATCCTTACCATAGGAATAACAGTGGATGATCCCCCGATCATAGGCCACATTTTTTATACAATCCAAGGTTCCTTCAAAGGCATCCCTGGAATGAACAATTACCGGGAGTTGCAATTTTCGGGCCAACTCCAGCT
Organism: Treponema sp.; assembly: GCA_045586625.1. Taxonomy (GTDB): domain Bacteria; phylum Spirochaetota; class Spirochaetia; order Treponematales; family Treponemataceae; genus Treponema_F. The sequence goes on from JAZNAS010000053.1 coordinate 55,571, forward strand.
GCATTTCAAAGAACTCTGCCTCTCCATGAAATAATTCGGCTGTAAAGCTATCCTCGTTCCGCTGATCCACCCCAGCTGGATTCCAGTGATGATCAAGGCCACATTCTCCAAGAGCCACCAAACGGCCTTTTCCAAAGCCACAGAAGTCATCCTGGTTCATAACCTCCGTCATGATGGACTCCAGCACCTTTATTTGATTAAAACGGTCTAAAATAGCCTCTTCTGCAGGCCAAATTCCCGCAGAAAAATACATCATCCTCTTGATTGTCTCCCGCGCCCCGTCATCATCGATGGCGTCCACCAATTCTTGAGCCTTTTGCCCTCGAATAAACAAGTCGTCACAACGCGTTCCAATATCCAAGCCAAACAAAGGGGTATAAGTCGCCATAGACTGTAACGCAGCAGGAACATCAAGTCCCCGCTCCCAAATATGATGCAAATGAAAATGTGTATCTGAAAACATAATGAAAGGCTTCCTAAAATTATTTCTACTCTATTTTGCTCAAGACCCATCAAGTGCACTGCGTTCTCTGTACAACTATTCGGGTTTTCGCAACAATCCTGTGAGCTTCCAGCGGGCGGGATTTCCCTCGACCTTTCGGTCTCTGGGCCTGTCTCGCAGCACAGCTGCTCGACTTCAAAGGCTTGAAACTCGACTTCGTCTCGTTGCCAGAACCCGTACAGACGCAATGCGTCTTTTGTACAAAATTCGGGTAGGCGGGATTTCCCTCGACCTTTCGGTCTCTGGGCCTGTCTCGCGGCACAGCTGCTCGACTTCAAATCCCGTACAGACGCAATGCGTCTTTTGTACAAAATTCGGGTAGGCGGGATTTGAACCCACGACATCTAAGTCCCGAACCTAGTGCGCTACCAACTGCGCTACTACCCGAAAAAAATCAAACCCATCCATTGCTGGATGGGCCTTAGCGGGAGCGACGGGGCTTGAACCCGCGATCTTCGGCTTGACAGGCCGACGCGATAACCAACTTCGCTACGCCCCCATGATGTTTGATACTATATCACAGACAAACTTTTTGGTCAAGTGTTTTTTTGTAAAAAACGAATTTTGACAAGCAGTAAAATATAATTCCCCATTAAAAAAGGTTTTCAACCACTGTTATAATGGAATCACACAAGACCAAAAAACAGGAGGAAAAAAACATGGGAAGAGTAATGAGTGTGTAGAAAACCACACAATAAAAGGAGATGGATTAAGCCAATATTTGACAAAAGTAGACAGAGCAGCAGTATTTAACTATACTGCAGAATGGCAGGAGGGTATATGTATAAAAGATTGATTGTTTCTGTCTTTTTTGTTTTGTTTAGTCTGATTTATGCAAGTGGCAATGGCGGTCGCGACTTAAGATATGCGACTTTAGATTATACTGCAGATGAAAATTTTGATCCAGAATTATATATTGAAGACTTGTCTGTTTATTTAAGGTCTTATTCTTATTCAGTAAGAATAAATAGCTATAATCCAGTAACTATAAAGTATGATGGGGAAAAATATTGGAGATTCACAAATGACATATGCGTAAAAAAACAAGAAATGGATGTTAGGCTTGATGTGGTTATCGAACAGCGGCAACCATATTTATCGTATAGAAAAAAGAAAAATGATTATAGTATTCACTTCAATTTTATCGTATTTCCTTGGGGAAACGACCAAACTGAAGAAGTCTTTTTTTTTCGAAATGAGTTATATGAAATTATAAAGTCTTTTCATGAGAGTAGGCTCATCCCCATTGACCAGAGTTAAGGAGGGTTCTCCATCTCTTGGTCTGCTCATAGCTTTTGGGATAAGCTCTAATAAGTCTTGTACCATTTGTTTTCCTTCATCTGGTTCCCCGTAATCCTGAAGCAATGTTGAGTCTAATATATATTTGCATATTTCAGCTATTTGAGACAAACCCTCTTTAGACACTTCAACATCAGCATAAGGATTTATTGTATACAATTTGCTCAGCTCAAAAGGTACTCGTTCATTCATTTCATAGATAAAACCGAGCAACTCATCGCTAAATTCTACATTGACATCTTGTTCATCAATTTCATCTATTGAATTACCTATGTAAAAATTCATTTCAACACCCTCCTGCCTACTTTTTAGGAAATGCAGTAATTACATTTCCCGCCTCATCATAATCCTTTTGCCTTCTTAGCCTGTTTATCTGCTCCAGCTCCTCCCTTGTGCGGTTGTCGTCAGGCTTGTACTCCTTGCTCTGTGCCACGTGGGTCAGCTCGTGGGCAAGGATCTTCCGTCCCTCCTCACTCTCCGGCCGGTAGGCTCCGTTTCTGAAGAAGATGTCTGTGCCGATTACAAATCTGTAGCAATGCTGTTCATGAAAAAAGTTCCTTCTTCAATTTCTTCAATGAAATATTCATACATCGTTCCCTCAAACGTGTCCAGACTTATTTTCCTCAGAAAATATCCAGCCACAAAGTTTCGGACATCGGCGATGGATGGATCTGTCATGTTGTATTTGTGCTGGGGATTATATATTGACTGATAGACAGGCTCAGCCTTGTCATATCTGCCAAGGGCATGGTTCACCATGGCATAGGACATGGCAGCAGGGCCTTTCCAACCATACTTATTCACATACTCAGTGACAACCTTTTCCATGGCAATAAAAATGTCTTGTTCGCTTAGCTCCTGTGGCCCTATATACCAAAAATAAACCCATTTGTACAAGTTACATTTGTTCAAGTAATGCTTCCACTCTTTGGGCTGCAACTGAATGGCCTGCTCATAAAGTTGCACTATTTTTTCAGTTTCCTGCTGGAACTGGGCGAGCGGCAGGTTTCTCCTCATCAGTATTTCTTCCCGCTCCCCAATTTCCTCAAGTATCGCCGCTACCCGCTTGTCGGCACAGGATGCCAGCAAGAGAATCCACAATAATCCTAATACAAATGAAACGACTTCTTTCACAGTTGTAAAATCTCCTCCTTGTAGATATATACTGACCACATTCCACCCTGCTCTAGCTGAACTCCCAAGATTAGTTTGGCAAACAAGTCCCGAATATCTGAAAAATGAAGCACAAAACTTGCACTCCCCACAATCTGCCTCAAGCACCTCATCCCCGTGCTTGGCGGGTGTCTAGCCTTTTCCTCGTGATGTACCTCCATCTTACCCGAAAAGCTGGGGCTTGGCCAGCAAAGGTTGGGGAACTGATTCTTGTTGCAGTGAATCACAGGCGCCGATTGTCCGTTTTGCCTTGACAGGGATGAAAACAGTTTCACTGTGGGAAACAAATGGTTTCATACAGTGAAACTGGCGGGAGCTTGCTGGGCCAGCAAAAATTGGGCAGAATGGAGGGAGCTCCTGCCCCTGGCTCCTATGTATTTGTAGGAATTAGGGGGACATTCTCGGTAGTTGGGATTTTACTTGATACAGTTAATTTTTATTTGATAAAATT
>JAZNAS010000054.1:0-13997 GCA_045586625.1 Treponema sp.
TATATACAAATAGTTTTGTAATGCTAACCAGAGAGAAAAAAATTTTTTTCAAGGGAAAAACTTTATAACATTTTTTTATGTAAAAAGATTTAAAGTTACTTGCTCATGATATTGATGCTTTATTATATTAGATAATAGAGATAAATTCGGGGGGTTCTATGAAAATTCATGGAAAGGGGAAATTCGTTGTCTTCTTCTTTGTAATGGCAACGATGACTGGTTTCCTGTTTTCCCAAAGTGATGAGCGTGCGGCTGTTTCTGAGAATGTTGTGAGCCTTACTGTTGACCAAGCTGTAGACTATGCCAATCAAAACAGTAAAACCTTGAAAAGCTCCGCTATTGATTTAGAAATGAAGCGCCGGGCAAATAGTTTTAAATGGAATCAGTTCTTGCCTGCGGTGAATGTGACTGGAACGGTGAGCCGTAGTAACGAGAAGGTAGATACCTCTGCCGCCATGATGGAGGTTTTGAGTCCGCTTTTTAGTGCCATGGGGCGGCCTGCTCCCGCTCCAGCTGAAATAACAGAGTCGGATCATTGGATGGTGGTGGGCAACATCGGCATCTCCTGGAGCTTTTCCTTTGCATTGATTGACGGCATGAAGCTGATAAAGAAGCAGTACGAGGCAGGACAAATCACCTGGGACCAGACCCTACGGCAGAATGAGCTCCAGATTCGTAAATTGTTCTATGGCCTGTTGCTGCAACAGGAAAGCCTGAGCTTGCAGAAGCAATCCTTGGAAAATGCCCGACTGAGGATGGAGCAGGCTCGGATAAACTATAGAAATGGATTGATTCCTGAATTAACCCTGCTGCAATCCCAAGTGGCCTACGAAAATGCCCGTCCCACCATCATGAAGCAGGAGCAGGCCATGAGCCAGCAGCTTGATTTGTTCGGCTTTATGCTGGGGCTTCCTGCCGGAACAAAAATCACCCTGGAGGGAGCAATCGATCCAGCCTTTGTGGACTTGAATCCCGACGAGCTGATTTCCCTCTATGCTCAGAATCACCCCGATATCCTTTCCCTCCAAAAAAATCTTGAGATTCTGAACCTGAATCTTTCCATTCAGAATATACAGGCATACACTCCTGCCTTGCAGCTTTCCTGGGGATTTCAGCCCGTTGTATCAGATATTTCTTCCAACTGGGTGGACACCTACATGGACAACGGCGCTTTTTCCGCTACCCTGGCTTGGAATCTCACCAATCTGCTGCCCTTTTCCTCCAATCGGCAAAGTGCCAAGGATACCAAGGACAATATCCGCAAGCTGGAGCTTTCCTTGGAAACCTTGATTGAAAAGACCGAGCTGGATATCCGCACCCAGGTGGATGCCTTGGCTCAGTCTCAGGCAGCAATTGAGGCTTCCGCTGGAAATATCCAGTTGGCCCAGCGTTCCTACGATATGACCTTGGTGGCCTATCGCAATGGAACGGTGGAGCTGCTGGATGTTCGGGATGCGGAGAACCAACTGAATCAGGCTAAGCTGGGCTTGGCTAACGAGAAGTTCAATTATTTGTCGGGGTTGCTGGATTTGGAGTATACCCTCAACACAAAGCTGGTAGATTAAGGGGCAATGCCCAAAGGATATGATGATGACACAGAAGATTGCAAGATGTGTGGCCTTGGCCTTTGCCCTGGCGTTTGTTTTTTTTGGTTGCTCCAAGAAGGAGCAGGCGGCCGTTGCTCCTGTCGAGACCCAGGAGACAATCTATGCGGTGAACACCTATGTTGCCGCCGCAAAAAACCTTGATGAATACCTGGAATTTGGTGGTGACGTGGAGGCCGCCTCCAGCGTTGACGTTATGCCGGACACTTCCGGTAAGATTGCAAGCATCCGGGTTAAGGTGGGAGAGTATGTGCAGAAAAATCAGATTCTTGCCTACGTTGACCCCTCCCGCCCTGGAATGACTTATGAGAGCAGTCCTATCCGTGCCCCTGTAGCAGGCACTGTCACCTCCTTCCCCGTGTCTGTGGGAAGCATGGTTGCCCCTTCCGTATCCATTGCAAAAATCAGCAGCACCAGCAACCTTGAGGTCAGCATCAATGTGGCGGAGCGCTTCGTTTCCCGCATTGAGGTGGGACAGCCGGCCTTGCTGACCTTTGACTCCTATCCCGGTGAGGTGTTTACCGCCAAGGTGGTGGAGGTGAATCCCGTCCTTGACACTACCACCCGTTCCATGGGAGTGAAGCTGGTGCTGGATCCCCCCGACAAGCGGATTAAAATAGGTATGTATTGCCGGGTGAAGCTTATCACCGAGTCAAAGACTGAGGTGGTGGCCATTCCTCGTGCCGCCGTCATGAGTCGCTCTGGACAGAACAGTGTTTTTGTGGTGAATGGAAGCCTGGTGGAGCTGCGGCCCGTTAGCCTTGGTATCACGGTGGATGACATGGTGGAGGTGACATCAGGCTTGTCCACAGGAAATGAGGTTGTTGTCTCCGGCCAGACCCTGCTGGATTCCGGCAGCAAGGTGAATGTGGTGAATCGCCAGCAGGGAGGTAATTGATGAGCCTGTCCAAGCTGGCCGTATCAAAGCCCACTACGGTTCTGATTATCTTTGCTGTTCTGACAGCCTTGGGAATATACTCCACCACGGAGCTTCCCATCGACCTGTTGCCCGACATGGAGCTGCCCTACCTCGCCATTTCCACTAGCTATGCCAACGCAGGCCCGGAGGAGGTGGAGCGTTCCGTAACGAGACCCCTGGAAAGCGCCATTTCCAGTGTCTCAGGCTTGGACACCATGCAGTCCACCTCCTCCTCTGGCTCCAGTCTGATTGTTCTGGCATTCAACTTCGGGACGAACCTTGATACGGCCACAAACGAGGTTCGTGACAAGATAGATTTGGTGAAGAGCTTGCTCCCGGCAGATGCTGGCACTCCGCTGATTATCAGGGCGGATCCCTCCATGATGCCCATCATGTCCTACGTCCTGAGTGGCAACCGTACCCCGGAGGAGCTGCGTCAGTATGCGGAGGATGTGGTGCAGCCGAGATTGGAGCAGGTGGATGGAGTTGCCTCTGCCTCCATCAGCGGTGGTCGGGAGAAGGCTATCATCATCGACATCCCTCGTGACCGCTTGGAAGCCTATTCCCTCACCATCACCCAGATTGCCCAGATGGTGGGTGCCCAGAACGTACAAGGCTCCGGCGGAACAATCTCCGAGGATGACACCACCTACTCCATCACCACCTCCGGAGAGTATCTGTCTCTGGATGACATTCGCAATACGGTGGTGGCTTACAAGGCTTCCGGCAGCTACGGCATGGGGGCAGCCCCTACAGTCAGCAAGATTTTGTTGCGGGACATTGCTGATGTCTATGAAGGGTACAAGCCTGTATCGAGCTTGGCCTATCTGAACGGAAATCCCTGTGTCATTCTGAGCATCCAGAAGCAGAGCGGCAAGAACTCTGTGCAGGCTGCCCAGCAGGTTCGCCAGCAGGTTCAGGAGATTCAGACCCTGTTGCCTGCCGATGTGAAGCTGACGGAGGAGATGAATACCACCGACATCATCGAGATTTCGATTGACAATATCGTGAGCTCTGTTGTTTCTGGTGCAATTTTGGCTGTTTTGGTGCTGCTGGTGTTCCTCCGCAGCATCAAGAGTACCATCATCATCAGCTTGACCATCCCCATTTCCTTGGTGATTACCCTGGGTGTGATGAAATTCACCGGCTTTACCCTGAACCTCATGACCTTGGCGGGACTTTCCCTCGGTGTTGGTATGCTGGTGGACAATTCCATCGTTATCCTTGAGAACATATACACCTATCGCTCCAAGGGAGCCAAGCCCAAGGCAGCCGCCATTCTCGGTTCCCAGGAAATGATTATGGCCATCATGGCCAGCACCCTCACCACCATCTGTGTATTCCTTCCCATGATCATGTACAGCAACGAGCTGGAGTTGGTGGGAGAGATTTTTTCCGGCCTTACCTTTACCGTCGTGTTCTCATTGATTTGTAGTCTTGTGGTGGCCATCATCTTGGTGCCGGTGCTTGCCTCCAAGTACCTGAAGCTGGAGAATCTGGCGAACCGACAGCTTACCGGTATTGCGGGACGCTTTGACCGGGCGATTGGCGGCTTCTTCGAGAGGCTGGACAACGGCTATGCCAACTGTGTCCGCTGGGTGCTGCACCACAAGCTCCTGCTTTTGGGGACAATTCTTGTGCTGCTGGTGGCCAGTATCGCCATGATTCCGGTGGTGGGCTTCATCAACATGCCGGAGCAGGCTTCAAATACCATTTCCGTCAGCTTGGAAATGCCCAAGGGAACTCGGCTGGAGACCACCGACCAGGTGATTCGTCAGCTGGACAATATGGTGCAGCAGAACATAAAGGGAATCAAGTCCACCACCATGTCTGTTGGTGGTGCCGCCAGCATGATGGGATTGGGGGGGTCCGCCACCAACAGCGCCTCCTTGAGCATTACGCTGTATCCCCAGGCGGAGCGGCAGCCCGGTTGGGACACTACTGATGAGGCCACCGCAAAGGTCAGAGGCTTCTTCAGTCAGTTCCCCGGAGCAGAATTCTCCATAAGCTCCAGCAGTATGATGGCCTTGACGGGTAGTGATGTTGACGTTGTTATCAAGAGCAACAGCATGGAACAGCTGCAGGCCGCTGCCAACGACATTGTAAATGCCTTGGAGACCTACAACAGCGATTCCCTCACGGAGGTGACCAGCAGCCTTGAGGATGGTCTTCCCCAGATTGACATTGTAATTGACAGGAACAAGCTGCAGGAGCTGGGACTGAACATTTATTCTGTCAGCAATGAAATCAAGGCAAATGTGAATGGTGCCACCGCCAGCCGCTACCGTGACGGCGGAAGCGAAATCGACATTTTGGTACAGCTTTCCGAGGATGACCGGTCCCGGGTGCTGGATTTGGAGCAGATTTTTGTCACCAACTCCACCGGACAGCGGATTCCCTTGGCAAGCTTCGCTTCCTATCAGGAGGGCACGTCGCCAGTTTCCATTGTCCGTGAGAATCAGATGCGCACGATTCATATTACGGCAAAGAAGACTGACTGGAGGCAGTCTGCGGAGTCTGTGCAGCGTCAGGTGGAGCGGACAATCCAGGAGCACGTTGTTCTGGGGGATGATGTGAAGCTGAGCTACGGCGGTGGCTACGAGTCCCTGCAGAAGAACCTGCGGATGTTTGCCATCATCATCTTCATGGCCGTGATTCTGGTATTTGCCGTCATGGCAAGCCAGTTTGAGTCCTTCCTGGATCCCTTCATCGTATTGTTCACGATTCCCCTTTCCATCATCGGAATTGTGGCAATCTATCTTGCGGTGGGTTCTCCGCTGAACATCATTACGGCGGTAGGTGCCTTGGTTCTGGTAGGTGTCGTTGTAAACAACGGTATCGTTCTGGTGGACTTTACCAATCTGCTGCGAAAGCGTGAGTACAGCTTGGAGGATGCCTGCGTGGAGGCTGCCCGAAGCCGCTTGCGTCCTATTTTGATGACAACCTTGACTACGGTTTTGGGGCTTTTGCCCATGGCATTCTTCCCCGGTGAAGGCTCCGAAATGACCCAGCCCATCGGCCAGACGGTTCTGGGTGGTTTGACCTTCAGCACTACCATGACCTTGTTCCTGATGCCGGTCCTGTACTACATCTTCAATCGGTATCGTGAGAAGCGTGCGGTGAAGAAGGAGCTTCGTCGGCAGAAACGAGCGGAGAAGAAGGCCATAAAGATTGCGGCTGAGGCTCAGATGCGTGCGGAAAAGCAGGCTGCCAAGGCCAAGAAGGAAGAGCTGGCAGAAGGACTGTACGACCAGCCAAACGAGGATTTGTCCACGGAAAAGACCTATGGTATGGAGGATTTTGATGAGTAGAAAGGAGAAGGGACAGGAGGTCGAGAAGAAGACCAAGAAGGACAAGAGCCAGGACAGCCACAAGAAGGAAAAGAAGGCCAGGCAGTCTGAAGCTCAGCAGGATTCTACAGAGCCAAAGTTTCAGCGGCTGGAAATCATCATGAGTCAGTCCATTGAGGAGGACTTTGTGTCCGCCTTCATGAAGGCTGATACTGGCCGTATGTTCACCAAGCTGCCGGTGGTTATGGGCCGTGGTGCCACTGACCCAAAGATGGGAGATGCGGTGTGGCCCCAGTTGAATTGCATGTATATCGTTGTCTGTACAAAGGAGCAGGCTGCTGTGGTAAAGTCCATTATAAAGAGACTCCACCAAGAATATCCCAACGAAGGATTGGCCTGCTTTAAGAGCAAGGTAAAACTGCTGTAAACAGTTTTTTAGAAAACCTTATAATACACAAAAGCCAGAGACTGAAGCTTTCAATCTCTGGCTTTTTTTATAGCTTGGCTTGTGGATTGTAGGATGAAGCCTATTTCTGGGCCGATTCTGGCTCCAGGAAAACCACGACGTAATTGCTGGGATCAAGATACCGTTGTGCCAGCTGTCGCATGGCCTGTGGTGTTACCATGCTGGGAATGGTGTCTGCATCCGCAATGGTGGTGGTGGGGAAGCCTCGTAAAGCGGCGCTTCCGGCCATGCGGGCCCAGTAGCTGTTTGTTTTCAGGGCTGTTTCCTTGGAGCGTCGGTAGGATTCCTGCAATTTGGTGAGGTAGGACTGGTCTACCAAGTTTTTCCTCAGGTTTTCCACCTCTTCCAGGATGGCGTCGGTAAGCTCCTGCTCACGGCCAGGCTGGCAGCCAAAGAGGATTTCTACCATAAAGCTTCTTTGTGGATACAGCTCCATGGAGGCGCTTACGCTTACATTGTAGGTTCCGCCCTTTTCTTCCCGCACCACTTCCCGGAGCCGTATGTCCAAGAGGTTCTGCAGCATGGAGAGCATTTCTGATTCCTGATAGGCAGTGGCGGCATCCACCGTGGGCAGCTCGCCTCCAAAGGCAATGAAAACCTGGCTCTGCTCTTCCAGTCCCTTTGTTACCACAGCCTTGTTGATGCCCTTGGGAAAATCTACTTCCCGCCAAACGGCTTTTTCCTGGCTGTTGGTGGCAGGCAGGCTGGCAAGATAGGTGGCTGCCAGCTCCAGCATTTCTTCCTGATTGAAGTCTCCCGTGAAGATAAAGGTAAAGTCCCCGGCATCGGCAAATCGCTGGGTAAAGATTTGTTCTGCAGCTTGAGGATTGATTTTCTCCAAGAAGCCCATGGTGAGGGGCTGCTTTCTGATATTGTCGCCGTACAAGAGCTGAATTATCTTGTCAGAAAATACATCGCTGGGCTGGGAGCCATGGCTTTGAGCCTGCAGGGTGGCACTATTCATGAGGTTTGCCCAAGCGGTGTCTGTAAAGTCTGCTGCAGTAAACTGAAGGTGAATCAGCTGCATCAGGGTTTCCAGGTCCTGGGTGGTGGTGGAGCCAGTGAGCTGCTCGTTGTAGTTTCCGATGTAGGTGTACAGGGAGACATTTTTTCCTGCCAGCTTTTTCTGCAAGTCTGTGGGGGTAAAGCCGTTGAGACCAGACAAATCGTTGTAGCTGACGGCAAAGGTTCCTGAAGGATAGTCCTTGTCGGAAAGCAGGGAAAGTCCGCCTTTGCTGACGGCATTGAACAGGATTTCGTTGTGCTTGAAGTCAGTTTGATTCAGCAGCAAGGTGGCGCCGTTGGACATTTTGTAGGAGAGAATATCTGTTCCTGGCAAGGTTCCCTCATAGCTCACACTGCCCTGCTCGCTGGGAGTTGTCATCAAATCTCCTTCCAAGTCACCTTCTGTATAAGGCTCCAGTGGCTTTGATGGCTTGAAATCCTGCCACAGAGCCAGCAATTCCTCTTGGCTGGGGAAATTGGCGGTGTTTTCTGGGATAAGGGCAAAGAGGATGGTGCCAAGGTTCTTGAACCAGGTGGCCGCAACCTCATTTACCTCCTCCAAGGTGATGGAAGGAACCACCTCCTGATACAGTTTGTACATTTCGTCTACGGAAACCAAGGTGTCTCCAGTGACGATGGAGCTTACAATGTCTGAGGCAAGCTGACTTGAATTGATTTTGTCCCGATTTTTCCAGGTTTGTTCAGCAGTGGCAAGGATATTCTGCTTGGCTCTATCCAATTCACCTTGAATGGCACCAAATTTCTTGTACCGAAGGAATTCCTCCAGCAAGGTGTTGAATCCCTTGTCAAACTGATTGTTCAAGGGCACTAAGCCCAGCAGGTGGAAGGCGGTATTGTTGGTGATAAATTGGCTTGCAATGGCTGCGTCAATCCAGGGGGAGTCGGCAGACTGGCTGATTTCAGAAAGCCGCTGATTGAAGATGGAGCTGGCCATACGGGTGATGACGGACTTTTTCATTTGCTCCACGGTAGTTACCGGCTGACTTTCCACCTGCTCCAGAATCTGAATCAGCTGGTAGGGCTGCTCTGGATCCCGCATAATCTGCACTACTGGCTTTGTTCGCATGGGCACTGAATAGGTTTCACTTTGAACAGGCTTTTCGGAAGCAGGAATATCTCCCATCACGTCTTGAATCAGGGCCTCTATTTTTTTTGGCTCCACGTCCCCTACTACCACCACGGACATAAGCTCTGGTCGATACCATTTTTCATAAAAGTCCACAACACGCTGTCGTGGTACATTTTGAATCACGTCCATTTTTCCAATGGGAAGCCGCTCTGCATAGCGGGAATCCTTGAGCAAAAGGGGAAGCTGGGTGTCATTGATACGGCCACTCAAGCCACGACGCAATCGCCATTCCTCCACTACAACTCCCCGCTCCTTGTCCAGCTCCTCTTGGGAAAGGGTAAGGCCGCAGGCCCAGTCGTGAAATACCAGCATTCCCGTATCCAGCATGGAGGGGTCGTCGGCAGGAACCTCCAGCATATAGACTGTTTCGTCAAAGCTGGTGTAGGCATTTACGTCGGCTCCAAAGTTCATGCCGATGGACTCAAAATAGTTTACCAATTCTTGCGGCTCAAAATTTTCTGAGCCGTTAAAGGCCAGGTGCTCCAGAAGGTGGGCCACACCCTGCTGGTCATCCTCCTCCATGTTGGAGCCGGCACGAATCACCAGCCGCAGCATGATTCTGTTGGCTGGCTCCGTGTTTCGCTGGATGAAATAGCTCATGCCATTTTCCAGCTTTCCTGAAAGCACTGCCGGATCTGTAGGCAGGAGTTGGTTGTCAGAAACCTTTGTGGAAGTACAGCTGATGGCTAAAAGCAGTGCCACCAGTACTGAAAAAAGGGTAACTGACTGAAAAATCCTTTTCAGCCTGAAATGTACCTGTGTCATAAAATCTCCTTAAGTCTATAAGGCTTACGAATATAGATTTGTTACAATTTTAATTGTAGTGGAAAAAATAATTATATTCCATAAGGGGATGTACTGAAAATTTGATAGTGCATTTAATGTCATTTTATGTTATATTTTCCTGCATTTCTCAAGAGCTGCAATGTTTTTGTTGCTTGTGTGATAAGGACGGGAATGAAGTATATGTCAGTTTTAGAAGGTATCTTGCTTGGTTTATTACAGGGAATTGCGGAGTTTCTCCCTATTTCTAGTTCGGGTCATTTGGCCCTCGCACAGGAATTGTTCGATTTAGAGGATGTTCCGCTTTTGTTCGATGTATTCCTCCATTTGGCTACCTTGGGTGCTGTTGTCTTGTTCTTTCGCAAGCGGATTTGGAGCTTGCTGCAGGTGGTGGGCAGATGGATTGCTCGCCGTTCCCTGCCAGAAGATAAGGCAGACCTGCAAACTATTCTTGCCTTGTTGCTGGGAACCCTTGTGACAGGGATTTTTGGCATTCTCCTGTCCGATGTGGTGGAAGATATTGATGAAAAGCTTATTTGCGTGGGCTTTTTTATTACCGCTGGTCTACTGATTTTTGGTGATGCTATGGAGGAGCGACGGCGGAAAAAACGTCTTGCAGCTGCCCCCGATCCCACCGTTGGTCAGGCTCGTGGGGTAAAGCCCTTGCAGGGGCTTGGAATCGGTCTGGCCCAAGGCTTTGGTGTGCTTCCAGGCATCTCCCGTTCAGGAAGCACCATTGCCGGAGCTCTGCTCTGTGGCGTTGATCGTGAGCAGGCTGGTGAGTTCTCCTTCCTCCTTTCCATTCCAGCCATTCTCGGTGCCTTTGTCTTGCAGCTGGAGGACTTGGATGAAATTGGTTCTGCCGTAGGAATTGCCCCTATGGTGGCAGGGTGCATTGCCGCCTTTGTTGCAGGAATCTTTGCCCTGTCCGTTCTGATGAAGATTGTCCGCAAGGGCAAGCTGGAATGGTTTGCCGTGTATCTGATTCCCCTGGGAATCTTGGGGCTGATTTTTTTATAGGATTAGCTCTTTTGTACCAGCTCCTGCACCAGTTCCAGCGGGAGATTTGTACAAATGGCTACCTTCTCTGGAGAATCACCGTAGGAAAGAAACATCTTTGCCGTCTCCAGTTTAGTTTCGTAGGCTCCACGTTCAAGCCCCTGCTCCAGCCCTTGCTGAAGGCCAACTTGGAGTCCAGCTTCACGGCCTTCTGCAAAGCCTTCCTCGTAGCCGTCATATCGTGCATCTGCCATCTTTAGTGCAAGTGTCATGAACGACCTCCTTTCAAGGGAATTGTTTTTCAGTGAGGTGATTTTGCTGGAAATCTCCTGAGCTAAATCCGACTCCACCACGCCCCTCTGAAGATAATGATAAAATGCCTGCAATTTCTGGTCAAGGGCTGAAAGCTGTGTGGCCTTGGTGTTCAAGAAGATGCGGAGGGAGCCGTCCTTTAGTTTGAGCCGTTTATCTTCGTTGCAGATATACTGGAAGGTGTAACGGGGGAGCTTTCTGTCAAAAGGGTCGAAGGTACAGATGAAAATCAGGATGTTTTCCGGCAAGTCCCGGTACTTGGTTCCTGTTGAGGTGGTGGACACATCCGCCACGCTTTGGTAGTAACGGCTTCGTTTGGGCAGCTCCTTCTTGTGGCCAGTTTGAACTTCAACATTAATAATGCGGTTTTCATCCCGCAAAAACACATCCATGATGATTCGCATGGAGTCCGGGTCGGTTTTATGCTCGTCTTGGGCGGAAAGATAGCGAATCTTCCCAATCCGCACCCCAAGAATCAGCTCCACCACTTGACGACAAATATGCTCGTCGTGCATGACCCGGGAAAAGATAAAGTCGTCGGTAAAGGTGAGGCTTTCCCACTTTTCCTGCAATTCAGCATCTGTCAGCATGTTTCACCTCCAAAAAAATGCTTCCTTACTTTACTTATATGGTTGAACTCGTAAAAAAATGCGTTTTTTCAGAAAAAAATTCAAAAAAAAGCCACAGGTCTTGGATTTTGCTACGCAAAATCTGGGGATAATCTTGTGTATGGTATGGGCTGGCTCTTGCTTTTTGTACTTGTGCAATCTTACATGGTGTAAGAATTGAATCTTACCGTGTGTAAGATTGGGCTCTTACACACGGTAAGCAAGGAAAATTCTTACACAGCGTACGCAAAAAAAACTCCAGAACCTAGGAAAATCGTAGATTTTCTGAAAACGCAAGTTTTCCAAGACCTGTGACAATTTTGCGAGAAAAAATCTCCTCCAAACTGGACAAACCGTAGAAATGCGTTATAATGTATAGAAGTTGCTTCGGCGGTCCGCTTGCGGGCATGGCTCAGCAAACAGGAATCGGTTCTGGGGTTGGTGAGCCTGTCGAATCAAAAAAATTATCCGTGGGAGAAAAAATGTATTCAGGAGCAAAAAAAGTTATGTTCTTCTCGGAAAATCTCTTGACTAAAACTGCTTCCACGGTACAATCCCTGAACACAACACAACACAACACAACACAACACAACACAACACAACACAACACAACACAACACAACACAACACATAGAAGATAATTTTACAAACACAATATCTTTATCTGGAATAAGGCCAGCGTGGAATTTCTTTTGCAAGAAATTTCCCGCTGGTCTTTTTTCGTTTAAATCATTTTCCCCAGTCATGTATTCTGGCAGTTTGTCCGGGAAAAAATAAAGTTTTTAGTAAGGAGGATTTGAAAAGTGAAGAAATCCAAGAAGTTTGTGCTGACAGCAATCACCATGGTTCTGCTGCCCCTGGCGGGCTGCAAGAATGATTCGGTGCCGGAGACACCTGCCGCAAAGCTCGTTTCCATCACCGTCACTCCGCTCGCACGGACAGTGTACAGCGTGGGACAAGAATTCGACCGCACCGGCATGGTAGTCACCGCTACCTACGAGGACGGCAAGAAGCGGGAGGTCACCGGCTGGACAACGGACTTTGGCACGGTTGCAGGTGTAAAGGGCTTGAACAAGACCGTCACCGTCAGCTACACGGAGGGGGACACCACAGAGACCGACACCTTTACCGTGGATGTGGCGAGCTACCAGTTCACCGAGACAGTTGGGGACTATGAGTATCCAGAGGGAGAGACGGGAACCATGATAGACGGAACTTACATGAAATTCGGCGACTGGCCCCAGACCATCAAGGATAAAGATGTTACCGTGGGGAAAAACACCATGACCAGAGGGGGAATGGACTTCCACGTGGGCAGCGACGGCAACTACTACGTGAAGGAAGAAGAAAATGCCAATGGGAGTGACACTGCGTATAAGTACAGCAATGGAGAGCAGGCGGGACAAGGCGGCACCTCCACCAAGTGGTTCAAGGTAGAACCCATTGTTTGGCGTGTGCTGACTGACGATTACTGTGTTCCTGGAGAAAATGGAGAACTGCAAAGTACAGGAAATGACTTACTGCTGGCAGAAAACCTCCTGACTGGCGGGATACCCTACTATGTGTATACCAGTAGCAGAACAATTTCTGATGCTACTGTCTATACCAACAACTACAAGTACAGCACCATTCGTGCATGGCTGAACGGCCGCTACGAGTCAGACGATTCCCAGGCCAATAAATACGCAGGCAAGGGCTTCCTGCAGACCGCCTTCACCCAATCCGCCCGGGATCTGATAGAACTCACCACCGTGGACAACAGTGCCGAGAGTACCACGGACGCAACAGGAACATTGGATGAGGCTACCGACTTTGCCTGTGCAAACACCACGGACAAGATTTTCCTGCTGAGCGAGAAGGAGGCCACCACCACTAGTTATGGCTTCGCTGGATTTGAAAGTGGAGCAGGAAATACCCGGATCCGTGTCACCACGGACTACGCCAAGGCCACCGGGGCATACCAGAGCTCCACAGAAGGCTATGGCGGGTGGTGGTGGCTGCGCTCGCCCCACTGCGACGACGAGTACATCGCGCGCGACATCCGCAACGATGGCGACGCCGACTACCACAACTACGTCTTCATCACGAATGGGGGCGTTGTTCCGGCTTTGTCAATTTCACTTCAGTGAAATCTTTCCCTAGGGGGAAAGATTTTCCTAACGGAAAATTGACTGTCATCCTTGCGCAAGCAATAATCTGTTGAGTTCCAAGGAAAAGCGGCTGGAGTTGCTACTCCCTGCCCTTGGAACTCAACTCCGGGCAGGAGGAAGTATGGCAAGTCCTAAGAGCGACCTATACGTCATCACAAAGGCAAAGGAGCTGGCAAAGTATGTAGTGGTGGTCACGGAAAAGTCGCCCAAGAAATACCGCTTCACCCTGGTGGTTCGCCTCCAGAACTACTGCCTGGACATACTGGAGCACCTGCTGCTGGCCAACACGCTGTCGCTGCAGGATCCCGCCCGGCTTTCCCACTTTTCCTGTAATTCAGCTTCTGTCAGCATGTTTCACCTCCAAAAAAACTTCCTTACTTTACTTATATGGTTGAACTCGCAAAAAAATGCGTTTTTCCAGAAAAAATTGATGAAATGATGCTATAATGTAAAATTAATGTATCTTGATGGGTTCTAATTGCTGTGATTCAGAATGTGGAGTTTGGATAAAATATCGATACGGAGGAATAAAGTGAAATTATCCATTGTATTTGTCTTGTCATTCTTTGTGATTTTGAGTTACGGGTGTGCTTCTTATACTTATGTAACCTATAAAAATCAAGAAAGAAACGCTTTCTTGCAGCAAACTGATTCTTCACCTTTCCAAATGTTTGATGTTAGAGGAATGTATTTCTTTGCATATGTGAGTGA
>JAZNAS010000055.1:0-56842 GCA_045586625.1 Treponema sp.
AAGTGTTTGAAGAACAGCACGACAAATACTTTGTAACCTTTGAAGTTGATGGAAAGCATATGTGCCAAACTTTAGTCAAGGATGCAAAAACCTTTGTATATCCAACGTATAAGGGGCGAATTATTGAAGGATGGTGATAGGTCATCATGATGTCTATATAGCACCAACCCCATTCTTTTTTCCTTTTCAAATTGCTGATTTTCTGGTATCATGCTTAGATATAGTGCAAGTAAAGTAGCTGTATCATGCAAGCGTTATAATTCAGCCGAATCGGAGGACGCAATGAAAAAGACTGCCGCCGTAATCAC
Source organism: Treponema sp. (assembly GCA_045586625.1). Taxonomy (GTDB): domain Bacteria; phylum Spirochaetota; class Spirochaetia; order Treponematales; family Treponemataceae; genus Treponema_F. Next base: position 309 of record JAZNAS010000055.1, read on the forward strand.
TCCCCGCTGTCCCTACAGCGCTGACCGGCTCTACGGCATCCGCATAGAGAAGCGGGGGAACACCTGGGTCAAGACCTGGAGCTTTTCCCTGCGGGAAGAGGTAGCCCAGCGGGAGCATTTTTCCTCCCAGATTGAGATAGAGAATTTTGTGGACGACCCGGATTTTCCCGGCTGTCCCTTCTGTGGCTCCCATGAGCTGGCCCAATGTGGCAACTGCCAGAAAATCTATTGCTACAAGGACGAATCCCAGGTGCGCTGCCCTTGGTGCGGCAGCGAGAGCGAGGTGGTCTTTGGCCAGTGGGAACGAGTTTCTGGAGGTGGCTACTGATGCCCAGCCTGAAGCGGGGGGCCACCCTAAAGACCCTGGAGGGAGAAAGCCTTCAGGTGGTGGATATGCTGGGAGAAGGAGGGCAGGGCATAATCTACCGGGTGCGGTTTCGGCAAGAGTACTATGCCCTCAAGTGGTACAAGAAGATTGAGTCCCAGCGTTTCTATGACAACCTGAAGGAGAATGTATCTCGTGGTTCTCCTGCTCCCACCTTTTTGTGGCCCCTGGCGGTGACAGAAAGGGATGGGAGGGGAGGATTCGGCTATGTGATGCAGGTAAAGCCCGACTCCTACAAGGATTTTTCCCTTTTTATCTTGAATCGTGTAAGATTCTCAAGCCTTGCCGCGGTAATCAATGCGGCCCTGCAAATTACCGTTAGCTTTAAAACCTTGCATAACAAGGGATTGAGCTATCAGGATTTGAACGATGGCAATTTTTTCATCAATCCGGAGACTGGGGACGTGCTGATTGGGGACAACGACAACGTGGCCCACGACGGGGAGAACCTGGGCATTCAGGGAAAGCCCCGCTATGTGGCGCCCGAGGTGGTGCTTGGGCAGAGCAAGCCCGACACCTTCAGCGACCGTTTTTCCTTGGCCGTGATTCTGTTCCTGCTTTTGTTCCGCAATCATCCCTTGGCCGGGCAGCGGGATCAGGACGGTGATGCTCCCGATGAGAATGAGCTGAATCTCTATTGCAAGAATCCCATCTTTATTTTTGACCCGGAGGATGACTCCAATCGGCCCAAGGCAGAAATCCACCTGAATGCACCTAAGTTTTGGCCCGTGTTTCCCGCCTATATCCGGGAATTGTTTCAAAAGGCCTTTCACAAGGAGCTGATGCGGGGCGATGGAGCCAATCGTGAGGATAGGATCATCGAGCGGGAATGGCTCAAGGCCTTGGTGCGGCTGCGTCGTGATTTGCTCTTTTGCTCCAACTGCGGGGATTTTACCTTTTATCCCCAGGAAGGCCAGGAGGTGGTGTGCATGAATTGCAGGAAGCCTGTGGAGGAGCCTGCCTTTTTGGAGGTTCGCGGCCAGCGGATTCCCCTGCAGCCTGGATTGCGGATTTATCGATATGACATTGATGCCACCAGTGATTTTACCCTGGGGAATATTCGGGAGGAAATTGGACTGGTGGTGCAAAATCAGAGGGACTCCCGGATTTGGGGATTGAAAAACCTTTCTGACCTGCCCTGGTATCGTCGCAGTCCCGGTGGCAAGGAGGAGGTCCGCATGACAGGAGAGGTGATTCCCGTCATCAGAAATAACAGCATCAAGTTCGGCACCTTGAGTGAAGGCACAATCAAATGATTTGGAGGATAGGCTATGGGATTGTTAGATGAAGTGGTGGAGATTCCCCGCAAGACAATGGCGCTTTTTTTTCTGATTGACACATCAGGAAGTATGAGCGGTTCCAATATTGGCCAGGTGAATGATGCCATGCGGGAGGTGTTGCCTGACCTCAAGGAAATCTCGGATACCAATGCAGATGCCAAGATAAAGATTGCAGTTATGAGCTTTGCCTCGGGCTGCGAGTGGCTTACTCCTGTGCCAGAGGATCTTGACAAGTACAAGTGGACAAATCTTGTGGCAGACGGAGTTACCGATCTGGGCGAGGCCTGCCTGGAGCTGGAGTCCAAGCTGAACCGTTCCGCCTTTTTGGAGGATGCGGTGGGAAATTATGCCCCGGTTATTATCCTGATCAGCGACGGGGAGCCTACGGATAACTTTAAGGCAGGCATCCAGAAGCTGCGGGAAAACAAGTGGTTCAATTCTTCCATCAAGATAGCCTTAGGCGTAGAGGGGGCGGATTTAAGCGTGCTCAAGGAATTTACCGGTAGCACAGAAACTGCCATCTACCTTGCAGACAAGAGTATGCTGAAAAAATTGATTCGGTTCGTGTCTGTCACCTCCTCGAAGATTGGAAGCAAGCGTACCGGTGCTGATGCGGCCCAGACACGGCAGGAAGAAATAGCCGCCGCCATTCAGGAAAAGATGGCGGAGCTTGATGCTGAGGACAGCGTTGACGAAGGCTGGTAATTCCATGGAAAGCCCGGCCCAGATGGTATTTGCGGTGGCGGTGCAGGGTGAGAGCCATCGCAGGCGGGAGCTGCAGCGGGAGCATTTGCTGGCAGGAAGACGGTTTCCCTGCCAGGATAGGGCTACTGCTACCAATTCCCTGGTGGCGGCTGACGGTACCGCTTTTTGCTTTGCGGGAGTCAGCGATGGCCACGGTGGGGCTCCTTATTTTCGTAGTCACAAGGGTGCTGAATTCGCCCTGCAGGTGGTGCAGGATATTGTATCCCGCCGCATGGACAGGATTAAGGAATTGGCGTCATCAGGTGACTTTGACACAATCCGATCCCAGCTGGCCTTGGCCATTGTAAAGGACTGGCGCAGGCTCATCGATCAAGATTTGGCGGAGCATCCCATAACAAAGAAAGAGCTAGATCATCTGGAAGGAGAAAAGCCTGCTGTTGCGGCCCTGTATCGTCAGGGTCATGAGCTGTACTCCATTTACGGCTGTACCCTGGTGAGCTACTTTGCCACCACGGATTTCTGGTTTGCCATCCAGATTGGAGACGGAGATTTTGCCCTTTCCCAAGACGGCCAGGAATTTGTGCTTCCCATGCCCACCGACGAGGTCTGCTTTTTGAACCAGACCACCTCCCTCTGTGATGCTGCCGCCGCCAAGGAATTCCGTTCTGTGGCCGGCACCCGGATTCCCAAGGTGGTGCTGTGTACCACCGACGGCGTGTCCAACTCCTTCAAGACGGAGGGACAGCTCGGGGGCTTCTACCGTTCCCTGTTCAACCTCTTCGTGCAGTCGGAATTCCCCCAATGCCAGGAGCTGCGATGCAGGAATCAGAACCAATGCGACCTGCACTGCAAGGATGCCCTGGTAAAGGAGGAAATCTGCCGGTACCTGCCCAAGCTTTCTAAAGATGGAAGCGGTGACGACATTGCCCTGGCCGCCATCGTCAATTTTTCTCCCGCTGACTTAAAGGCTATGCAAGCCCTTCAGGACTACCTCCACGGCTGCCACATCAAGCACAATCCCTCGGCGGTGGCGGGGGAAAATCCTGAGCGACTGATGCACAGATACTTTACCAAGGCCGAGAAGGGCAAGAATGCCAAGGCCAAGTTCGAGCTGGCCCTCTACTACTACAACAAGGCCGACAGCCAGATGGCATTGAAAAAGATGAAGGCCGCGGCCAACGCAGGTTACCCGGATGCCATGGTGCAGCTGGCTGACTGGTATTCCGAGGGCTACGGCGGCAGCCCCGACCCCAAGAAAGCCCGCAAGCTCTATGAAAAGGCTGCTGCTTTGGGACACAAGGGGGCGGAGCAACGGCTGGAAGGGATTTGAGGGGGAAAAGGGCAAGCACTTAGTAGAATATCTTAAATATTTTTTATTTTCGGGAAAAATACTGGTTCAAAATTCTTTATTTTCGGGAAAAATAAGGGTTTCAAATTCTTCATTTTCGGGATATACTGAAGGTATGAGGATGCGTACTTTTAAGCGGAAGTTCTATGATGAGATGTTGGAATGGAAGCAGACGTCTAGCCATGCTTCTGCCCTGATGATTGACGGAGCCCGACGAATTGGCAAGTCCACCATTGCAGAGGCTTTTGCGAAGAACGAGTATAAGGATTATCTTGTCATCGATTTTGTTACTGCATCAAAAGATATAAAGGATAATTTCGACAATGTAGGTAATCCTGATGTTTTCTTCCGGAATCTCTTTCTCTTTGCCGGAAAGGAATTGAAGCCTGGAAACTCCGTCATCATTTTCGATGAGGTGCAAAAATTTCCCAAGGCCAGGGAGGCAATCAAGTATCTTGTGAAGGATGGTCGGTATCACTACATTGAAACAGGCTCCCTAATCAGCATAAAAAAGAAAAGTCAGGAAATCCTCATTCCTTCTGAAGAGGACAGGCGCAAAATGTATCCCATGGATTTTGAGGAGTTTCTGTGGGCAACGGGAGATACCACCATCGCTCCTTTCATAAAGGAGTGCTTTGAGAATCGGATTCCTGTGGGTGACAAGATGCACAGGATAATCATGGAAAAATTCAGGACTTATTTTGCTATAGGGGGAATGCCCCAGGCTGTCAGTGCCTTTGTGGAAGGGAAAACATTCAAGCAGATTGATGCCATAAAAAGAAATATCCTTGCCCTGTATGAGGAGGATCTGAAGAAATATGATGATGAGAATAATGAAAAGGCTTCTGCTGTTTTCAAGTCCATTCCAGAGCAGCTTGCAAATAGGAATTCAAAGTTCAAGTTTTCCGTGGTGTCAGAAAATGCACGCTATAAGAACTATCTGTATTCGGTGCGGTGTATTGATGAGTCCATGATTGGAAATTATTGCAGGAATGTGACCAACCTTGAAATTACCCTTGATTTGTTTGCTGAATCCGACAATTTCAAGTTGTTTTTAGGTGATACGGGACTTCTTGTTTCTCAGATTCTCAAAACCTCACGGCAGGTGGAGGAGGAATTATATAGGAAAATAATTTCTGGTCGAATTGGAACCAATCTTGGAATGATTTTTGAGAACATGGTTGCCCAAATGTTGCGGGCCAGAGGATATGAGCTTTTCTTTCACGAATATCGGTATACCCCGGAAGACAAGAAAACGGCCCAGAAATATGAAGTTGACTTTTTGATAGTGCGAGACAGAATCCTCTGTCCCATAGAGGTAAAGTCTTCCAGCTACCGGAACCACAAATCCTTTGACAATTTTGTCAAAAAATACAAGCTGAAAAAGCATGAGCGGTTCATCATTTATGGCAAAGACTTATGTCGAGATGATGATGTGACCCTCATCCCGATTTACATGACTATGTGCCTGTAGTGGATGGCTCTGTATGACACGATATTTGCTGGCAATTGCAGTTTGGTTTTTGATAATTCCCGTCGCTATACTGAACGGCGGTTTCCGTGAGTATGTGCTGGTCTATATGGGCGGTGCTTCTCTTCCCCTTAGCGGCATTATTCTAAGCATCTGCATTTTTGTTGTAGCCTTTCTCTTGATACCAAGAATTAGGCATTGCAAGCGTCGTGATTATTACTTTTTTGGTCTTATTTGGTTTGCACTGACTAATTTGTTCGATTACGGAATGTATGCAATGGATGGTGGTGGATTTGGGGAGCTCCTCCAATCCTACAATTTTTTTTCCGGCAATCTGTGGATACTGGTTGTGCTTTCCTCATTGTGCGCTCCACCACTGGTAATGAAGATGAGGAATCTGCCCTCACGAGGATGAGCCAGAGGGGAGCCTGCGGGCATGAAGATGAAGGGGGCGGAGCAACGGCTGGAAGGAGAATGAGAGGTAAGCCATGAGGGTTTTGTTTGTAAACGGTTGTGTAAGAGAAAATTCTAGAACCTTGGAGCTGGCACGGCATCTTTTGACCCTGCTTTCTGCCGCTCTTGCAGGTGCGGAAGCCTTGTCGGAGTCTAGTCAGCTGGTGGTGGAGGAATTGGAACTGGCGCAGTTGGCCTTGTGTGGCCATAGCCGGGAAAGCCTTGTGGAGCGGGACAGGCTGCTGGCGGCAGGGGAATTCCACCACCCACGGTTCAATCTGGCCCGTCAGTTTGCCGCCGCCGACGTGGTTGTGGTGGCCGCCCCCTACTGGGACCTGTCCTTTCCTGCAATCGTTAAAACCTATATAGAAAATATTTGCGTTTCTGGCATTACCTTTGACTATGAGGGGGCGGCTCCTGTGGGAATGTGCCGTGCCAAGAAGCTTTACTACGTTACCACCGCAGGTGGCCCCATCTTTTGCGACTATGGCTATAGCTACTGGGAAAGTTTGTGCAAGAGTTTTTTTGGCATTCAGGAAACCTGCTGCATCAAGGCAGAGGGGTTGGACATGATTGCTCCAGACCAGGTGGCACAAAAGCTGCGGCGGGTGAAGGATGAGATGAAGCTCTAGGCCTTGGGCTGTACCAGCATGAAGATGAAGGTGCCGGTGGCCACCTCCTTGTGGTCTTGGTCTGTGAGCACTACCTGCATGGTACAGATGGTACCTCCCAGCTTTTTGGGACTGGCTTCACAGTGAATGGTGGCGCCCGTTGCTGGCCGAAGGAATTCCATGGTTCCGCTGACGGTAACGCAGGGACCACCGCAGCTGGCGGCAACGGCGGAGCCAGCCACCGTATCCGCCAGGGTGTACAGACAGCCACCGTGAACTGTGCCGTGGGGATTGAGACTGGTGGAAGAGACTTCTAGCACTCCTTGAGCCTTGCCATCACCTACAGCAGTGACGGTCATACCGTTATGACTATTGAAAAGATTGGGATTATTAACTCGCTCAAGCACCTGGGCTTCTCTGTTCATGGCAGCTCTCCTTGTAGGAAAAGAGGGTATCACCTTTTGGGGTAAAAGGCAAGGTGGGGAGGGGGTTGAATCCCCAGTTCCAACTTGTGCTGAAACTGGGGCATTGTTATTTTTTAATTGATGGTACAACGAAATATTTTGATTTAATGTATAGAAATAAGATGAAAATTTAAGAAAGATTTAAGTGGAGAAAATTGCATTTTGAATGATAATGTCAGAATATTTATTATAGAGGATTGACAAGGCAACCTTTGAAGGAGATATGGCTGTATGAATACCATGAAAACTGTAACAGCAACGGTGAAGATGGGTGCGGAATTATTCTGCACTTCCGATGAAAACAAGAAACAAATTCAGCACATAGCGGATATTGTCGATTTGAGCTGTGATGCAATTGAACTGTTGGGACAAATAGTAAAACAGCAACATCCAGAAATACAGACTGATTATGCTGTTAAAAAGCATGTCAAAAGGATAGCGAAAAAACATAACTTGTCTTTGTTGACTGTCCATATTGTTGAAGACGTTTCAGGTAGAAAAGAACTTGTTTTTTCTATGGTTGGGGGCAATATTTTGGCTTTTGCAAATGAGCTAGGAATATTTTTAATGACGTCAGAACAACATAACGCCTTCATAGATTATATTTCACGAAATCCATATCACCCAACGGAAGTAATCTACGACTGTACTAAAGACCAGATCATTGCGTAAGAAATTATAAGATGGCTTTGTTATAGGAAGATGTTGCAGGTGATTTGTAGTATCCGCAAAATCTTAGCTATTTTCTAATTCTTTAACGTATTGGATGAATTTTTTAATACTCCAAATTTCTGATTGGTACTCTTTAGGGTAAAAAGTAATGTAGTTTTCAGGAACAACTAGAATGACTTTTTCTTCTGACATTTCTTTGAGTTGCTCTTTAGATATCCCCTGTTGCATAGTACAAAGAAATTTATTTTTGTTTCTTACTCTGTCCGCTTCATTAAGGATTTGTCTCCATCTATCCTTACAAGTAGTTTTTGCAGCTAAAATTGTGAGTTTATTTTCAGAAAATGATTTTTCGTGATAAGCTTCTTCTGAAGGAAATATAAAATCAGGCTTTTTTTTACCTTCTGTAATACCTTGAGAAGTAAAACTAACATTGTTACCTTTGAATAAGGTGCAAAGATGATGTTCAAGGCTTTTTCCAGCTCTACTTTTTCGTCTATTTATTACTTGATTTGCAATTGTAATAAATTCCTCCACACTATGAAATCCTTTTTTTATAGTATTTCCGTAATGTGACTGTTCAAATGCTTTAAAAAGGTTATACTCAACAGAAATCCATTCTAATAGTTTTTTATCGGGATTTGTTTGGATGTATTCCAAGTGGTTATATATTGTATTCTGAATATTTTGTGCTTGAAGAGCCATTTCATCTGATGAAGGAAATTCTTTTGTGAAATTATGTACAAAGGAAAGTATAGCTTGATGTTCTTCTTTATTGGGGGTGACAGTTGCATTTTCAATAAGTTGATTTGTTTCTGTACTTGAAATTCCAAAATAATCTAAAAAATATGTAATTTCATCATCAGTATTTAGAATATGACCTTTGTATGTATCGTTATTAAGTTTCAATAAAATAAATAATGCACCAGTATATTCTGGTTGAAGGAAAGGAAATCCCCTGCCAAAGTGCGTGATTCTATATTCATTTCTTGTTTTTTGGCCATAATATTTAAATTTTACTTGAGTATCGAAATGATTCTGCCATGTTATTACGGATTCAATTTCTTTATTTTCTCCTTTCTTACAGGGTGTATCAAAAATGAGGGAAATTGAATTGTGTGGAATATAAATACCTGCTTGATGACCTCCTGTTTCTCCGGTGTCATTTGCAGACAAAAACTTGCAGAATACTTTACTACTATTTGTAGCATCTGAAATTGCTTGTACAGCTAAATTTTCCATAACATTTCCTCGCTCCTTTTTATTGTAAAAAATATTATTTATTTTAACAATCACATATTGTCAATGGGGACAAAATATTGCATAATGCCATATTGATTCCACATGTAGGGAAAGCTATGTCAGAAGTTTCTCAAAATAATATACTCAATTTATTATCTCAGTTATCTCAGTTTTATTCTACTGCTGATATGGCGATGGAACTACAAGTAAATAAAAGTACTGTTAATCGATGGATGAATGCTGTTACGGAACCTCCGTGCTATCTAATTGACCGCTTAAATAATATGATTGAAAGAAGAATATCTTCAAAGAATTATAATAGTTTGGAATTTGATTTTACTTTCATCGATTTATTTGCTGGTATCGGTGGTATTAGAAAGGGATTTGAACAGGCTGGAGGAAAATGTGTTTTTACTTCTGAATGGGATGATTATGCAAAAAAAACCTATATGAATAATTATCCGTCGAAGGATATTATTTCAGGGGATATAACTAAGGTTGATGCAGCATCGATCCCTGACCATGATATTCTTCTTGCGGGCTTTCCATGTCAGCCATTTTCTATTGCAGGAGTTTCAAAGAAAAAATCTCTAGGGAAACCTACTGGTTTTGAAGATAAAACTCAGGGAACATTATTTTTTGATGTTGCACGAATTATAAAGGAAAAACAACCAAAAGCTTTTGTTCTAGAGAATGTCAAAAATTTGAAATCCCATGATAAGGGTCGTACTTTTGAAATTATTTGGGAGACACTTACCAAAGACTTGGGGTATTTTTGTGATTGTAAAGTTATAGATGGTCAAAGCTGGGTTCCACAACATCGTGAGAGAATTATTATTGTTGGGTTTAAGGACAAAGTTGATTTTGATTTTTCAAAGATGGATATACCAGCTAAGGGAAAAATTACTCTGGATAGTATTCTTCATAAAACAGATGGAACAGAACCATATCTTCCTCAAGATGGAACAAAGTATTTCGATTTTGAAAATAAACGAGTTCTTGAAAAATATACCTTGACTGATAAGTTGTGGCAGTACCTCCAAGATTATGCTTCAAAACATAGGTCAATGGGCAATGGTTTTGGTTTTGGTTTGGTGACAGGTAATGACATAGCAAGAACCTTGTCTGCTCGATATTATAAAGATGGTTCAGAAATCTTGATTTACCAAGGAGAGAATAAGAATCCTCGTCGCTTAACTCCTCGTGAATGTGCAAGGTTAATGGGGTATCCAGATGATTATGTTATACCAGTATCTGATACACGAGCATACAAGCAGTTTGGAAATTCTGTTATAGTACCGTTGTTTAACGCACTAGCGGAGAGTATGAAGCCATTTGTTGTTGAAAAATGAGTTCAAAGGGGGATATCTCTATGAATTTTGTTTGATGTAATCAAGAATCTCTCTTAATGGAGGAGTTGTTTGACGAAGACAAGCTTCATTATATGTCAAATTCTTAAATATACCTTTTTGACTAGCTGGTATGTTATAATGTCTCATTAAAGTTTGTGCCTTAAAGCCTCCACCTCTAGCTTTTGACTCTATTCCCATAATTTGACTTTCAATTTGTCTAAAGCTTAATCCGTCAAATAAATAAGCTTTCAGACAGTCGGCTTTCTTTTTATCTGATAACCTCAGAGGTGGGGTTTTAGAATTTGATTTTGAGACACTGCTATGAGAACTAGTCTGAGATATACTCTCTTGCGATGTTATATTAAATCCATATTCTATGTTAATATGGAAATTCCCGTTATCTTTCAAAGGTAATTTTTGATTTGTCATTATTCTTTTTAGAAATTCTGTGTAATATTGTCCATATTGCTGTGAGAACTTATACATAGCATATTGCATTAAGTTTGAATCTTCTCCAATGTCATTTTTTTCTATTTAGTTGAAATTTTCTTTTTGGAGTAAGAATATAATTTAATGGACAAGTGATTCTTAAAAAAATAGCTTTAAGATATTTTAGTGCATGGTTTGGAACTTCTAACTCTCTAACAAAATAAACACCGTATTCATCTTTTTTTTCTTTCCAATCATCATAGATTCCACGTGGAAAATATTGAGCACAAATATCTGAAATTTTATATTCGGTTATTCCATCATAATACCCGCTACCAACATCAATAATGTGTGATATTTTGTAACCAGCTTTATTAATTTGAGGATCTTTAGCATTTATTTTAAAAGAGGCTTTATCTCGTTCGGCTTTACAACTTTGTCCAAAACGAGCAGGAAAAGTTCTGGAAATAAACATTTTTTTGAAATTTGTATATGTTGGTACGTAATTATCTAACGCCATCTTACAAAAAAAAGCAGAAAAATAATTATCTGTGTAAAAGAAGCCATAATTCTGGTTTGTGTTTGTATAAAAACCTCGTCTCAAGTCCTTATCTTGATTTTTACCTCTATTGTTAAATGTTCTAATAGCATAAATTACATTAGTATCTTCTATGTAGCGAAATAGCAAATCACACCATTCGGCAGCAGTATTATAAGATATTAAATTAGGCTGGATAACATCACTCCAAAATGCTTCAAGTGTGTTAGCTTTTCCTGTGTTGAGTTCATTAATCTGTGGTATATTTATATTATTTATTTTTTCTTCGAGAGTCATAATAATTCCTTAAAATTTATTTACTATCCTAGTATAAGTGCTGTTTTGATTTTGTCAACGTTTTCAAGTTTTCCCTTCCACCTCTAACCTGTCTTTTTCTGTCACAATGTAGTATACTACTGCTACAATATCTCAATTTTAGCGGAGTTATATATATGAGTAGACGATATTTTGTTGCCTGCGAGGACTACCTGGACCTGGAGGCATTCCACGCTCTGGTGCAGCGACACTTGGGAGATGATACCAAGCTGTGCCTCAAGTTGCAGGAGCAGGGGTACGGAGGACAGTTCTATATTGAAAATCAGTCTATCCGAGGTATAGCCATTACCAAAGAGGAAGAAAATCTTGTGGTGCATGTCCCCCTGCTGGCCGACTGCGCCGACTTCTTCCTGGCCAAGCTCTTTTTGGACATCTTTCACCAGTTTTTGGAAGCAGCGGTACTGGACGAGGACGGGGATGAGGTGGAGGTGCGGGAGCACTTCAGCGACGAGAATGTGCAGCGGCTGCGGGAGACCGATGCCAAGCTCTTTTGGCACATGCTCAAGAGCATGGACTCATCGCTGACCCTTTCCTGCGTGACAGGGGATGTGGTCTTCGGCAAGGCGGAGGCGGACCACTTCCTCCAGTGCCAGCTTGACTTTGCGGAGCTTGCCCAGCGGCTCACCTCCTACATTGGTGGTGCCTTGTGGGGCGGCTCGGAGGGCGGGGTGTGATTTCCCCTCTGGACTTTTTAGACCAGGGAGCGGCGTATACTGACATTATATGTCACTGTATGCTTGGTATACTGAAAAAAAGACCCAAGGAGGAACAGATGAGATTCAATCGGCAGGAAAGGCGGCCGGTGCATGTGGTCAGCCGCCAGGCAAATGGTGGGAGGGAGTTGATGGTGGAGATGTCGGAGGAGCTACCCAATCTGATGGGCGTCATTCCTGAAAGGCCTGAAGTGCATGAGGATCCTGGGCCCAAGGGGATTCGGGAAATGCTTGAGGAGCTCAAAGGCAAAAGCAAGGATGCTTGAGGAGGGTTGCAGTATGGCAGGTCAAAACGGGGAGGAGCGTATGAAGGAAGGCAAGGAGCGGGATGTGTCCCACCTGGTGGCGGTGACAAAGAAGACGGGGCGGCCACGGCTTCGGGAGCGGGACTGCATCATGGTGGACGGCGATCCTGAGGGATTCGAGGTGGCAAGGAATCGGCTGGCGGACATGGTGCAGGGAAGGCCAGCCAAGGACTAGGAGCGCAGGGGAAATGCAGGAGCTATCTGGAGTGAACAAGCAGTACGCCAACATCATCAGGATTGACGACCTGGTGCGTCGGGAAACCTATCCCTCCGTGGAGCGGCTGGCGGAGGTCACCGGTGTGAGCCAGCGGCAGGTCTTGCGGATTCTCAAGGACATGAAGGAGGTGTACCACGCCCCCCTCCACTATGACCGGAGTCGGAAGGGCTACTGCTACCTGCTGGACGGATTCTCGGTGGCGGGCATCTTCCTGGACGAGGACGAGAGTCTGGCGCTGCAGGTGTGCAGCGACCTCATCGCCAGGGTGTTCGGGGGGACACGGCTCTTTGGCAGGCTCCATCAGGGCATCTGCTCCCTCATGCGGCGGGCGGAGCTGTACGACCGGGAGGAGGGAAGGGCGCTGGCCAACCGAATCCAGCTTGCCACGGGAACCAATCCCATGCAGCTTGCCCTGTTCCGCCGCCAGAAGGACTTGGAGGACATCCTGTTCGGCAGCCTCAAGGAGGGCCGTCTGCTGAATGTCTCCTTTCTGGACAATGAGGGCCAGGTCCAGTGGGAGACCTGCCTGCCCTTGATGCTCGTCATGCACGAGAGCCTCGCCTGGCTCTTGTTCCATGTCAAGGCCTCGGCCTTCTCCGGCGACTTCACCGCCGTGGACCTGGGGGAGGACAGCTTCGGCATCCTGAGCCTGTCCGGGGTCACTGCCGTGGCTCCGTATCGTGACGGCCATGCCCGGCAGGTGGTAATTGCCAACAGGCTCACGGGCTTTCCGGGCGGGGCGGTCTCCTCCCTGGACAAGCCCTTCGCCACCTGCGCGCCGGAGGACACCGGTGTCCGGATGGGGCTGTGCATGGGCTTTGGGCTTTCCTTTCCCGGTCTGGTTGGTGGCGGACCCTACCAGGTGTATCTGGACTATGTGCTGGACGAGGAGAGAGGCGAGTACCGCCTCTGTGATGCATTCCCCTTGTCCGGCGTGTTCCGAGAGGACCCGGAGGGGGAGGCTTGCGGGGCGGAGGGGAGCCGGGAGGCGGCCGCCAACCCTGCCGGCGGCGGGGACAGGAAGCCTTCCGGCAAGTCATGCGGCGGTTTGCCCGACGGTTCCTGCGGAGACGGGGAGGGGGATTTCCCCAGGATAATTTTTTGAGGGCGTGGGGTGGGCTCTCCCGCTGGGGGGATGAAATTGCATAGACACCAGTCAGCGGTAGGTAGAAAAGGGGCTGTCATTCTTTCCACCTTCATTCCCTTCCTGCTGATTCTCCTGAGCCTGCACCTGACGCTGAATCGCTTGGGTAAGTCCCTTCAAGGCGGAAAAGGGCATGAATATCTTGGCTCGGCTTTCCAAGGGCATCCTTTCCCGCCGTGATACTTGGGGCCAGTGGGTGTAGATTATGGCATCATGATTTTCTGCATGGTTTTCTGCTTCATTCATGCTCGGTGTCCTCCAATCTGTTGGTTCCGCTCCCGCTTGGTTCCTGCTTCTTCCAAGTCGTGGCCCTTGATGATGGCATTTTTGCCGAATTTATGTTGTATCTGCAGCAGGGTTGACTGAAGATTGTCTTCCTTTTTGAGGACTTCATCTTGGTCAAAAAGCTCTGGCTGCACCGAAGCTTTGGGGATTACCTTCATGGCACAAATATGGATGCGGTGAACCAGCAGGTTTGGATTAACCATGGTGTCAAAAACCTGTAGAACGGCTGCCACCATGATGGAGGCGAGACAGGAGGGCTTTCCTATAAGCACATTGCCATGGGCAGACCTTGGTACTATCCTGCCGTAATGGTCTATTCTCACAGGCCCTTGATACTTGTCCCCCTCCTTGCAGGAGCTGTAGCCAACTCCCAAGCCCAATTGGGCTGTCACCAAACCTTGCTCCATCAATTCTAGGGCCAAAAGCTCCGTCATCTCTTGAACCACCAGACGGGCTTGTTGAAAGGGGTAGGGATGGGGTAAAACCTGCCCCGACACAATGCTTTTATTTTCCGGCTTATAGTTTTTGATATGGGCCATGGTGCAGGGCTCGTATCCCCAGGCATGATCAATGAGAATTTCTGCGTCAACGCCAAAAATCTTGTAGAGCTTCCGCTCTCCTGCTGGATTCAGTGAACGGCGGGCCACATCTCCCAGGGTAAACAGGCAGTTTTTTTCCAAGCGGCGGGCTGTGCCCGGGCCAATCCGCCAAAAATCTGTGAGGGGACGGTGGCTCCATAATTTTTTGCGGAAGCTAATTTCATCCAGCTGGGCAATTCTCACACCCCACTCATCTGGAGGCGTGTGTTTTGCCATAATATCCATGGCAACCTTGCATAAAAAGAGATTGGGACCAATGCCCGCCGTAGCCGTAATTCCTGTAGCCTTGAACACCTCCTGAATCACGGTACGGCACAAGCTTTTCCCATCCAGCTTGTACAATGGAAGATAGGTGGTCAAATCGATGAACACCTCGTCAATGGAATAAACATGGATATCCTCGTGGCAAAAATATTTAAGGTATATTCCATAGATATTGGAAGAATACTTCATATACAGGGCCATGCGCGGGGGAGCAACAATGTACTGCAGCTCCTTCCCTGTTTGAGCTTTAATCTCCCTCATCCTTTGTGTTACTTGGAACATTCTGCAGCGTCCGCTCAATCCGTATTTCTTCAATTCCGGGGTTACGGCCAAGCAGATGGTGTTTTTTCCCCGGCTGGGATCTGCCACCACAAGGCAGGTGGTGATAGGATCAAGCCCCCGTTCCACACATTCCACGCTGGCGTAAAAGCTCTTGAGATCTATAGCTGCATAGGTTCTTCTTATATTCATCTTGACATTAGTATAGTATATATTTATAATCTTGTCAAATGTATTGTATTTTTAAAACTTGCATTCTGTCTGAGCTAGGTATACAATTTTATTAGAGAAGATAAAGAGGAGGTTTTCATGCTTGTTCCCACCGCATCCATGCTCGTGGTGTTTAGCTTGATTTGCTTTGTCCTTCCAAGCCTCATGTACATTGTAAAGAGGATGCATTTTGTTGATATAGTTGGAGACAATCTGGCGGAGGAACAGCTGCGACAAAGGGGCTACCATATTCTTGTGCTGAAAAAATATCGATGCAATGTCTATGCCCTCCGTCCTGGGGCTCGTAGTCGGGAGGAAGTCGCCTTGAATGCCCGCCATCAAAAAAGCACCAATATCTGGAACATGATTGAATACAACCTCACCGTATACGGACAAAAAAAAGGACGCTATGTGGAAATCTTCCAGTGCGACTGGACGGAGGAGCGGCAGCGGGAGTTGGTCCGTTTTGTGGAGCGCTTCAATTTTACCACCTTGCCCGCCAGCACATAAGGCAAGGCATTGCCAGTGATAACCGCTTCCTTCCACCAGAAAAAAAGGCTGGCCAGAAAACTTCTGGCCAGCCGTGGGGTGTGTATAATTTTAGTCTGAACTAAAATTCCTCAAAATCCATGTCGCTGAAATCGTCGCTCGGAGTAAAAGGGGTGGCTCCCTGTCCATAGCCTGATGATTTCACCGTGTTCACTGTAGCCTTCACCTGCCGGGCTGGTGCAGGGGCAGCAGGGGTGCTCTTCTTGGAAGAAGCTGCTGCTGAAGATTGAAAACCTGCTGCTTTCATGGTTTTTGCATCCAACCTAAAGAAGCTGATGGTATCCAAGAGTGACTGGGAGTGGGTGGTCAGCTCTTCTGCCATGGCTGCCAATTCCTCGGAGGCCGCTGCATTCTGCTGTACGATGGTATCCAGCTGTACGATGGCCTTGTTCACCTGCTGGGCACCAGTATCCTGCTCTCGGCTGGCTGTGGCAATTTCTTCTACCAACATATTTGTTTCTTCGATACTCTTGACCACGCCAGATACAATGTCATTTGCCTGTTCTACGGAGTTTACTGTGATTGAAGAAAGCTCGCTGATTTCCCCGGCTGCAACGGAGCTGCGTTCTGCCAGCTTGCGAACCTCACTTGCTACAACAGCAAAGCCCTTTCCTGCTTCACCGGCACGGGCAGCTTCAATGGCGGCGTTCAAGGCCAGCAGGTTTGTCTGGCTGGCAATGTCTTCAATGATGCCAATCTTCTGGGCAATGTCGTGAATATTTAC
Organism: Treponema sp.; assembly: GCA_045586625.1. Lineage (GTDB taxonomy): Bacteria > Spirochaetota > Spirochaetia > Treponematales > Treponemataceae > Treponema_F. Next base: position 16,881 of record JAZNAS010000055.1, read on the forward strand.
CAAGGCCTCCTGCACTGCAACGCCACCACGCTTTCCGTCTTCAGTGGTACGCTGAGAAATAGTGCCGGTTTTTGTTGCATTATCTGCGTTCTGGCGAATGTTGGAAGCCATTTCTTCCATGGTGGAAGACATTTCTTCAGTAGATGCAGCCTGACTGGAGGCTCCAGTTGCCACCTGCTGGCTTGTGGCACTAATTTGTGTGGCACCGTCCTTTACCTGGTTGGAAGCTGAGTACAAGGCAACGGTAATTTCTGTTAATTCCTGCAGCATGTTCTGCAAGGCTTGTCCCATCTCTCCAATCTCATCCTTGCGACTTGCACACCTGTTGCGTTCTTCCGTAGTGGTGCTTGAAATAGTCAAGTCTCCCTCGGAAAGATCCTTGAGTCCATTTTTGACGGTGTTGATTCCTGCAATCAGGGAATTGCTGTAAACAATGGATACTATCACTGCAAGAACGATGCTGGTCAGACAAATGCATGTGATGGTGATGCTGGACTCGCTGAACATCTGGGTGCTATTGGCTTGAGCCATATTCATCAGCTCTTGGTTGTAATCCTCCAGAGCAATGCACTGTGCTGTTACATCATCAAAGAGGGTGGTGGATTCGTTCAACAAAACTCGGGCTTGATAAATACCTTCATCACTACCATCCTTACTGACCTCCATGATTTGCGTGTGTATTCTCATGTAGTCTTCCCAGCCATTTTCCACTGCTTGCAAAAGGGCCCGATCCTCCGCTGTTTCGATTAATCGTTCATATTCCTTGAACAAGGTAGTCATCAACTGCTGCAATTCTGTGATGCGTGTCCGATAGCGGTCTCGAATGTCATCAGTAAGTGCATTCAAATAACGTAATTCAGCTATTCTGAAATCAGAAAGGTTCAGATTGATGTCTGCGGAAGCTCGTACTGCAGGCACTGTTATCAAGGAAAGATGATCGTTTGCATTGTTCAACCGATTCAATCCAAGAAACCCTATGACTGTGGCCAACAAGATGAGGAGAGTCAGGATTCCAAACCGAATAAACAGGGAAATACGAATAGAGCGTTTCATGCTATGCCTCCATAAATCATGAATACCGATGTGTAAAGTACATGCCCAAAGTCAAAATAAATCTTACTTGAACTTTAGTCCTATATTCATTATCTCACATATCAATATAAAAGTAAATATTGTTTTAGAATTTTTAGAGAAAAATAAGATAATTCATTATTTTAATATTACTAAAAAAATAGAAAAAATTGCTTTTATAATTTTTTCTTGCTATTTTTCCTTTGATATGTTACATTAAGCTGTCATAATGCAACGTGTTTTGTGGTTATGATTCTCTGGAGAGTTCCCAGGATGCTGGTTTCAGTCGCCTGGGGCGCCGAAGGGTTAAGGCTATTCGAGCCGATATCTCAGGCAAAGTGGACGGAGCTAATAAAAACCTGTTCAAGTCACTCTTTGGAGAGCCAGTTATATTCGCGGCGAGTGAATGTCTGGCTCTTATCTTTTTTAAAGGGACATTGCTCCCGCAGGAATTGACATGTCTTTCGATTCAATTCTCTCTTCCATCAATGATGTGGTGTGGGGAATCCCCACCATCGTGCTGATTCTGGCCACCGGCCTGATTCTGTCTGTCCGGCTGGGGGGAATCCAGTTCACCCGGCTGGGGCGTGGCTTCCGCTCCATCTTCCGCAAGCGGGAGGGAAGCGAGGGTGAGGTTTCCGCCTTTGCCGCCCTGTGTACCGCCCTGTCCGCCACCATCGGTACTGGAAACATCGTGGGGGTGGCCACCGCCATTTCTGCCGGCGGTCCCGGCGCCCTGTTCTGGATGTGGATTGCAGCGATTCTCGGTACTGCCACCAAATTCACTGAGTGTATGCTGGCCTGCAAGTTCCGTGAGGTGAAGGAGGACGGTCATATTTTGGGTGGTCCCTTCTATACAATAGAGAAGGGAATGGGGTCTCAGTGGAAGTGGCTTGCCAAGCTCTTTGCCTTCTTTGCCGTCTGCGCAGGAATTTTGGGTATCGGTACCATGACCCAGATCAACGGCATCACCAGCGCCATCAACAATGCCTTTGACCCCACCAACAGCAACATCGCCTTCTCTCTGATGGGAATTGATTATTCCTGGTCAACAGTAATCGGCGGGGCCATCGTGACCATTTGCGCCGCCCTGGTAATCCTTGGGGGCCTCAAGCGGATTGCCAAGGTTTCCGAGGTGGTTGTTCCCTTCATGGCGGTCATCTACGTGTTCCTGGGCCTGAGCGTTGTGGTGATGAATGCCACCAAGATTCCCGCCGCCTTTGCCACTATTTTCCAGGGGGCCTTTGGATTCCAGGCGGTGGCAGGTGGTGCCATGGGCTTTGTCCTCAAGCAGATGACTGATGCCATGCAGAAGGGTGTGGCGCGGGGAATCTTCTCCAACGAGGCGGGCCTTGGCTCCGCCCCCATTGCCGCAAGCTCTGCCCAGATGAAGGATCCGGTGGAGCAGGGCTTGGTCAGCATGACTGGCACCGTCATCGACACCCTGATTATCTGTACCATGACGGGCCTTTCCATCGTCATTGCCGGTGAGGATATTTGGAGCAATCCTGAGCTCAAGGGTGTAGTGCTTACCACCGCCGCCTTTTCCAAGGTGCTGGGTGGTGACGGCCTCAGCGTTCAGTTCCTGCTGATGCTTTGTCTGGTGTTCTTTGCCTTCACCACGATTTTGGGCTGGGACTACTACAGCGAGCGCTGCTTGGAATACCTGACCAATGGCCGCATGAAGGCTGTGGGTGTGTTCCGCCTGCTGTACATCGTGGCAATCGCCATAGGCCCCTACATGACCGTCAGCGCCGTCTGGACCATCGCCGACATCACCAATGGGCTCATGGCCATCCCAAACTGCGTCTCCCTGATTGTGCTCAGCGGAGTGGCCGCCCGCCACACCAAGGATTATCTCACCCGCTTCCCCACCTTCGAGTCCGAGGAGGAGTGAGGAATTAGGAGTGAGGAGTGAGTTTCTATTTCCTCACTTCTTCCGGAACATTGCCGCCAGGGACGCCATCATGTTCTTGGCGGTCTCCGTATCCACCGCTGCGGCCGGCTCGTGGTATTCCACCAGCTCCGGGGGAATCTCGTCCAAAAAGCGGGAGGGCTCGGCCTCCACCACAGCCTGCATCTTCTTTCGGCGGCGGCAGGCGGAGATGAACAGCTTGTGCTGGGCGCGGGTGATGGCCACGTAAAAGAGCCTGCGCTCCTCCTCGATGTTCTCCTCGCTTTCTTCTATGCTGCGGGCATGGGGAATGATTCCGTCCTCTGCCCCGGCTATGAACACCACGGGAAACTCCAGGCCCTTGGAGGCGTGGATGGTCATCAGGTTCACCTTGCCCTTGAATGAGTCATCCTCCATGTCGTCCCGGGACAGGAGGGTGATGCGGTTCAGGTAGGTGAACAGGCTGGCGTCGCCTCCGTTGGCCGCCTCGCCGTTCTCCCAGCTTTCCAGGGATTGCATGAGGCTCTCGATGTTCAGGAACTTGAAGCGGGCGGCCTTCTCGTTCTTCTGGTACTCGCTGATAAGATAGTCCCAGTAGTTGATTTCCTGAATCATGTCCCGCACCTTCTTTGCAAGGCCATGGCCGGAAAGCAGGGTGCCTCTCCAGCGGGAAATCAGCTCCACAAAGGAAGCCAGTTCTACTAGTGTCTTCCTATTTATGCCCAGGCCCGCCTCATCCTCACAGACAGACTCCAGCGCCATCAGCTGGAATTCCTCTTCCTGCTCCTCCTGTGGCTCCCCTTCCTCGGCTTCTTTTTCCCGGTACTCAATCCCCTCCATTTGCAAGGCCCTCTTGATTGCCTGCCACAGGGAGCAGTTATGCTCCTTTGCCAGCTCGTTCAAGGTTTCCAAGGTTTTGCGTCCAATGCCACGGCGGGGCGTGTTCAGGATGCGCAGCAGGTTGATGTCGTCGTCGTGGTTGGCGCAGACCCGAAGGTAGCTGATGACATCCTTGATTTCCTTGCGTTGGAAGAAGCTGGAGCCGCCGCTGATGGTGTAGGGGATGTTGGCCGCCAGAAAGGCCTCCTCTATGGCGCGGCTTTGGGTGTTTGCCCGCATCAGCACCCCGAAGTCGTCGTAGCTTCGCCTTTCCGACATGCAGATGCCCTGTATGGCCTCGGCGATGAAGTCGGCCTCCGCCGCCTCGTTTTCCGGCAAAAAGATTTCGATGGGGCGGCCGGAGCCATTTCCAGACCACAGGGACTTGTCCTTGCGGTTGGTGTTGTGGGAGATGACTCCGTTGGCTGCCGCCAAAATGGTCTCGGTGGAGCGGTAGTTCTGCTCCAGACGAATCTCCCGCACGTCGGGAAAGTCCCGCTCGAACATGCGGATGTTCTCGTAGTTGGCTCCCCGCCAGGAATAAATGGACTGGTCGTCATCTCCCACCACCGCCACGTTCCTGTCCGCCAGCAGGTGCATCATCTGGTACTGCTGGATGGAGGTGTCCTGGAATTCGTCTACCATGATGTACTTGTAGCGGCTTCGGTACTGCTCCAGCACGTCAGGATGCTCCCGGAACAGGCGGATGGGCAGGGTAATCAGGTCGTCAAAGTCCACGGCATTGTACAGCTGCAAGCCCCGCTGGTACTCCTGGTACAGCTGCTGGTACTGCACGTTTCCCCGCAGCTTTGGATTTGCGTTGTCCCAGGTCCACCGTCCCGTCTTGATGTTGGAGAAGAGGTTTCCCACTGCATAGACGTCCAGTGCGTCCGCCGTAAAGCCCAGCTCCCGGCCGCTCTCCTTTATGAGCTGGTTTCTGTCCGTATCATCGTATATCGAAAAATTGCTCCGCCAGCCAAGCTTCTCTATGTCCTGGCGAAGGATGCGGACTCCGAAGGCGTGGAAGGTGGACACCGTGAGGTTCTGGAGCTTCTTTCCGGTACGCTCCTTTACCCGCTCCTCCATCTCCCGTGCCGCCTTGTTGGTGAAGGTGAGGGCAAGGATTTGGCTCTGAGGGATTCCTTTTTCCAGCATGTGGGCGATGCGATAGGTAATAACTCTGGTTTTACCGCTTCCTGCTCCCGCAATAATCAGCAGCGGCCCCTCGGTGGTGGTGACCGCCTCGAACTGCTCCTGATTCAGTTCCTGTCGTAGTTTTTCCAGCATGACATCGATTTTATGGAAAATACTTTTCTGTTGCAAGTGTTGAATTGATGTTGTATACTAGAGGCAATACACGGGAGGTTTTATGAGTGTGTTTCAGAATGTTTCAGCATTTTTAGGTCGCAACGGTTTCCCCATTGGAGGTCCAGACATAAATTCTGTTATTGCAGGTCTTTTGTACGACATGCAGCAGGGGCTTGATGCAGGTAGCGGCGATGGTCCCATGGATGCCCGTCAACCCATGATTCCCACCTGGGGAATGCCGCCAGAAAAAACACCAAAAAATACCAGTGTCATCGTTATTGATGCCGGTGGAACAAATTTCCGCTCCTGCTTGGTAGACTTTGATGCTGATGGAAATCCCAGTATTTCTGATTTGGAAAAATGCTCCATGCCTGGAATTGAGCGAGAATTGTCCAAAGAGGAATTCTTTGACCAAATTGCTGCCAATCTTGATCATTTAAAAAATAAGAGCAGCAAAATAGGCTTTTGTTTCTCTTATGCTATGAAAATTCTTCCCGATGGTGACGGCCAGGTGCTTTCCTTTTCCAAGGAAATCAAGGCAAATGCAGTCATCGGTTCCAAGGTGGGAGCCTGTCTTTCCGAGGCCTTGGTAAGGCGTGGCTGGAACAAGCCTGAACGCATCATGCTTTTAAACGACACCACTGCAGCCCTGCTGGCAGGTGCTTCTCGTAATGTGCCTGGAATGAAGTACAGCTCCTACGTGGGCTTGATTCTCGGTACCGGCATGAACTCCGCCTACATTGAATCAAACCCCATCCAAAAGATAGAGGGGCAGGTTACAACTCCGCCTCCAGCTCAAATTGTAGTTTGCGAGTCCGGCATGTTTGACAAGCTTCCCCGCTCCTCCTTTGACATCGCCTTTGACTCCAGCACCAACACTCCCGGCCGTTACGTCATGGAAAAGATGTGTTCTGGAGCCTATCTTGGTCCCTTGGCAACCTTTGCCCTTAAAGCTGCCGCCATGGAAGGCTTGTTCTCGGAGCAGGTGGCTTCTCGCTTGGCAGCCCTTCCCAAGGCCGATTTGTACGATGTGGACCAGTTCTTGTATGGCCCCTATCGTCACGATACCGTGCTGGGGGATGTGGTTGCTCCTGGAACTCAGGATGATTACGATACCATGTACCTGATTCTCGATGCCATAATCGAACGATCCGCCCGTCTTACCACTGCTGTAGTCGCTTCCTGTGTTATCAAAAGTGGCAAGGGTGAATGTCCCACAAAGCCTGTTTGTGTTTTGTGCAATGGTACCACCTTCTTCAAGACCCACAACCTCCGCTCCCGCATCCACGGCTACTTGGACAAGTATCTGTCTGATCAGCGCCACCTGTACTTTGACATTGTGGCTATGGATAACGACATTACTTTTGGTACTGCCATTGGTGCCCTGTCAAACTGATGGCTGGAGCCAACCGCTGAGGTTTAAAATAAAAGGGGGAATGATTGAGAGTGCAATCATTCCCCTTCTTCATTTCTGGGGTTCAGCTTATTCAGCAGAGGTGGAAGTCATGGGCTTGCTCAGCATCTTCCGTTGGATCTGGGCTGCACGGTCCGCAGGCATCATCATCAACCAAGTGGAAGCCAAGGAAACGCTTCCTGCCTCCGCCGCAATCTGGTCTGCCATACGCAGAATGTCGATAACATCCTGATCATCCATAGCCACCAGGATGTCAACTGCATTCTGGGGGGGCATATTGTTCAGGTTCTGGACGTTGGTGACAATATTCAGCTGGCGACCATCGTATTGGGTTACGGTGCTGTTGAATGCCACCTCCCGCTCCTCCTGGGCTGCCCGCCGATTCTCCAGCTCCTGGGCTGTCTGCTGGTTCAATGCCTCTGCTTGTGATAATTGTATTTCCCGCTGGTTCAGCTCCTCTTCTTTAAGGGTCAAGGATTCCAACCGTTTTTGGAAACGATCGTTGTCCAAATCCGCCTCAAGGGGGGCTGTCCCTGTGGCTGAGGTGGAGGTTTGGGTTTGCAGGCCAAAGAGCCTGTAGATGGGAGCAAAAATGCTTTTCACTTGAATTACACCGAGATAGTCAAACCATACCAAGCCCGCAAGTAAAAGAATAATAATTAAAAAAAGCAGTATGATAGTTTTTCCTATGTTATTGCGTCTTCTGCGTCTGGCCATTTCTATCCTCGTACATTCAATTCAATTGCCTGCTCCAACTCTTCAATTTTCCAAAGAGACAGGTCTACACTAGTATATCGGCAAATTATTCAGCAATACAAGTATATTTTAACATTTTCTTTTCAAGCCTTTGTCTTGTTAATTTTTTTACTTCACGGTATAGTTATATCCATGAAAAGATATAAGTTTTGTGTTGTTATTTGTTGTATTGTATCTATTTTCCTTGTTTCCTGTCTCAGTACAGATTTAGGTACCTTCGCCTCTAGTCTTTTAGACGGTGAAAACACAGGTCCTGCTTTTACGAATTCCGAGGCTATTTCTGCTATGAAGGATGCGCTGGTGGAGGGAATCAAGTACTCTTCTGCCAGCTTGTCTGCTGATAATGGTTATTTCGGGGATGATGCTCTCAAGATTTTATTACCAGAAGAAGCCGATGTAATGATAGAGAACATCGGAAAGATTCCTGGTGGTCAAAAGCTGGTGGACGATGTTGTGCTTCGCTTGAATCGTAGTGCTGAGGAGGCTGCCAAAGAAGTTGTTCCCATTTTCAGCAGTGTTATCGACGAGATGACCGTAAGTGATGGTATTGCCATTGTTACTGGTGAAAGGGATGCTGCCACCCAATATCTTAAGGAAAAAACCTACAGTCAGTTGGTGGATCTGTATCGCCCCAAGATTTTCAATGCTTTGTCAAATCCCTTGGTAGCTGGTATTTCCGCTGATTCCGCATGGAGTACTCTGACCACTAAGTATAATCAGGTTGGCGCTCCTGTCAATGCCGCTGCAGCTATCCTTGGAAAGGAGGCTCCCATGCCAGAGGTTGAGGTGGATCTTGCCACCTTTGCCACTGAAAAAGCTTTGGACGGCTTATTCAGCAAAATTGCTGAAGAAGAGTCTACAATTCGTGAAAATCCCTTGTCCTATGCTTCTTCCATGATTCAAAAGGTTTTTGGTGCCGTCAAGCAGGGAGCAAACTTCTAGGTTTGGAGGTCTAAATGTCAATTGGTGATGTTGTTGCGTTGATGCGGGACGGTGTATTCCAGATTCTTACCTTGGTGTCTCCTGTTTTGGGGGCAGCCCTTATCATCGGTCTTGTGGTGGCTATCTTTCAGGCTACCACCTCCATTCAGGAGCAGACCCTCACCTTTGCACCAAAATTCTTCGTTATCCTTGCAGTAATTGCTTTGTTGGGAGGTTGGATGTTTACCTCCATGCGGGAATATACTATTCAGATTTTCCAGATGATTGCTGTAGTGGGGCGTTAAGTGCTGTCACAGCTTCTTGATAAGGCCCCCTTGTATCTATTGGTGGCAGCACGTTGTTTGGCCATGTTCATGACACTTCCTCTCTTTTCTACTCGTTCAGTTTCTACTGTGGCAAAGGTGGCTTTGGCAGGATATGTGGCCTTTCTCGTGTTGCCTACTGCCTTTGGTGGTGGGTATCAGGGGCTGGACAGCATTTATGACATTTCCACCCTACAGTACGTGTTGTTGCTGGTGGGTGAAGGACTCCTTGGTGTCATTTCAGGATTTTTTATCACCATCCTTTTTGCGGCCTTCAGCTCGGCAGGCCAGTTCTTTTCCTTTCAGATGGGACTTTCCGCCGCCGAAGCCTACGATGCCCTATCTCAGGTAGAAAACCCGCTTATGGGTCAGTTTTTGAATCTCATCGCTATGCTGTTGTTCTTGACTACCGAGGGATTTCAGCAGGTTTTTCTTCATGGTATGGTAGAAAGTATTCAATCCATGAACGCCATGAGCCTGGTGGTGGCAGAATCTCGCACTGCCTTTCTGCAGCTGTTGTTGGAAGGACTTACTGGTCTTTTTTTCAATGCCATGATGATAGCGCTTCCCTTGACAGGAACCTTCTTTTTGGTTTCAGTGGCAATGGGATTGCTTTCTCGGGCCGCTCCCCAGATGAACCTTTTGTCAGAAGGTATTCCCCTCACCATGTTGTTGGGATTCCTCCTGTTGGTTTTGTCCCTGGGACCTATGTGTGACCTTTTTATCCGGCTTTTTGATGGAGCCTTTGTGACTTTTCAGGAAATGCTTGCCAAGGTAGGGGTTCCCTTATGACGCTGAATGAAAAAGTAGCGGCTCCACAGGATTTGCTTCCCAAAATTCATCTGCAGTGGTTTGCTTCTGCAGAGGATGAGGGTCGAACAGAGGAGCCTTCGGAGCATAAGCTTCGTAAGGCCCGTGAAGAAGGCCGTATCCCCAAAAGTCAAGAGTTAACTGGTGGATTGGTGCTGTTGCTGCCGGTACTGACCCTCATTTTGCTGGCTCCTTGGTTGCTTCGTGGATTTGTACAGATCATTCGGTTTTATATGGAGCGCTGTACAACTGCAAGCATCACTGACGGTGAATTGTTGATAGAGTTTTTGTATGCCATGGTTCGTATGGTGCTTCCTGTAGCAGCTGCGGCCATAGCTGCGGGCATCACCGCCAACATTATCCAGAACAAGGGATTTATCTTTACTACAAAGACCATTGAGCCAAAAATATCAAAAATATTGCCAAAATTTGGTGAATATTTTAAGAAAACCCTTTTTTCCTTTGAGGGTGCTTTTAACGTAGTAAAGTCAATTGTAAAGGTGGCGGTGATTTTCATTGCAGCCTACCTGTTGATTCGCAGCGAAACTCGGCAGCTTGTTTCTTTAATGAACACAAATCTTTGGGATGGAATTGTATTCATTGCGGAAACCACTGCCAAATTGCTGATTATTACCTCCATCATCTTTATTATCATTGCCATTCCAGATTACATCGTGCAAAAAAAGCAGTTTATGGAATCCATGAAAATGACCAAGCAGGAAGTAAAGCAGGAATACAAGGAGTTGGAAGGAGATCCCTTGGTAAAGGGGCGGTTGCGTCAGTATATGCATGAAATGCTACGCCGTAATATTCCTGCCGCTGTCGCCAAGTCCGATGTGGTAATCACCAACCCAACCCATTATGCCGTGGCCATTCAATATGATAGTACTACCATGGCGGGGCCTATGGTTATGGCAAAGGGGGTGGATTCCTTGGCACGTCGTATTCGAGAAATAGCCACGGAAAACAAGGTTCCGCTGGTAGAAAACCGTCCCTTGGCCCGAGCTCTTTATGCAGAGGTAGAAATTGGTGAAATGGTGCCGGAAAACTACTATCAAGCACTAGCAGTAATTCTTGCGAACGTGTATAATACGAAAGGGAAATAAGGCTGTAGATTACAGTTTTGTTAAAGGTGGGGAAAAAGTATGCCGTCAGTCGGTAAGTCAAAGTTATTCAATAATACAGCGGATCTTACGATAGCCATCTGTGCCATCGTTGTAGTCATGATGTTGATTGTGCCTCTGCCAACGTTTCTGTTGGATGTGCTGATGGCACTGAACCTCTTGTTCGCTGTTCTCATGCTGCTCATTGTTCTCGCTACACCAAAGGCCACAGATTTTGCGTCCTTTCCAACCATGTTGCTTGTTTCCACCGTTTTTGGTTTGGGAATCAACGTGTCCTCAACCCGTCTTATTTTGGGACAGGGGCAGAATTTTGATGGAAAGATGGTCAAGGCCTTTGCCAGCTTCGTTGTAGGAAGTAGTGGAGACGAGGGACTGCTTATAGGTTTTGTAATCTTCATCATCTTGATTGCTGTGCAGGCCTTTGTCATTACCAAGGGTGCCTCCCGTGTTGCAGAGGTTGCCGCCCGATTCACCTTGGATGCCATGCCCATGAAGCAGGCCGCCGTTGAGGCAGAGTATAATTCTGGAGCTATTACCGAAGAGGAAGCCCGTAAGCGAAAGATGGATGTCCAGCGAGAGGCTGACTTTTATGGAGCCATGGACGGTGCCTCCAAATTCGTTTCTGGAAACGTAAAGGTTGGTATCTTCATTACCGTGGTTAACCTGGTGGTTGGTCTTATCTTCGGAATGGTGCTGCGAAACGAGGCCTTTGGCACAGCCATCAAAACCTATGCATCCTTTACCATTGGTGACGGGCTTTTGTCTCAGTTGCCTTCATTGCTGGTATCCTTTGCTACCGGTATTATCGTAACTCGCTCTGCCTCTGATCAAACCTTGGGTATTGATGTGCGCAAGCAATTCTCCCAAAGTGCATGGATTTACTATGTTGCCGGTGGAACCATGGCCCTTATTGGTATTTTGCCTGGCTTCCCCTGGTATGTATTGATTCCAATGGGTGGTGCCCTTGGATTTTTGGGTTATAAGCTTCAGGGTATGCAGAAGGTCGCTGCCATTGAAAAGAAGCTGGCAGAAAAGGCTGGTGCCACCCAATCCACCAGTCCCTCTGGAGATGCAAATACCGTTACGCCTCCAGACCCCCTATCCTTGGAATTGGGTTATGCCCTGATTCCACTGGTAGACAAGGAGAAGGGTGCGGAATTGCTGGAGCGTGTTCAGCTCATTCGCCGTGAAATGGCCTTTGATATGGGTGTAAATCTTCCTCGTATCCGCATTACAGACAATATTCGGCTGGATTCCAGTGAATACAGCTTTAAGATTAAGGGGGTTACCGCTGGTAGTGCCCGTATCAAGATGGGGTGGTATTTGTGCATCAATTCTGGCGGTGTCACAGAGGAAATTCCCGGAGAGCAAACGGTGGAGCCAGCCTTTGGCTTGCCCGCCGTATGGGTGTCACAGGAGAATCGAGACCGTGCAGAGCGAGCTGGATATGCGGTAGTTGATCCTCCCACCATGATTGCAACTCATTTAACGGAAATCATCAAGCGGCGGGCAGATGAGATTCTTGGCCGTCAAGAGGTTCAAATTCTCATCGACTCCACCCGAAAGGATTATCCTGCAGTTGTTGACGAAGTTATGCAGAACTTCAAGGTGGGTGAAATCGTCAAGGTTTTGCAAGGACTTTTGCGGGAACAGGTGTCTATCCGCAATTTGGTGGTAATTTTGGAAACCTTGGCAGACTACGGTGGAATCACCAAAAAAACAGACGTATTAGTGGAGCGGGTTCGTCAGGCGCTTGGTCGTCAGATTTGTCTTCAATATGCAGATCCCAATGGAGTGCTGCACGTGCTTACCGTTTCCCAGTCCTTCTTGGAAACCTTGTTGGAAAGCAAGGCCGATACTGTAGATGGTCCCGTTGCCATGCTGGATCCTGTTACCCACCGAAAATGGATTTCTGCTGTAAGTACCGCCATTGCCACTGCCAGAAACCAAGGATACAGCTTCCCTGTCATCCTTTGTCCAGAAACAGTGCGTAGCTTGGTAAAAAATAGCATTGAGCGGGAATTGCCTGGTATCGTGGTGCTTTCATCTGCAGAAATAACAAACGATATTAGACTTGAATCATTGGGAGGAATAGACGTTGAGTAGAACTACTAAAGTACGACCTCGCACTGAGATTGCTCCTACATATAATGAATGTATTGCACGAATTCGCGAGCAGTGGGGAGATGACTACAATATCGTAGAAAGGCGACAAACTACTATGCCCATATTTTTGGGCATGGGTTCAAAGCCTGCCGTAGAGGTAGTCTATACTGTGGTAGATACCGCTCAAATTCGTGATAGAATGCAGGAGGTTACTGTTCGACCAGTTCGTCCTACAAGTGGTGGAAATGGGCAGCGGGCAAGTGAAGAGGCTTTGCGGCAGCTTATTGACACGTTGGGAAAGTCTGGTGTAAATCCCAATGGAAGTATTTTTTCCCAAAATGACCTTAGTGCTCTCACCAAGAAAATAGAGGAGCTGAGTTCAGCTATTTCCAATCTTCCAACAACCCAGCAATCAATTCCTGTAATCAATAAGATTGAAGAAATGCTGGAGGAAAATGAGTTTACACCTGCATATATCAAGAAGATTTCCGAGCGAATTCGTTCAGAATTTTCCCTTGATGAGCTGAATGACGAGGAAATGGTTCAAAAAAAGGTTGTGGAATGGATTGGAGAATCAATAGAATTGTATCCTCATCTGGACTTGGTTCGCAAGCCTACAGTTTTGATTTTGGTTGGTCCTACAGGTGTCGGAAAAACAACCACTATAGCTAAGATGGCTGCTAAATATCGATTGGGAAGCATGGACTTGAATCTCAGGATGGTTTCTATAGACCATTTTCGAATTGCAGCCCAAGAGCAGTTGAAGATTTACGGTGGTCACATGGATATTCCCACCACTGCGGCTTCCTCTGCAAAGGATATTGCCGACCTGCTCAAGTTCGATGGTAATAAGTTGGACGTTATGCTTATTGATACCATAGGTCTTAGTCCCCATGACTACGAAACTATTGGTAAAATGCGGGCTCTGCTGGACATTCCAGGTTGCAGGCCCAACGTATTTTTGGCTATTTCTGCTTCCACCAAGTCTAGTGATTTGCGGGATATTTTCCGCAATTACGAAACCTTTGAATACGAAGGAATTATCGTTACAAAATTTGATGAGACAAACCATGTAGGAAATATTCTCAGCATTCTCCAGGAAAAAAGAAAGCCTGTAGCCTATATTTCTTCCGGTCAAGTGGTGCCACGTGATTTTGAAGAAGCAAGTGTACTTAGGTTTTTGACAAAACTCACCGATTTTAAACTAGATATAGATGCTCTGGAGAAAAAATTTCCTTCATGGTCTACGGATAAGGCTGAAGAGGAAAACAAAAAACCAGATGGAGGAGCCTCATAAATGGAAAATCAAGCCTCGGAATTAAAAATGCTGATGAAAGAACATGGTGGTGGTAAACAGCATCGTCCTCGTATTATTGCAATAACAAGTGGAAAGGGTGGAGTTGGCAAGACCAATATTTCCATCAATATGTCTATTGCCTATGCCCAAATTGGAAAAAAGGTTCTGCTTATTGACGGCGATTTCGGTATGGCCAATGTAAACGTATTGTTGAATATTGTTCCCCAGTATAATCTGCTCCACGTAGTGAATCAGCAGAAGCGAATGGACGAAATTATTACTGATACTGAATTCGGCATTAAGTTCATTGCTGGAGCCAATGGTTTTTCTCAGATAGCTAATCTTTCTGAAAGTGAGCTTGAGTATTTTATTGATGAATTGAATACCCTCAATGCCTTTGACATCATCATCATTGATACTGCGGCGGGAATTGCAAATAATGTGCTTCAGCTTGTGGGTGCCGCTGATGAAGTTTTTATCGTCACCACTCCCGAGCCAACGGCAATTACTGATGCGTATGGTATTATCAAGATTATTACTACAGAAATTTCTGTTCATCGGGAGATGAAATTACAGCTTTTGGTAAATCGTGTTCATTCAGGTGATGAGGGCAAGAGAATTGCAGATAGAATCATTAATATTGCAAGCCAATTCCTCAATTATAAGATAGAATATTTAGGTTTCATCTATGATGACCCCGCAGTATCTATGTCTGTTATCCGGCAAAAACCATTCATGGAGGTATTGCCCTCATCAAAACCTTCTGTTTGTATCAAGCATATTGTAGGTAGGGTAGAAAAGATGGAATTCCATGGTTCTGAAGGGGTATCTGGCTTCTTGAAGAAATTCCTTTCAAAAAAATAGTCACCTACTTGCAGGTACCCCGAGCCTATCTTTTCTCTTTTAACTTGACCTTATAGGTTTTTTGTCTTAAAATGTGTGTTGGAGGACTCTATGACTAAACCCAATTTCATAATTATTCCCGTGTGTGTTGGGTTTTTTTTATCCTTCATTGTAGGGCTTATTTCTAATGTAGCTTTTGGTGTTGTACTACTTCGAGCATTAGTTTTTGCCGTACTGTTCGGTGTTTTGGGATTTGGTGTTGGAATTGTGTTCCAGCGTTTTCTTTTGGATTCATCGGATTTAGAGGGTGGAGCTGAGGCTTCTGTAGGACCTCGCCAAGGTTCTGTTATAGATTTATCCATCGGTGATGAGCCTTTGGAGGAAGATGAAAATGGACCAGATTTCTATGTGAGAAAAGATATTTCCAGTTCTGATCACATGAAGCATCCAGAACGCTCAGCAGATTCTGCTGGTGAAGCCCCGGCAAGTGCTTCCCATCCAATGACAGAACAGGGAAGTGCTTCTACGGTTGCTCCACAGGAGCCGTTTAAGCCCATTGCTCTTGGTACACCTTCTCAGGGTGCATCCCAAGAAAATGCTGCAGGTGGTTCTGGCGGTGATGATATTTTACCAGAAATTGGTGATTTATCTATGATTGCGTCTAAGGATGAGGATATTGATCCTTCAGTTGGAATGAATATGCCCATTGCCAACGGAATGGAAACGAGCCAGGGTAGGGGTAATGCAGGGACATCATCTGATTCCCAAACCATTGCACAGGCTATAAGAACAGTTTTAGCACGAGACAGCTAATATAAGGGTGTGGAGGAATGGCTGTTAGAACAATAGATGACAAATCAGAAGAAGAACTTTGGATAGAGTTCAAGAAAACCCGCTCTCCTGAGTTGCGGGATGCTTTTATCCGTAAATATATGCCTCTTGTCAAATATGTTGCTGGTAAGGTTGCTACAGGTATGCCCGGCAATGTGGAATTTGATGATTTGGTGGGTTTTGGGCAGTTTGGCCTTTTAGACGCAATCAATAAGTATGATCCTGCAAAAAACGTAAAATTCAAAACTTATGCCGTTACTCGTATTCGTGGCTCTATGATTGATGAGCTGCGAGTTTTAGACTGGGTTCCTCGGTCGGTACGACAAAAGGCTAGGGAAATAGAGGATGCCATTGTTGAGGTGGAATCTCGGTTAGGGCGACCTGCCACCGATGCTGAGATTGCTGATTCTATGGGTATGAGTGAGGATGAATTCCAGCAGGTCGTAATGCGGGTTTCTGGTATCAGTATGCTCTCCTTGGACGATGTGTGGTATCCAGGGGACGATTCCGATAGGATTCCCATCGGGGACAGCATTGAATCTCCTTCCAGCTACAATCCAGATGTCATTGTTGAGCGGGAGGAAATCCGCCGTGTCATCAGTGAATCAATAAAAGAGCTCCCAGAAAAAGAAAAGATGGTTCTCGTTCTGTACTATCATGAGGATTTGACGTTTAAGGAAATAGGACAGGTGCTTAATGTAAGTGAGTCTCGTATTTCTCAGTTGCATTCAAAGGCAAATCTTCGTCTACGATCAAGGTTGACTAATATTAGAAAAGGCATTATGTAGGAGACACCAGTGGTAAGGTTGGATAAGGTTCGGAGCGATTTAGAAAAACTTTTAGAGAAAGAGCAAGCATTGCAATGCGTAGAAGTGCGGGCGGATACCCTCGATGAGGCATTGGCAGATGCTGCTGTACAGCTTGGAACTCGAGTGTCTTATCTTGAGTACGAAGTACTGGAAAAGGGCTTTGCTGGGTTTGCAGGAATTGCTCGCCAACCTTGGTTGATACGTGTCTATGAAAATGAAGTCGCTGTTTCCCAAAAGTCCAAGGCGGCTGCCAAGGCTGCAGGAGGTACAGTTGTAGCTGAAGGTGAAGCCGAGGTGTCTCACAAGGATGGAGAATTCTTTATCCGTTACTTTGGTTCAGATATCTATTTAAAGGTTACAGAACCGGAGGGAGACGGAAAACCTGTTTCCTTTCAAGATGTTATGGGAAGACTCCAGCGTTCAGATACCATTTCTCTTGAAAATGATGACATTAAAAAGTATGTAAAGAGTGGAACAGGTGGTGTATATGAATCCGTAGGATTGTATCGCCATGAACCCTCTGCTGATGCTAGCTTTGTGGTGGATGTAGCCATGGATGAAACCCAGGCTACTATTACCGCTACGGCTCCTGGAGTTGGTGGTGCTGAAATTATGGCGGATACTATTGCCAATGCATTGTCCTCCCAAGGGATCGTTGCTGGAATTGATTTGAACAAGATTGATGAATTCATTGACCGTCCTGTATATGGCTTACCCTATGTGGTTGCCGAGGCAATTAAGCCGGTAGATGGTCGTGATGCCTACATTGAATACAACTTTGAGACCGATCGTTCTAAATTGAAGATGCAGGAATCTGAGACTGGTCAGGTGAACTTCAAGGAGTTGAACCTGATTCAGAATGTTGTGGAGGGGCAGCCCTTGGCAAAGAAGATTCCTGCTGAACGAGGAAGGGGTGGAAAAACCATCTTTGGACGTTATCTTGAGGCAAAAAATGGAAAGGATATAAATCTTCCATTAGGAAAGAATGTTGTGGTGGATTCTGATGGTCATACCATCCTTGCCGCTACAAATGGCCAGGTTTTGCTCATTGGAGATAAAATCAATGTCGAGCCTGTTATGGAGATTGAGGGCGATGTATCCATCAAGACGGGTAACATTACCTTCCTGGGTACCGTTATCGTCAAGGGTAACGTGGACGATGGTTTCAATATCAAGGCATCAGGAAATATTGAGGTTTACGGAACTGTTGGTCGCTCAAGCCTGATTGCTGATGGAAATATTATTGTTTCCCTCGGTATTATGGGGCGTGATGAAGGGGTGATTCAAGCTGGTAAATCCTTGTGGGCAAAATTTATCCAAAATACAACGGTTACGGTAGAGGAATTTGTTATTGTGGCTGACGGTATTATCAATTCCAATGTGACAGCCCGTAAACGTATTTTGCTGCAGGGTAAACGTGCTGCCATTATTGGTGGACATCTCTTTGCAACAGAAGAAATTAGTGCTAAAACTGTCGGTAGTGGTGGTGGTGGTAGCGAGACTATTTTGGAGGTTGGACTTGATCCTCAGTTAAAGCAGCGGATGACCTACATTGCTGACACAAAGAATGCCTTGGCAAAAGAGCTGGAAGAAAACGCCTTGAATATTCAAACCTTGGAAAATATGAGGAAGGTTCGCCGTGTTTTACCTCCAGAAAAGGACGAGCAGTTAAGAATGTTGCAGATGCGCCGTCAGGAGATCGAAAACGAAACGGCTCAATTAGAGGAGGAATTTGTAGACATCCAGAGCAGATTGCGTGAGCTTAAGATTATTGGTAAGGTTTCTGTAGCTGGAACAGTACATGCCGGGGCAAAGATTTTTGTACGGGATGTAAAGGATGAGATTCGTACCGACATTAAGAGTGTTACCTTCTTCTATGAAAATGGCTTTGTTCGTCGTGGAAAGTACGAGGCTCCAGATACCAATATTACAAAGCAGGTTCTTGATGGCTATAGCTCCACTTGATTTACAGATTTTGTACTCTCAGCTTGAAACTGTTTCCAAGCGGGTAGCCCATGAGCAGCAGGGGACGCAGTTGGCTCATGCCATTCAGCAGGAAGCCCATGCCCAGCAAATGGCAGAAAAGAATTCTACCGTCCAGCAACTGCAATCTGGTGAAGATGGAATTCAAAAGGTTAGGGATAGGGCTTCTGGTGGATCCTCTCAGGGAGGGTCTCGAAAAAAGCAGCAGGAAAAGGAAGCGCAAGAACAGGCTCCAGAGCATGTTGCCTTTCAAGATCCAAATCTCGGAAAATACATCGATATTTCAGGATAGTCAATGACTGCTGTAGCTGTATGTCTCATAATTGGCCTCATTAATTTACTACTTTGGGCCA
Organism: Treponema sp.; assembly: GCA_045586625.1. Taxonomy (GTDB): domain Bacteria; phylum Spirochaetota; class Spirochaetia; order Treponematales; family Treponemataceae; genus Treponema_F. The sequence goes on from JAZNAS010000055.1 coordinate 35,603, forward strand.
TACTTTTTCTTCATTTTAAGAGTAGATATTCTTCGGAAAAAATTCTTGCAGATATTGCTGATGAATTGAATAAGTTGATTCGTGACATTAATAACGAGACAAATCGTTGTGTTACTATTGTTCGAGATTGTCGGGAAAGTTTATTAAAATTGATTGAAGAATCAAAGAAATATACAGATTTAGGCCATGAGAGCTTGGAGCGCAAGGCAAAAAGTATTCAGGTGATGGATGCCCTTAACAGGGAGGCTCCACCACCTAAACGTCGTCGGACCTCTTATTCTGACCTTGCCCCTGGAATTGGTTTTCCCCGTTCTCCCATTCAGCAGGATTTGTTTGAAAAGGCTCCGATTGATGAGTTAATAAAAACTCAAGAGCAGGTTCACGAAACAGAGGTGATTATTGATTCTACTGGTGCACAGGGAGGAAAAGAAATTCAACCAGAAGACTCTCGTGAAGAATCTTCGTTGCCAGAGCTGACTGTTCCAGAAATCAATATATCTGAGATTAAGCTGCCAGAGATTACAAAAGCTCAAAAGCAGGTTTTTGCTGAAAAGAATTTACGTGATAAAATATTGGAGCTCCATGGGGAAGGTTTCTCTCAAGAGGTAATTGCAGCTCGTTTGGATGTTTCTTTGATTGAGGTTCAGTTGATTGTTGATATGTACGGACTTTGAAAAAATTATTTTTTCAAAAAATATTTAAAGTGATGTTGACATTTTTTTTGTTTGAGTATATTATATTCACATCTTGCCGCTGTAGCTCAGTTGGTAGAGCAAAGGACTGAAAATCCTTGTGTCGTTGGTTCGATTCCTACCGGCGGCAAAACCCAAACTAGAAATAGTTTGGGTTTTTTTATTGATTAATCTTGTTGTTTTTTTCACCTATGAATTATGTAGAAAAATAGGTTATTTTTATTTTTTCCCTTGTGTTGAATCTTTTCATGGCTTATAATGGAATTCATGAAATGGTTAATCGTTGCTTATGGTGGTAAAAAAGAAGATGTAGAAAGCATGAAGCATTTTCTTATGTACTATGATACTAGCATTACTGTATTTGAGACAGACTCTTGTTTTGATGACTCTTTTCTTTCTGCTGTGGCAGAATGTGAGTATTGCATCTGGCTTGGTGACACTGAAGGAACTGATCTAAAGGATCTGCCCTTTGTCTTTGGTTATCTCTTGGGAAAGGATATACCTGTATTTTGCGTTAGAAATGGTGGGGCTCGGGAATGGAGAGACTCACCCCTTACCACCAGCGAATACCATGAATATAGCTCTTGCTCGGCTTTGCTGGAAATCTTGGAATCACGTTTTCCTGAATTCTTGCAGCGCGAGAAGCAAAAGCGTGCCCGTCATGTCCTTTGGGAAAGTGGCATTCCCTTTAATCCAGATAGTTTTGCCTTTCATATCGCCTCCGACAATGAGAAGGAGTGCCAACTATTCATCGATGCTGGAATCGATGTGAATAGTCGCGATGCAGCTGGTACTCCCATGATTTGTGTGGCAGCTCGTCACAATCGGCGTGAAATGATAGAAAAGCTTTTGTCCCTTGGAGCTGATATTAATGCGGTATCTAAGGATAGAGGGTATTCTGCTGTAATGGATGCAGTCTGGAAATCTAACACAGAAATTGTGGAATTCCTGGTTGAAAGAGGTGCCAATCTCAGTTATATTAGCCGTGACGGTCAGCCAGTTTTGGTGCTTGCCGTTGGTACTGGCAATGAAAAGGTTTGCCGAATTTTGGCGGAACATGGGGCTGATCCTTTTACCTGCGATGCCATGGGTATGTCTGCCCTGTCCTATGCAAAGCTCTTCAAGAAGGAAAGCCTTGTTCCTATTTTTGAGGCACGGAGAAAATGACATCTCATATTGTTTTTACTGGTGGTGGCACTGGTGGACATATCTTTCCTGGTCTTGCTGTAGCGGATGAATTGCGTCTGCTGTGTAAGGAGGCTGGGAAGGAATGTCGTATTATTTGGATTGGTTCTTCCAAGGGAATGGATCGTTCAATCATTGAGAAAAGTGGAAGTGTGGATACTTTTTATGGTATTCCCACAGGAAAACTACGGCGATACTTTTCCTTGGAAAATCTGGTGGACGTGTTTAAGATAATCGGAGGCTGTATCGCCTCTTTTTTTCTGCTTTTGAAGCTACGACCTGCTGTGGTTTTTTCCAAGGGAGGCTTTGTGAGTGTGCCTCCCTGTCTTGCGGCTGGTTTTTTAAAAATTCCTGTATATACTCATGAGTGTGACTTTTCTCCAGGGTTGGCTACAAAGTTGAATAGTCGTGTGGCAAAAAAGGTGTTGTTGTCTTATCCTGAAACAGCCTCCTATTTTGGGGAGAAATTCAAGGGAAGGTTAGAGGTAACGGGAAATCCTGTTCGGCCCATTTTTTATAATACGGACAGGGAGCGGGGGAGGAAATTCTTGGGCCTGCAGGAGGGAAAGCCTGTGCTTCTTGTCTTGGGTGGAAGCTCTGGTGCCCGACAAATCAACAATTTGGTTCTGGAAAATTTTGCCTATTTAACGGAGCATTTTCAAGTGGTGCACCAGACGGGGGGAGAAAAGGCCCATTTTGATGAGTCCGCCTTGCCACCAGACATTCCTAGTACCTATAAGCATTATAGCTTTATCTACAATGAAATGCCGGATGTCCTTGCTTGTGCTGATTTGGTGCTTTCTCGCTCTGGAGCGAATTCCTTGTGGGAATGTGCTGTTTTGGGGAAGGCCATGGTTCTAGTACCCTTATATGGTTCTGGAACGAGGGGGGATCAGGTGGAAAATGCCCGTTTCTTTGTAAACTCAGGTGTTGCTCTTTCTTTGGTAGGTGATGAAGCTAATAGCCAGCACTTGCAAGCAGCTTTGAATAAAATGCTTGATGAAGATTTTAGAAAGAAATGTAGCGATAGGGCCTTGGAGTTAGGCTTACGAAACAGACCTGCTCAAACTATTGCCAAAGCCGTCTATGGTGAGGTTTTTTCTGAGGGTGTATCTGGATGAACATAGCTCCTATTGATGTGGTGTTCATTATAATAATTCTCGTATTGGTTGGAAATGGTGCTGTCAAGGGATTTATCGCCCTGTTTTTTGGAAAGGCAGCCTTTTTGGTGGGCTTTGCTGCAGGAATTGTATTCAATGGCCCTGTAGCACAGATCCTATTGCAGTGGATTCCTGTAATTATTCTTGCCAAAATTGCTGCCTTTTTGTTGTTATTTATTGTTATCTATGTGCTTATCAAGCTGGTGGAGAAGATTTTAGGGTGGATTTTCAAAGGTGATATTTTAAGAAGCTTGGATCGCTCCTTGGGATTCTTCTTTGGCTTGGTGGAAGCTGTGTTGGTAGTGGCATTGATTTTGTTTATTCTACATCTTCAGCCTTGGGTTGATGTGGAGGGTGTTTTACAGGAAAGCATCTTCAACAAAATATTCGTTGACATTTTTAGCCGGACAGTGGAAATCGTTCCACAAGGAATTGAATCTAATGTTTGAGAATCTTCTTTTTCAGCCAGCAAGTCAGCAGCTTTCCGAGGACATTCGCCAGGGGCAGCTTCCTAATGCGCTTCTCTTTGTAGGTTCTCCTGCTTCTGGAAAGCTGACCTGTGCCTTGGAGCTTGCTCGTGTGCTGGCCTGTACTGCTCGTCCAGCTGGAGCGTGGCAATGTAATTGTGATTCATGTCTGAAGCATAAGTCCTTGATGAGTACCTCTGTGTTGTTGCTGGGAAATAGGGAATGTTCCTTAGAAATTGCAGCATCGGCAAAAACCTTTTTGGAAGCATTGTCTTGTGGTGCCTCCCACCTGAGGGCAAGTCGTTATCTTTTTGTCCGCAGCATCAGAAAGCTTTCCATTCGATTTTCTCCTGTATTGTGGGAGGGTGAGGATAAGGTTTCCAAGCTGGCACCAATTCTGGCTGCAATGGATGAGGCTTTGGAGGAATTGGAACGAATGCCAATTCTTTCTGGAGAAAATCCTACTGGTGAGCTTGATTTTTCCAAGGTGGAAAAGCTGGTAAAGGAATTGATTGCCCTGGCCAATAAGCTTGAATCAGGATTCATGTATGAAACGATTCCTGTGGCTCAGATGCGGCGTGTTAGTTCTTGGGCACGGTATAAAATCGACTTTGGAAAAAAGGTGATTGTCATTGAAAATGCAGACAAGATGCAGGAAGGAAGCCGTAATGCCATGCTGAAAATTCTTGAGGAACCACCGGAGGATGTAGTTTTTGTCCTTACGGCTGCAAGAAGAAATGCTGTTATGCCTACCATTTTGTCTCGGGTTAGGCCCTATAACTTTGTGTTGCGAGATGGTCAGTCTCAAGCCCAAGTCATTAGCCGAGTGTTCCACGGTGAGGTGGCGCAAGAACAGCTGGATGCAGCTTCTATCGAAAATTATCTTTTGTCTTTTTTGCCCGTTTCTCCAGAGATTGTTGCCACTGCTGGCAATCAATTCATTCAAGATATCCTTGAGGGAAGGCAGCCTGAAATTGATGCTCTCATAAAAACCTGTGGTGGGTTTGAACCACGGCTTTTGCTGAACCTTTTTTTCAAGTCAGTGTCTCGAACCTTGCGAGATTTGGGACTTGGCCACCACGAAATGCTTGCAACGCATGGTAACGTTCAGTCCCAGGATGTGTTGCACCAGTTCCGATTGGCGGAATTAAGTACCCAATGTTTGGCTGTTGTCCACCAATGCAATTCTCATATTACTATTTATAACCAAGGAATTACTGCCGCCTTGGAACTGCTATCTTCTGATATTTCCCTGTTGTTCAAAAAGTATCGAGGTGGAGCAATAATATGATTGACTGGTTCAAGCGGGTTTCTGGAAAAATTTCCAAACTTAGCAGCGAGCAGGTGGAGCAGTTGTTTGAAGCCCTCATCGAAGAAAATGAAGTCATTGATGCTGTGCTTAATTCCTTAAAGATGGCTTTTATCGTTTGTGACGAAAATTTTTTGGTCTTTAAGGTAAATAAGGCTGCAGAGCGGATGTTGTCCTTTGTCCAGCGGATTTCTGAAATGCGTAGTCAGGAGGTTCCTGTTTGGGATTTGATTGGCGAAAGGGAAATTGCTGAGTTCATTAAAACCACCTCTGAAAAGGGTCAGTCCAATGTGTGTCGGGAGTTTACCGTAGCCACAGCTGGTGGCAGCGTTAAATTTCTTGTAGTCACCGTCATGCCCTTGGTGCGAAAGAAAAAGGTGGAAGGAAACATCATCTCCGTGGACGATGTGACGGAAAGTCGTCGCCAAGAGGTTTTGATTCGTCGCATGGAAAAACTGGAGGATTTAACCACCTTGGCTGCCAATGTTGCCCATGAAATTAAAAATCCCCTGGCGGGATTGAGCATCCACATTCAGCTTTTGCAAAAATCCATTGCAAAGGCCCGAAGTCAAGGGGGAGTCTTGCCGGCGGAAAAATTTGTGGAAAATTATATTTCTGTGGTAAATGAAGAAATTGATCGGTTGAACGGCATTGTCAACGATTTTCTCTTTGCGGTTCGCCCCATCAAAGCTGAATATCAGCTGCTGAATCCCAATGAGCTTTTGGAACAATATATGGATTTTTGTCGTCCGGAAATGGAAAGCAAGGGGATTCAGCTCCAGATGGATTTAATGGAAGGGCCTCCCAAGCTAATGCTGGATGACAAGCTGTTCCGTCAAGTGGTGCTGAATCTTGTCCAAAATGCCATTGCTGCCCTATGTCCTGCTGAAAATATTTATTTGGAAGAGAGCAAGTCCACTAAACAGAAAAACGAGGAAAAGTTACTGTGGGTGAACACTCAGGTAAAAACCGACTTTTTCATTTTGAGTCTTGCAGACAATGGCTGTGGTATGGGTGAAGAAACTACTTCCCGTATTTTTGAGCCTTATTTTACCACAAAAACCACGGGAACTGGTCTTGGCTTGACCATGGTATATAAAATTGTCAAGGAATTTTCCGGCGACATTCAAGTTAAGTCCTTGGTGGGGGAGGGAACGGTTTTTACCATCAGTTTGCCAATTCCCCAGCTGGAGCAACGACTCTTGGAGTATAAATCATGAATTTTACCATTTTGATTATTGATGATGAAAAGAATATTCGAGAAGGCCTTTCTGCTGCCTTGGAGCTGGACGGCTATTCTGTGCGTCTTGCGTCTAATGGTGCAGAGGGGCTTGCCCTCATAGAAAAAGGTGATGTTGACTTGGTGATTACGGATTTACGGATGCCAGGCATTTCTGGAGAGGAGGTTTTGGCTAAGGTTCGTGGAGAAAGCCCTGGGATTCCTGTCATTGTATTGACTGGTCACGGAAGCATTGATACTGCTGTGGATGCCATGAGGAACGGAGCCTACGACTTTTTAACCAAGCCCTTGAGTCTAGACAGGCTTTCCCTGATTGTAAAGCGAGCCTTGGCAGGACGTGAGCTGGAAATCCGTCACTCCTCCCTGCAGCAGGAGCTGGACGCTAAAACCTCCTTTGAATCAATCATTGGAAAAAGTGCCGAGATGCAGAGGATTTTTCAGACGGTGCGTAAGGCTGCTGACTCAAAGGCTTCTGTATTGATTACCGGGGAAAGCGGTACGGGAAAGGAGCTGATTGCCAATGCCCTTCATAATCTTTCTCCGAGAAAGGACAATCCTTTTATCAAGGTTCATTGTGCCGCCTTGTCGGAAACCTTGCTGGAAAGTGAGCTTTTTGGTCATGAGAAGGGAGCCTTTACCGGAGCTGCAGCTCGGAAGCGGGGCCGATTTGAGCTGGCCAATACTGGCACCATCTTCTTGGATGAGATTGGAGAGATAAACCAAAACGTACAGATAAAGATTCTTCGGGTACTGCAGGACAAGCGATTCGAGCGAGTTGGTGGAGAGGAGACACTGGAGGTTGATGTGCGGGTTATAGCTGCTACAAATAAAAATTTGACAGAAGAGATTGCCCAAAATAGATTCCGAGAAGATCTGTTCTATCGCCTCAATGTAGTGCATATACAAGTGCCACCGCTACGAGAGCGCAAGGATGACATCCCCCTCATGCTTAATGCCTTTTTGGATGAATTCAATCGGGAAAACAACAAGTCCATTGCAGGCTTTGATGCTCGCTCCCGTTCGGCCCTGTACAAGTATGACTGGCCAGGAAATATTCGTGAGCTGCGGAATTGTGTGGAAAGCTCGGTGGTAATGTGCTCCGGGAATGAAATTACCCTGGAGGATTTGCCTCCCACCGTGCGGGGAACGGCGGAGTCAAACGTGATTCAAGTGCCAATGGGAATTACCATGGCAGAGGCTGAAAAAATCATTATACAGCAAAATTTGGCCTCGAATCAGGGAAACAAAACAAAAACAGCTGATATTTTGGGCATTGGTCGCAAAACCCTCCACCGTAAACTGGAGGAATACGAGGAGGGATAATGAGGGCCTTCTATCCAACGCCGTTGGTTGTACTTACATACTTTCTATCCAACGCTGTTGGTTGTACTTACATATTTTCTATCCAACGCGGGATAAAGAGCTTTTCATCGGAAAGGCGGGTAAAGGCATCGTGGCCAGGGAACACAGGCATATCACCCTCCAGCTTCATCACTTCCTTCAGGCTGGCCCTCATGACGCTGTGGGAGGAGAACTTGAAGTCGCTTCGGCCAATGGAGCGATAAAAGATAAAGTCTCCACTGAACATGACCTTTTTGTCAGGATCATCTTGGTGCCACAAGATAATGACACTGTTTCCAGGGGTATGACCAGGATAGCAGATAAATTCCGTTACCAGGTCTTCCCACTGGAAAAGGTTTCTCCTTCCAATGTTGCTGGTGGTGGACTGAAACTCCTGAACAGGAGCTCCTTCTGGGGCTCCTACCATAATATCTACGGTACTCTGAGGCTGTCCTTGCATAAATCTATCTTGGGTAGCCAAAAAAACATCTTCGTAGGGACACACAATGGGAGTTTGTGGCCATGCCTTTTTCAACTCAGCGTTACTCCACACGTGATCAAAATGGCCGTGGGTGTTGAGAATTGCCAAGGGCTCCTGTACCTGAGACTTAACCCAGGCTGCGGCTTCCATTCCAGCGTCAACTACCAAAGATGAACCTGTTTTTTTGCTAATGACAATGTAACAATTTGTTTGCAAGTCTCCACAGGGTCGAAACAAAACCTTGTATTGATTTGTTTCAAAAATACTCTTATCCATAATAAATCTCCATAAATATATCAGACGGAAGAACGAGCCAAGCGGAATCCAATATTTCCATAGACTGTTTCTGGTGAATCGCAGTTACGATAGGTTACGGTACAGCTTCTGGCATAGTTCAACCAACTGCCGCCTCGTCGCACACGGTTTGTTCCGCTGGTAGGTCCCATGGGATTAACCTGTTCTTGGGGAGGAATACGGCCAAACCAGTCCCAGCACCATTCATACACGTTACCGCTCATATCATTAACACCAGAAGTGGTGGATTTTTTTAATCCTACCTGATGGAGATTGCTGTTGCTATTGTCTTTAAACCATGCCACCTCATCAATGGCACTGCTTCCTGCATAGGGGAATTTCCAGGTAATGGCATTGGGATCTCCTCCCCGAGCAGTAAATTCCCATTCAGCTTCAGTAGGAAGTCTAAATCCATCTGCATTACTGTCCCATGTTACAGAATTCCATAGCATATTGTTTGTAGTGGGAATTTCTCCCCAAGTGTCTGTATCTGTGGTACCGCTGATTGTATAACATGGCCGGAACCCCATCATCTTGCTCAGTTTGTTGCAAAAAACAATGGCTTCATACCAGCTCACATTGTTTACAGGAAAGAGCTTTGGGTTTTCTTGAGAGGATGACAGTCCGTTGTCATTGCCAGGATTATATCCCATGACTAATTCAAAAAGCTCCTGGGTTACTGGATTACGACACATTTGGAATGAGGTGAGACTCACTGTTCTTCCTTCGATAAAAGCACCATCATTGTCGAGGCTACTGATTTTGGCAACCTTGCTGGCCGGAATAATGGTAACCTCGTCTATTTGCTCCATGGTAATTGTGGCCATTGGTATATCCCCCTTACATTATTGAAAAATATTAATGGGCATATAGTACCATGCTTTTTTTATTTTGTCATTTATAAAGATGGTTTTAAGGAAAAATTATCAATTTTTAATGTTTTTTCTCTCATAATACTATGCAAAACGGTAGTTATTGGTTATACTAGCACGAACAGATTATCTATGCAAAGCTTGAGGTACCTGCTATTATTGGTTATGCTTGCAAGGTGATTCTACGGTAGAGAGGAACAAGTATGAAAAAAGTGACAAAAATTAAGATTGCCTTTGTGGTATTTATGGTGGCTTCCTTTGTATTCATCGCCATGCATGCCAGCAGTGAGTTTCATAAAGTAGCAAATGAACAGTTGGAAAGTATCGGTGACTTGAAGAAGCTGGAATTTGAGGCTGGCTTCAATTCCGAGGTAGCCTTGGCATTGCAGCTTGCCAAGTCTCCTATAGTGATAAAGCATTTTGAAGACCCTTCAGACCAGGAGATAAAGGAGCTGGCTTGGGCCGAATTTGCCGCCTTCAAGGATTCCTTCTTGGGAAAGAGCATTTTCTGGCTTTCTGTGGCGGAGAAGGATTTTTACTCCGACATGGAATTTTCCTATCACGTGGATCCAAACAATCCTGATGACTACTGGTACAACCTTACCATCTTTGAGACGGAGACCTACAACTTCAATATAAACTACAACGCTATAATGGACAAGACCATGCTGTGGCTCAATGTACCTGTCCGCAACGAGCGTCAGGCTGTTGTTGGTATGGTGGGTACAGGAATTCCTTTCACTGACTTCATCAACATCATGTATGGCACATTGGATAAAAATACTGAGTTGTATTTTTTCAACAAACAACTGGAATTGACTGGTACCAATGGAGACGAGAATCTTGCAGACAAAATTCCCATTACCTCCATTTTGCCTGAGCTGGAAGCTACCGATTTATTGGTTGAGGAAACAACCTTTGTGAATACCCATTATGGTGCTTATATGCTGCTTCCCTTCCCGGAGGTTGGCTGGGTTGCAGTCCTTCACGCTCCCTTTACTTGGGGAGAATTCATCCAAAATTCTCTGAAAGGTATCATTGCATTCCTCATAGTGAACTTATTGATTTGGCTCTATGCCTGTATCAAGGCCTTGATTCTTCCCCTACGGGAGCTGGAAAGCGCTGTAAAGGAGCTGAATGCAGAGGAAGCAAACCTGAAGAAGCGGCTACGGGCTGGTAAGGGTGCAGTCATTGACTTGTTCGGCAACTCCATTGCTGGATTTAACCAGTTCATTGAAAATTTGCAGGTTGCCATCACCAATGTAAAGAAGTCCAACATAAGATTGGTGGAGTCAGGTGGTCGTACCGCAGACTGCATCATGGATATAGTTTCCTCCGTGGATGATAACTATGACTACATGGAGATTGTGGAAAACAATATTGGTGAGCAGATGACCAATGTTAACGGAACCGTTCGGTCGGTAAACAACATCATTGGTGGTATTTCCGAACTGAACAAGATGGTTTCCATCCAGAGTGAGGGTGAACAGCAGGCTGCCATTGTAGTTGAGGAATTGCTGAGAAACATTCAGGATGTGTATAGCGCGGTAAGCCAGCTGGTGGCATCCTTTAGCCAGCTGGAGGAAAGTGCGGAGCGTGGTGTAAGTGTTCAGAAGAATGTGACGCTGCGTATCGGCGAGATTTATGCTGAGTCTCAAATGCTTCAGGAAGCGAACCGGGTGATTTCTTCCATTGCAAGCCAAACCAATTTGCTGGCCATGAATGCAGCCATTGAAGCGGCTCACGCTGGTGAGGCCGGCCAGGGCTTTAGCGTTGTTGCTGATGAAATCCGAAAGCTCAGTGAGAATGCCTCCAAGCAGTCCCGCACCATTGGTATCCAGCTCAAGACAATTCTGGACTCCATGGCAGGAATTACGGAGCTTTCCGAAGACTTGAAGGCAGCCTTTAGCATTGTGTCCGATGGAATTAAAAATACCAATATCATGGTGCAGGAGATTTCCTTTGCCATGGAGGAGCAGTCAGCTGGCTCCAACCAAATACGGGCTGTTGTGGAGGCGGTGATGGAAGCAACCACAAAGACAAAACTTACCTCCGATGCCATGGCCATAGAAAATGCTGCCATCCAGCGGGAAATCAGGGCCTTGGAGGAATCCGCCATCTCCATGAAGGGAAACATGGACATAATGAAGGAAAATACTATTCGAGTACGAGCCATTACTACGGCCTTGTCCTCCCTGTCCAAAGAAACACGTCGTTCCATTATGGACATAAGCAACGAGCTGGAGAAATTTAGAGTGTAATTGATTGGTTCTGGAGAAAAAATTATAGCTCCAGAGCCATTTTTCTTGACTTTTATACGTGCTTTGAATATATTTAATGTAAAGGTTGACGTTTTTCCCTGATATATATCGGGGGTGCACCGGTTTCGACGGGTGTGGACGTGGACTTGAGCTGCAGGTGAGGTTGCCTGTCCTCTGAACAGACAAAACCTATAACTGCCGAAGATAATCGTCAGTTTGCTCTCGCTGCGTAAGCACGGGAACACGGAAACTGGACTGTGCCGCTCTGAACGGGCCAAGTTTCTGTCGCTAATCAGGGCTTGCTGTGGATGGTGTCCGATACGTCCATGGGACTTTTATCGGAATACGGAGCCGACGCTTGCGATGCTGCCACCGGATCCCGACAACTACCTCGCATCGCTAAACCTGTAGAGGCTCCTGCCCCGCACATTCGGACGGGGGTTCAATTCCCCCCACCTCCAAAAAATGACCACCTGGGTAGGTGGCCATTTTATTTTAAATGACATTGTTTCCCGAAACTCACTGTATCTAGCCTTTGCTTCAGTATGGATTCGGCATTAAAACAAGATACAGTGTATCGATATAAAGTAAAAATCACGTAGATTTTTCAGCTTCTTGGATAATCATTTGGGCTGTTTCCATGCCGTTGAATAGATTCCGTTCCAAGCGGTACACTACATCGATGGTGTCTCCCAAGACAAAATCTTTTCCTAGCCGTTCAGCTGCATTCCAGAACAAGGCTGGCCACTTGTGTTTGCCCCCTGCAAGAACAAGCTTCAGGTGCTTTTTTTCTCCCTTGCCAATAATGTCCGCACCTACAATTTTCAGTCGGCGGCTGAAAAACAGGAGCTGTGGATTTCCCTCACCGTAGGGCTCGAACAAGTCAATGGTTTTGAGGAGGTTGGGGGTGAGGTAGTCGTGGGGAATCTCTGCATCGGTCTGGAGTGTAGAATCCTGATTGTCCTCCAGCTCGATGACGGCGGTATATTCTAGAAAGTGCTGTAAAAGGGCATCCAGATTTTCCTTTTTCAGACTGAAGCCAGCGGCATAGTTGTGGCCGCCGTGATTGAGGAAAAGCTCTCCACAGCTGTCCAGCATAGGTGTTACGTCAAAGCCCCTGGTGGAACGTACTGAACCCACCGCAGTCCCATCCTCCAAAATAGTAATGGCGATGGATGGCACTTCAAATACCTTTACTAGTTGGGCTGCCAAAATACCGGAAATTCCCCGGTGGATGCGTGGTTCCACCACCACCACCAGCTTTTTATTGTATTTTTCAAAGTTCTCGTAGGCCTGCCGCTCCACATAGCCCCAAGCATCTGTTCCCAACTGGCGGCGATCCTTGTTCAGCTGAATGATTTGCTCTGCAATGGCATCCCGCTGCTGGCTTGTTTCAGACAGGAAGAGCTCCACCGCCAATTCCGATCGACCAAGACGGCCAGCGGCGTTCAGTACTGGAACCACATTCCAGGAAATGTCTGTACTGGTGATTCGCTTTCCCAGCATATTCAGCCGAGCCAAAAGTTCCTTGAGTCCTGCAATCGCTTCTTCGTTGTTCAAAGAAGCAAGACCACGGCGAACCAAGACACGGTTCTCGTTGCGGAGGGGCATGATGTCGGCAAGGGCTGCCAGCATCACCAGCTGTAAGTCGGCCTGAGTCTTTTTTTGCATATCCTGACTGGCCGTCTTTTTCTGGATATAGGTGATGAAGATGTTGAAAAATCCGTCCATTTCGGACTGCCCCTCCTCTCGGTATCGAAGAATCTTAGAGATTTCCTTTATACGAAGGAGGCTTGCGGTACGAACAGAAGGAATTTCTGTTGCGATTTCTGGCCGTAAGTCCATCATGTTGAACTCAATGCCATTACCAAAGATTTTCGCCAGCTGCTTTTTTTGCAAATCAGCATCCCACACAAGAATTTGCTGCCCACGAAGGAATTGCATGAGACGGGTATCTTCAATACGAACCATGCCGGGAGTAATGATTTCTGATAATCTGGCTCGTTCCGTCATGTTCACCATTTTAATACAGTCGATGGTGTAAGCCTCGTTTACCGGCCGCACGTCTAAAAGACAGAGCTCCTGCTTATACATCTCGTTTTGGGCAAATCGTAGGGCTGATGCCAGCTTGAAGGCAACGGCACAACCAGAAATAGCGGGGAATGGATATTCATCGTCTGGCAGCTTGGGATCAATGATGATGGTGGCGTTGGGAAGGTTCTCTGGTGGATTGTGGTGGTCCGTGATGATAACATCAATGCCCAGCTCCACAGCACGATCAATTTCCACGTTATTGGAGATTCCACAGTCCACGGTGATAATCAGGGAGCCATAGTTGGCAGCAAATTCTTCCACCGCCTTGAGGGAAAGGCCATAGGTGTCTTCCCCGCTCGGAATCCTCCAGCTGACATCAATGCCCAGATCCTTGAGACAGCGGTACAGGACGGTGGTACTGGTAATGCCGTCCACATCTCGGTCTCCAAAAATCAGCACCTTCTCTCCCTCTTCCCGGGCAGCAAGGATCCTATCGACTGCATCTTCCATGCCAGAAAGAAGAAAGGGACTGTGGAGATACCGTAAATCATCCTCCAAGAAATACTGGATGTCAGGTCCTGTAGTAATATTCCTGCGAGCGAGAATTGAAGCGGTCAAGGCATCGCAAGAGAATCTGGTGCAGATTTCCCGAACCATTTCCGGAGCAATTTCTTTTTTTGTACAAATCATTTTAACGAATTTCCTTATAAATTAATGGTTGGCTGGCAATAGGGCTGGCCGAATAGGTGGTCGCCTGATGAATCAGGGCAAGGGCTGGCTCCAAGGACTCTTGGTCTTTGCCAAATACTTCCATAATCAGGTCTCCTGCAGCCACCTTTGCTCCGTGAACCTTGTGGAGAATCATGCCGGCATCGGGACAAACTGCATCTTCTGTTCTGTTGCGTCCAACTCCTAGATGGACTCCCGCCAAGCCCAGCTTAAAGGCATCTAGGTTTAGGAAGCCTTCCTGGGTGGCACGAACTTGAGCAGCGAAGGGGCTGCGACGTTTTCCCACCTGCTCCATGAGCTTTTCTGGGTTGCCACCTTGATCCTGCACATTTTGCAGGAACACCTTCAGGGCTTGGCCAGAGGCAACAGCTGCCTTGCAGGCTGCCAGGGCTTCCTCCTTGGTGGCAGGATTGGTAACTGCAGGATTGAGCTGCTGGGCCAGCATGAGCATTTCCACCGCCAGGGCATAGGTCAAGTCCATGACATCATCAGGTCCCTGGCCTTGGAGACATTCGATGGTTTCTTCAATCTCCAAGAAATTGCCAATCTTCTTGCCCAAGGGAGATTCCATGTTGGTGATAAGGGCTGTGGCCTTCTTGCCCATGGCCTTTGCGGTGCCCACAAGGCTTTCTGCCAGGGATTGGGCATCTTCCCTTGTCTTCATGAAGGCCCCTGAGCCATATTTTACGTCGAACACGAGGCCGTCGGAGCCCTCCGCCACCTTCTTGGAAAGGATGCTGGCAGTGATGAGGGGGATGGATTCCACGGTGGCGGTAACATCCCGCAGGGCGTAGAGGAGGCGGTCAGCAGGAACCACATCCTTTGTCTGGCCTGTCATGGCAAAGCCAGTACGGGCAATAAGATGCTGGAATTCTTCCACCTGCAAGCCTACTCGATAGCCTTCTATTGATTCAAGCTTGTCCAGGGTACCGCCAGTGTGGCCTAAGGCACGACCGCTCATCATGGGAACCTGCACCTGGAAACGGGAATCCTGCTGTCCGCAGGCTGCCACGATGGGGGCCAGGGGAAGGGAAAGCTTGTCTCCCACGCCACCGGTGGAGTGCTTGTCCACAAAGGGGCCTGCAAGACCTGGAATCCCTGTGTTGTGGTGGTTCATAACCTGGCCGGAGTGAAGCATGATGCTGGTAAGGTTGGCTGTCTCTGGAAAGGTCATACCGTTGAAGTACACGGCCATAAGCCAGGCGGAAATCTGGTAGTCGGGAATGCTTCCTTCTACATAGCCCTTGACAAGGAATTCCAGCTCCTGCTGGTTCAGCTCCTGTCCCTGAGGCTCCAAGGGATTTCCCCGCTTTTTCATGATTATATCAACAGCACGCAAAGCCATATCTTCCTCCAAAACAAGATTATATCAGTTCAGTATACTCCAAATTCGTGTAACCGTAAAGCAGGGATTTTTCCCCCTTATTATTATAGGGTTGGAATGAGAGAATTTGTCTTGTTTCTGAAAAAAAGTGAAAAAAAATGTGGTAGAATAGTGAAAAAAATGTGGTAGAATGTGGTATAGTCATTTCATTTATTACAGGAGGCGTTTTTATGGTAAAGCACATTATTTTGTGGACCTTGAAGGACATGAGCCAAGAGGAGAAGGAGCGGGTGAAATCTGGCATTAAGGAGGGGCTGGAGGGCCTGCAGGGAAAGATTCCTGGTTTGGTGGATATTAAAGTTCATGCTGGCGGAAGACTGGAAACTTCTACCGTAGACTTGATGCTGGACTCCACCTTTGACTCTCCAGAGGCGCTGGCAGGCTATGCCAGCCATCCCGCCCATGTGGAAGTGGCAGATACCAAGGTTCGCCCCTTTACCGCCAGTCGTGCCTGCTTGGATTACGAGCTGTAGGTAAAGCTTCATTCCCCGTGTCATTCAATGGGCCGGGAGAGCAGATAAACTACATTCCGCAAAACGCAAAGTTAAACAACGGGGAATGGAATACAGGAAACATCAGTTTGCTTGGAATTGTTTTTCCGTAATCTTCATTGTCAAGGGAGTGGGCGCAGACAAGAAGGGTCATTGGGAAATAATAAAGTGAGGAAAACGGAAAATTTAATTTTCAACTTTCAATTTAAAAATCTGTGTATATACAAATAAATTTAAAATATAAACAAAATTATTATAGCAGAATTGACAAAAGTATTGTATAATTTAAAAAGATGTGTCTAAACACAAGTAATTAAAGGGATGGCAAGTGAAAATAGAGAGAAATACTTACCTGAATAAAATTATAGAAAGAAAGCAGAACGGTATGATTAAAGTAATTACTGGTGTCCGTCGCTGCGGAAAATCATATTTGCTTTTTGAACTCTATTATGAACACCTTATTTCCACAGGAATCCAAGATTCAAAAATTATTAAAATTTCCCTTGATAACAATACATTTGCGAAACAGCGCAATCCAAATGAGCTTGCAAAATATGTAGAAGAACGAATAAATACAGTTGACCAGTTCTTTATTTTTATTGATGAAATCCAATTCTGCAAAAAAATTCCAAATCCTGATTTAGAAGGGGAGTTCATTACATTCTATGATGTTTTGAACGGCTTTCTTCAAAAGAAAAATCTTGATATTTATATTACAGGAAGCAACTCGAAAATGCTGTCTTCTGATATTTTAACAGAATTCAGAGGAAGGGGAGATGAGGTGAGGATTTTCCCGCTTTCATTTAAAGAGTTTTATGCAGCCAAAGGTGGAGACAAAAATGCTGCCTTGAATGAATATATGCTTTTTGGCGGAATGCCACTGGTGTTAAACAGACCTTCCCCTGAATCAAAAATAGCATATTTGAAACAGCTTTTTGAAGAAACATATTTTAAAGATATCATTGAACGCAAGCGCATTGAAAGAGAAGATATACTTTCAAGTCTTACAGACTGTCTTAGCTCTTCTACTGGTTCGTTAACAAATATTCATAACCTTGCTGCAACAATAAACTCTGTACAACATAATAAGAAGCATTCTCTTGTTACTGATCCTACAATAAAAGCCTATGTGGATCATCTGAAGGATGCATTTCTCTTTAGTGAAGCAAAAAGATACGATGTCCGTGGGAAAAAGTATTTTGAATCTCAAAGTAAATTTTACTGCATAGACCACGGGCTTAGAAATGTTCGGCTTAATATGAGACAAAACGAAGAATCTCACATTATGGAAAATGTTGTCTACAATGATCTCATTCAAAGAGGATGTTCCGTTGATGTTGGTGTTGTAGAAAGTTTTACAAAAGGTGCAGAGGGTAAAACGGTACGGGTAGTCAGAGAAATTGATTTTGTGGTAAACAATGGGAACAATCAATGCTATATTCAATCTGCGTTTGAAATGCTAACTCCTGAAAAACAAGCATCAGAATTAAAACCTTTTAGCATTATCAACAATTCATTCAAGAAAATCGTAATTACAAGGAATGAATTGATGCCGTGGTATGATGAAAACGGAATTTATCACATTGGATTGATTGATTTTTTGTTACGTGATGAGGCAATTTAGACCTTGCCGGGGATACACCAAAAAAGAAATGTCGTAGACCTTGAGAATTGCGTAGCAATTCAGAATCCGTGTGGCAACATAAAGGAAACTAAAGGAGGTAACAATGACTCAAGAAGATATTATAAGAAATTGCGAACTAAACTTGACACAATCCGGCTTTCAAAATAGGGTATCGTATCAACGGAACAGGGGGCTCACCGTCCGGGTCCCCTGCTCATCAAGCAGGACGGAAAGATTTTGGTAAACACCGAAACCAACGGGTGCGTGGAGCGAGTGAACGGCTGGAGTCCGGGGGATTGTGATTGTGGAATTGAAAGCATTGCAGGATTTCAAACTTTATTCAAAGGTGCCAGAAGATACCATCAAGAAATACACAGGGAAAATCCCTGAGCAATTTATTGAGATCTGGAAAAGTTACGGTTTCGGCTCATTCTTGCAGGGGTATTTTAAGACAATAAATCCTGATGATTATATTGAATTTGTAAGGGAATCATATTTTGAGAAAAATTGCATTCCATTACTCGTTACAGCATTTGGAGATATAATTGTTTGGGAAAGGAATGAGTTTGTATATATATTATTTTATCGATATAATGATTTTGACGGCATTTCAAAGGGATTCAAATATTTCATTAATGATTTAGTGGATAAAGAATTTATTGAAGATTGTATTAAACCTAAAGGTTTTCAGGAAGCATTGCAGTTGCTTGGTGCCATTGCTTATGACGAATGTTATGGTTATGTTCCGCTACTATCTTTGGGTGGTGCGGAAAAGCCAGAGAACCTGCGGAAGGTAAAACTGCGTGAGCATCTGGAACTCATGTACCAAGTGCAGGGAGAGATTTAGAGTTCTAGGAAACACACCGAAGAAGCGGTAGCAACAATAAATGTCTGGCTAAAAAAAGCTGAAAACTGGTACAAGGAAACCTTATGACAAAGAAGCAAAAATTTTTGTATATCCGTCTGCCAATTTTTATCTTTGGCTTCATAATAAATTTTTATGTAAAAGATGATAATAGTTCACCTCCAGTGAGGGAATATACGTTCAATGATTTTGAAAAGACTGAATATCAGGTAAAACATTTGACAACAGGCGACCCCTTGGGAGAGTTTCATCTATCTGGTGATGATAATATTTATTTTTCTATGTATGGTAAGGCCAATAGCGTTCCAGTCATTATTGGAACTATTGAAGAGAAATATAAATATGAAAGTATACTTTTATCAAAAAAAAACATAAAAAAAATAAAATGCAAAAATCTAGAATTTTATACAGGAAAGGTTGGGGACTGGCATTCTGTTGTGATTATAAGTTTAGACAAAAATGATTACTATGAATATTATAAATCAGATAATAAAAGATACCTATTATGTGTCATAGAAAATGGTGATTATAATTTTTGCATAAATGATGCAAGTGTATATGATTTATATATTGGTTTTAGAGTTGATTCAGATATGAGATATGCAGCGATTTTAGAGTAACGCTGGTGCTGACAGCCATAGGCTGCGTGCCAGGAGCCGGGGATGCGATAAAGTCCATCGGCAAGGCCATAATAAAGGGTGCAGATGACATCACCATAGCCCTTCTCAAAAAGCTGGATGCAGAGGGTGCCTACAGAGCCTTTGTGAAGTTCCGCCAGACACTGCAGGCAAGCACGGAAGAAGCGGTAGCAACAATAAATGTCTGGCTAAAAAAGCTGGAAACCAGTACAAGGAGACCGAGCTGGCAGAACTGCTGTCCGCCGCCTGAATACATTATAGGAGAAGCAACTTTGATTGATAAAAAAGGAGAAAAATCTATTGACATGGCAATAGGTACATTATCAGTAAGTAGCAAACTTAATGATAAAAATAATACTCCAATTATTGCACAAGGACAGTTTGATGTTCTTAGTATGGATGCTAATTTGGGTATAAGAGATGAAGGGTTTGAAGTTGGAGCAAATATGAATATCGTATCAGCTTCAGGTAATATAGGATTATCAATAGGCACAAAAGAAATGGAAGTACGTTTAAGCACAGAGGCATTGGAAATCCATGATTATATGCACTATGAAAAATACCTCGAAAAAAATTATAATTTTAATGGATTCGCTCCACCTCCAGACCCACTTATAATAAAAGCTATTGGACTTGCCAAATGGATCGAGATGGTTGATACTGGCCATCCGTGGGATCATAAACCAAAGATATCATCTTTGTTTAGATATTGTTCTGTAGAAAGATTTACTAGGAAAGGGAATTTGTCGAAATCCCATTTTCATAAATATAAGAACTTTGATTATTTTTACGATATATGGTCAAATATCCACTATGGATATGTTGGGAGGTTCTGTGGAATCTCGGAACAATTTCTACTTCTTGGTTCTAATCTACAACAGCTTTATGCAAACTTAACATCTTGGAAATTTTTTAGCGGTGATGATAGTGCGGATATAATTAGTATGAAGCTGGGAATGAGGTTGTATGATGAATTTAAGGATAATGAAAATGGATTAACATATACCGTTGTCCTTGAAAGGCTGGAGGGCTTGACGTCAGTAGGAGAGTCAAGGTTGCTGCATACATGTCTTGATAAAAGTTGGGAGGGGATTACATTTGTATGAGCAAAGAGCATGACTTCAAGAGACTCAGGGAAGAGTTGGAAAGAAATGTGATTTTGACGGAGATGCCCGGTGAAATGTCGGAGGAGAAAAAGCGAATGCAAAAACGAAAGATTCACAGGCTCCTCCTTGCTGTCTTGCTTGCTGGTGGCATCTGGTATTTTTTGCCTTCCGTTGTCATAAAGACACCTGAGTCTTTGCAGTCAAGATGGTATTCCATTATGGAGCTAAAGAATAACAGGGACTCAGATGGTCAAAGGAGTTATGAACAGATAAAAGAGTATTTCTATTCTCCAATTTACAAGCCAAAAAATGGTCGGTTGATTATCAAGTACCCTTTGCTGATGTGGAACAAGATAGATTATGTACAGTTTGGCAGTTCATGGTATCATTCTAGTGAGAATCTGCCACGGAGTTCCATAATTGTTCGTAATTCAGATCTGTATTTTTTTAGAATATATGTAAAATGTACGGATGGGGGAGACTTTGAAAGCGTCATGGTAAGAAAATATCCATGGTCAAGGAAAAAAGCATACACATCTTTTGTAGAGTCATGGCCTTATGCATGGGAGGGACTGCCTTGGGAGGAAGGCTGGAAAAGATTCCATGAAGAGTATGAGAATGGAACCATCGATTCTGGCTATATAGATCAATTCATTGTAGAATAATATAAAAGGAGAAAAAGCTATTGACATGGTAATAGGTGCATTATCAGTAGGTGGCGAACTTAATGATAAAAATAATACTCCAATTATTGCACAAGGGCAGTTTGATGTTCTCAGTATAGATGTTAATTTGGGTATAAGAGATGAATGTTTTGAAGTGCTATTTGATTTCTCGAAAGGAATTGTATTGGATATTGCCCTGATTTTCGGTGGTAGGATTGAAGTTAATTGGGAGAAAACTGATGGCCAAGAAAATTAGATTCAAGCTTGTTGCCTTGTGCATTCTTTGTACAGAATGTGTTTTAGGGTTTTTGTACTATTTACTTGATGGAGGACAGTTGCAGTTCATCGTCACCCTGACAGCTGTGGCCTATGTATTTTTCCTCATCCTGAACGGCTACCTCT
>JAZNAS010000056.1:0-54099 GCA_045586625.1 Treponema sp.
TTCGTCGGAATACTAGATTGAAGGAGGCTTGCGTATGACAGTTGAATTGGTCATGGGATTGGTGACTTGCGTTGCCACTGTGATTAGTACTGTTATCGCTGCTCTTTCCTACCTCAAGGGTAAAGAAAAAGAGTAAAAAAAGCCGCCAAATGTGATTCGTACTCCATGTTTGACGGCTCTTAGCTAATAATCGTGGAGACGACCAAACGAACTTAGGCGTTTCCTCCTTTCACTATAACATAGCCGCTTTCTTTCGTCAAATGATTGTTGCCATACGCTTCAGCCTGTCGGGTGTTTTTTTCTAGGAGATAGGAGTTGGGCGTCGTTCCTAGCTCCTAGGCACTCGCTCCTATTTCCTAACTTCTAACCACTACCAACTGCCCCCTCCTCCATCCTCCAGCAGCTGGTGGTGGTGCTGCACTGTGCCTGGGTGTAGGAACAGCGGGGGGCAAAGGGACAGCCGGGAATGGGGGCGGTGGGGTCACAGACTTGGCCTGGAATGGAGACCATGGGCTGACTGCTGTAATGACGGCCGAATTCCGGGGTGGCGGAAATCAGGGCCTGGGTGTAGGGGTGGCGGGGAGCTTCCATAATCTGTCGGGCAGCCCCTGTCTCCATGATTTTTCCCCCGTACATGACAGCGATTCTGTCGGAAATCCGCCCCACCAAGTGGATGTCGTGGCTGATGAAGATAACTGCCATGTTCCGCTCCCTCTTAAGGCGCAGCAACAGGGACACAATCTGGGCTTCTATGGTTACATCCAGTGCGGTGGTGGGCTCATCTGCAATCAAAAGCTGGCAGTTTTGTGCCAAGGCCAAGGCTATGCCGATTCTCTGAAGCTGGCCGCCACTAAACTGATGGGGATAGGCTTTCAGACGGCCTTCTGGGTCAGGAAGCTCCACTTCCTTCAGCAAGGCAACGGCCCGTTTATTTGACTCTTCCTTTGTAATGTCTGGCTCCAGATTCCTGAAGGTTTCCCAGAACACACTTCCTATGTTTTGCAGTGGGTCAAAGGAACGGCCTGGCTCTTGGAAAATGAGGGCAATCCGTTTTCCTCGATATTCCCGCAGTTGGCTTTGGCTCAGCTCCATGAGATTTACCCCATCAAAGAAGATGGAGCCGGTGGCATGGGCGTTGGTAGGCAAGAGGCCGGGAATTGCAGTGGTGGACACGGATTTTCCGCTGCCAGATTCACCTACAATGCCAAGGATTTCTCCTGGCTGCAGGTCAAAGCTCACTCCACGAACACCGTACACGGGGATTCGCCTTGTTCCCCGCAGGAGGCTGAAGGTTACCTTCAGGTTGCGGATGGAAAGGAGGGCTTGCGGGTTAGGCTGAACCAGCTGCTGTGTGGATTCCGCTGCATCTTCTGCCAGGGGACTTCCCTGAGACAGACTTCTTTCTTGGGCTTTGAAGAAGGAAGCCAACTTGCGGCGATTGAAGATGATGTTGTAGGGGTCATAAAAATCCCGCAGCACGTCACCGATAAAATTGAAGGCCAGGGTAACAATCAGCAGCATCAACACAGGATACAGGAGCCAGGGAAAATTTATGAGGTTTGACAGGGTGGAAATGTCTCGATTGATAAGGGAGCCCCAGCTGACGGCAGGATCATTGATTCCTAGCCCCAGGTAGGACAAGGTGGTCTCGCTCATGATAAAGCCCGGTACGCTGAGGGCAATGCTCACAATCAAAAGGCTGGCAATTTGAGGAATGATTTGTCGGAAAATCACCACAAAGGCGGGAATTCCCTCCAAGCCAGCGTCAACGATGAATTCCTCCCGCTTGAGCGCGTGGACCATGCCTCGGATGGTACGGGCAGTGCCGGGCCAGCCTACCAAGGCCAGGATTACAGTGATGATGATGTAGGAGGTGCCGCTGTCCATTTTTGTATTCAGCAGGGACCGGAGGAAGAGGATAAAGTAGAGGCTGGGAATCAGCATGAAGAATTCGGCAAAACGCATGATGGTCCAGTCGGTGGTACCACCAAAATATCCGGAGATTCCTCCCAGCAAGACTGCTAAAAAGAGGGAGATTGCAGTGGCCACAAAGCCGATGGTGAGGGAAATGCGGCTGCCGTACACAATCCTGCTGAAAAGGTCTCGCCCCAAAATGTCTGCTCCCAACAGGTACACCGGATAAACAGTTCCGTTGGCAGCTGGTTCTGTGCCAAAGAGGTGGATGTCTGTGGGAATCAATCCCAAGAGCTTGTAGGGGCTGCCCTTTACAAAGAGCTTTACGGGATGGGTGAACTCCTCCCCGCTGACTCTGGCATATTGCCAGGTGGACTGGTTTATGACTCGATATTCCCGTACCACCAGTCCAGAGCTGGTAAGCTGCAGGTTTGCTGGATGGTAGGAGTTGCGGTCAAAGGTTTTTCCAGCAGGGTAGGGAGCCACAAATTCAGCGAAAATCATTACTAAATATAAAATTGCCAGCACAATCAATGAGGCCATACCCAATGGCCGGGTTTTAAGATATTGAAAGAATCGTTTCACTGTCTACTCCTTTCCGTACCTGATGCGAGGGTCAACCACTGCCAGCAAAATATCGGAAATAACCATGCCTGCTAAAACCAGGGCGGAAATAAACATGCTGTTGGCCAGCACGAGATTGATGTCCTCCTGCAGCACCGCCTCGTACATCAGTCGTCCCAATCCGGGGTAGGCAAAGATGATTTCCAGCACGAGAGAGCCGCTGAAAAGGCTGGCCAGCAGGTTGGCGCTTCCCGTGATGTAGGGATTCAGGGTATTGCGGAAGGCGTGGTGCAGGTACACCCGCTTTTCGCTGATTCCTCTGGCTCGAATGGCAAGGATGTAGGGCATACCCATTTGATCCAGCATGGTGGCTCGAATCATTCGCATGGTTCCTCCAATTCCCCCCAAAAAGGAGGCAAAGAGGGGCAGGAACACGTGGTGGCCATAGCTAAAGACAAACTTGACAGGAGCCTGGCTAAAGGGAAAGTCTGGGTAGGCGGTAACCGGGAAAAGGCCGGTGATGCTGGCAAAGAGCTGCAACAAAATCAACAGCAGGATG
The DNA here is from genome assembly GCA_045586625.1 of Treponema sp. Lineage (GTDB taxonomy): Bacteria > Spirochaetota > Spirochaetia > Treponematales > Treponemataceae > Treponema_F. The sequence goes on from JAZNAS010000056.1 coordinate 3,038, forward strand.
CCGGGAAAGGCATGGAAGAACAGGGCAAAGAAGGTGGCTGCAGTGTCTGTTCTCGTGCCTGCCTTGCTGGCAAAGAAGACTCCCAACAAAAAGGAGATAATCGTAATGAACACCAGAGAAATCAAGTTTAATAACACGGAATTCCAAATGCGGGAACCCAGGAGAAAGCTGACAGGAGCACGAGAAATGAGGCTGGTGCCCAAGTCTCCGTGAAAAATCACCCGCTCCAGCCACTTGAAGTACTGGATGTAAAAGGGCTTGTCCAGACCGAATTCTTTCCGCAGCTGCTCCATCTGCATTTCCGTGAAATTGCCCTGTTGGGTGGAGTTGTTGCCAGCACCCTGAAATCCACTGGACTGGGTGCCAGACAAAAGCTGCTGGGTCATCATTTGATCCACAATGTCCCCCGGAGCCAGCTCCATGAGACCAAAGAGGGCCAGTCCCAGCAGGAACAAGAGCACCAGCATGGTCACCAATCGTCCGGTGATAAAGGACAGGAGGGGAGCCTTCTTGCGGTATAGCTTGAAGGGCTGCTGAATGGTGGCGATGAGCCGTGGAAAGAATTTCACTGTAAAAGTCCTCGTTTTATGATTTGCTACTTGCTGCCATCATTAAGGTATACCCAGGTGGTCATAAGGCCGTTGATGTTGTCGTAGTAGACATTGGAAAGATTCCATCTGTTTCGTACGGCAGCAAAGCCTCTGGAGCGCAAAAGGTAAATGACAGGACATTGTTCCAGCAAAATCTCTTGGTATTCGTCCCAAATTTCCTTGGCCTTCTGATAATCCAGAGTGTAGCTTCCCTCGTTGTACAAGTGGTCGATGCGCTCTTCCCATTCTGTGGCAGGCTCCTGCTGCAGGGGATGCCACAGGTGCAGGTTGCCATCAGAAGGCCACACGTTGCTGCCTTGGGAGGGGAACAGGGCGGTTCCCAAGCCGATGATAACAGCCTGCCAGTCGTAGGTGGCGGTAAGCATTTCGATGACCTTCTGGAAATCAATCTGACGAACATGGACGGTAATTCCCACTGCGGCACACTCATCGGCAATAATCTGAGCCACGTCATTTACCACCGTGTTGGCGGAGGGAATGGTCAAGTCATATTCCACCTTTACTCCCTGGCTGTCGTACAAAAAGCCGTCATCCCGGCGGACAAAGCCAATGGATTCCAGCAGCTGCAAGGCACGCTGGGGGTCATAGCGGTATTGCAGGGTGATTTCTGGATTGTAGAAGGGATTTGGTGGTGGAAAGAAGAAGTAGGTGGGGTCCGCCAGTCCACGGTAGGTTTGGCTAATGATTCTGTCCCGATTCAGCAGGCAGCTCATGGCTTGGCGGAATTCCTTTTGGGTAAACCAGCGGTAATAAGCTTGGTTCTGGTTCTGGGGATTCTGGTTGAATGACCACAGCATGGCTCCAAAGGAACCCTCCGCATTGAACACGGTATAGTCCGTTCCCTGGGAATTTACCACATCGTGCAATTCCTCTGGCCGTGGAGAGTATGTCTCTGTCTTGCCCTGGCGGAACAGCAGGTACTGGGTGTTCATGTCTCCCACAATTTGGGCGATGGTCTGCTCCGGGTAGGGAGTGGAAATGCCATTGCTATCCTTTTCCCAATAGTCTGGGTTGCGGGTAAAGACAATTCGCTGGGCGGGAGTATATTCAGTAATAAACCAACGACCACAGGAAGGAATTTCTTGGGGATTGATGGAGGCATTGAGGATGTTCTTGACTCCCTCTGCTCCATTTTTTTCCTTTGCTTCCCGAAAGAGGAAGGAGGGCTGGATGGTGGTGTTGGTGGAAAGAAGTGGTTCTGCCACAATGCGGGGAAAGATAAAATCAAATCGCTTTTCGTCCACCTTTACACACTGAATCCGCTGCTGGCTTCCGTCTGCCATGGTAACAAATTGACCGTTGTAGGCACTGCTTCCAAACTGGGGATCCCCCGCAATTTCATCATACCAGTACACCACATCATCGGCGGTAACGGGCACCTTCTTGTCTGAATTCCACCAGCTCCAGTACAGGTCATCCCGCAGGGTGTAGTGGACAATGAGCTTGTCGTTGGACTGGTCAATCTCTATTTCAAAGGATGCGGCATGGGGCTCCCATGCTCTGGTTATGGCATTGTAATCCACCAGGTAGTCGGTGGTCATTTCGATAATGCCTGCACTGTCTGCGTCACGCTCGGCAATGAGGTGGTTAAAGGTCTTGGGATCTGCCAGGATGGTGGTGTTCCAGATGCCCCCTGTGGTGCCGGGAATAAATTCCTGGTTGTTGTAGGGCTTGGAGGTGGTCTTGGCAAGAAGCTCCACGTCGGCACTGGCATTCAACTGCTGAATTTCACTTACAGAAAGCTCCTGCTGCTTCTGGCAGGAGAACAGGCCCACACAAAACAGTGTGAGCAAGGATAAAATGATGGTTCTCATACCATATATTTTCCCACATTTAGGGAGATTTCGTCAATGGTGGTGGGGTAGGGTAGGAAGCAGCGGTTTCGTGAATGATATCTGGAAAAGTTGAAAAGAGGATGCCAGCTTTTCATAATTGCCAATCGGCACCTCAATGATTACCGCCCACCGCTGGGTTTTCAAACTCCCAGTGGATTCCAGGATTCCCCCTTGCATTTTCCTTTATGTATTGTAGAATAGCTTTATTACCAGCTAATAAGTTAAAACTGGTTCTTGGTTGGGCGGAACTCCATCACAATGAGTTGGTGGATTGTTGGAACAAAGCAAAACTTAATCAAATGCCCACCAGAATTGAGCCACTTCACTAATGGAGGATGAGATGCAAGTCGTACAAGTTTATCCCATGGAAAATTATGATGTAGCCGTTTACTTTGCTGATGGAAATATTAAAAAGTACAATGTATCACATCTGGTTGGAAAAGGTGTATTCTCGGTGTTGGAAGACGTGAATTTTTATAAAGAGAATTGCACTGTTTTGAATGGAACCTTAGCATGGACCTTGGATGGCACCTACGACCCATATAATTGCTTGGATATAGATCCCGTGATGATTTATCAAAATGGCCTTGCTATTCCTGATCCATTGCAGGAGCTTGCATAGGTGGCTATCTCCTGTAGTGTTCGGGAGCTCGAAGTTAGAACTGCTAACTGAATCTTCCACCACTTTTACATTCAGGGCACCCATGCTATACTTTTCCCATGACACAGACAGAACAGCAGCGGGCCGCAAAGAGGTTCAGCCAAGATTGGCAGGGCAAAGGATACGAAAAGGGAGAGAGCCAGAAGTTTTGGCTGGACCTCCTTTGCAACGTCTACGGAGTGCAGGACTTCGCCAATTTTGTTTACTTTGAGAATCAAATAAAAGAGCAGTTCACCGATAAAACCATTACAAACTTCATAGACATATACATTCCCTCCACCAAGGTGATGATAGAGCAAAAAAGTCAGGACAAAGACTTGCGTTCCCCCATCAAGCAATCTGACGGCTCACTCCTGAATCCCTTCCAGCAGGCACGGAAATATATTGCAGGACTGCCCCTGTCACAACATCCCCGCTGGGTAGTCACCTGTAACTTCAAGTCATTTCTGGTGTACGACATGGAAAATCCCAATGGGGAGCCAGAAGAAATCCTCCTGGAAAATCTTGAGAAGGAATACTATCGGCTTTCTTTTTTAACTGACCCAGGCAATGTTCATCTCAAAAAGGAGCTTGAAATCTCCAAGAAGGCAGGAGACATCATCGGAGAAATCTATGATGCCATCCTGAATCAATACAAAGATGCAGACAATCCAAGTCCTGCCACCCTCAAAAGCCTCAATATGCTCTGTGTGCGCATTGTGTTCTGCCTGTATGCCGAGGATGCAGAAATATTTGGGCACAAATCCATGTTTGGCGACTACCTCAAACAGCAGGAAGCCAAAAATCTGCGGCGAGCCTTGCTGGACCTGTTTCTGGTTCTGGACCAAAAAGAGGATGAGCGGGATGAATATCTGGAAGAAGGCCTTGCTGCCTTTCCCTACGTGAACGGCGGACTTTTTACCGAGTCGGACAGGACCATCCCCCAGCTGACCGAAGAAATCAAGGAGCTTTTGGTACGCCACGCCTCCAGCGAGTTTGACTGGAGCGAGATCAGCCCCACCATCTTCGGCGCAATCTTTGAGTCCACCCTGAACCCGGAGACCAGACGCTCCGGCGGAATGCACTACACCAGCATCGAGAACAACCACAAGGTCATAGACCCGCTGTTTATGGACGAGCTATGGAAGGAGTTTGAGGAGCTGGCACAAATCAAAACAACCACCACCCGCATAAGCAAAATCAAGGAGTTCCACAAAAGGCTTGGCACCCTCAAATTCCTTGACCCCGCCTGTGGCTCAGGAAACTTTTTGACAGAAACCTATCTCAGCCTCCGCAGGTTGGGAAATGAATGCATCAAGGCAGAGCTGAACATAGGGGAGGGAGAGCTTCCCCTTGCCTACAATGACGATGATTTGATCCAGGTGTCCATCCAGCAATTCTACGGCATAGAAATAAATGATTTTGCCGCAGTTGTGGCAAAAACCGCCCTGTGGATTGCAGAAAGCCAGATGCTGAAGGAAACCGCAAGAATCCTCGACAAGGACCTCAATTTTTTACCCCTGAAATCCTATGCCAACATCGTGGAGGGAAACGCCCTGCGCATTGATTGGGAAAGCCTTGTGCCCAAAAATGAGCTGCATTACATTTTGGGAAATCCTCCCTTTGTGGGATATGCTTACCAGTCAAAAGAACAAAAAGACGACCTTGAATCTATAATGAAAGGCTTTGGTAAGAATATTGATTATGTTGCAGGCTGGTATTATAAAGCTGCCCAGATGATGCAGGGGACCAAGATACAGGCTGCACTCGTTTCGACCAATTCAATAACTCAGGGCGAACAGGTTGCTGCAATCTGGAAGCCCATGTTTGAAAAATTCGGAATCCATTTTGATTTTGCGTGGCGAACCTTCAGATGGGATAGCGAAGCGAATATGAAAGCCCATGTGCATTGTGTAATTATTGGGTTTAGCTGCTTTGACAAGACAAAATCTGCAAAGAAAATTTTTCTTAATGAGTCACAATTTATTGAAGCAAAGAACATCAACGGTTATCTGCTTGATGCACCAACTATTTTTATTGAAAAAAAATCGAAGCCGATTTGTGATGTGCCTGAAATGTTAAGAGGTAGTCAGCCTACAGATGATGGAAATCTCATTCTTTCGATTGATGAAAAAGAAGAGTATATCAAAAAAGAACCACAAGGAGAAAAATTCCTTAGACCGTTTATGATGGGAAAAGATTTCATCGAACGAAAACCCCGTTGGTGTTTTTGGCTTGTAGATACAAATCCTTCCGAATTAAAGAAATGCCCCATCCTCATAGAGCGCATTGAAGCAGTACGAGACTTTCGAGCGAAAAGTACTAAAGCTGCAACAAGACAAAAAGCAGAAACGCCTACTTTGTTTGATGAAATCAAAGATTGCAAAACAAACTATGTCGCAATTCCCGTTGTTTCATCAGAACGAAGAAGATATATTCCTATTGAATATCTTACTGCTAATATTATTGCAGGAAATAAACTCTTTCAAATGCCGAATGCAACACTTTTTCATTTTGGCGTTCTTACATCAAACATCCACATGGCATGGATGAGAGCCGTTTGTGGTCGCTTAAAGAGTGATTACAGCTACTCAAACACCATCGTGTACAACAACTTCCCGTGGTGCAATCCCACGGAAGCACAAAAAGCAAGAATCGAGCAAACTGCCCAAGGGATTCTGGACGCACGGGCAAAATATCCAGAGGCAAGCCTTGCTGACCTGTATGACGAACTGACCATGCCACCGGAACTCCGCAAGGCCCATCAAGCCAACGACAAAGCAGTGATGCAAGCCTACGGATTCAGCATCAAAATGACAGAATCAGAGTGTGTGGCGGAGCTGTTCAAGCTGTATGAGAAGTTGGCGGAGGGGAAGTGATGTACACACCGCCGTTTACGATTACATCAAAAATCATTACGCTGGTTGCAGATATTTCAGCACAGGTTGAACCCTATGCAATCCGCCTTGAAATGGAAGATGCCCTTCATCTTCGAAAAACCAATCGTATCAAAACAATTCATTCTTCCCTTGCAATCGAAGGTAATAAACTGACTGAATCTCAAGTTAGCGACATTATTGACGGAAAGCATGTTGTTGCTCCTCCCCGTGACATTCAGGAAGTCAAAAACGCAATTGCAGCTTATGATATGATAAGTTCACTTAATCCCTTTGACTATAAAGATTTGCTCAAAGCCCACGGTGCTATGATGAATGCACTTGTAGACAATGCAGGAAAATTCCGTTCTGGCGGGGTAGGAGTGTTTGAGGGAAGCCAGTGTATTCATCTTGCTCCACCTGCAGAGCGTGTACAGTTTTTGATTTCTGATTTGTTTGAATGGCTTCAAGCAGCGGACGACCATCTGTTAATAAAATCCTGTGTGTTCCACTATGAGTTTGAGTTTATTCATCCTTTTGAAGACGGTAACGGCAGAATAGGACGGCTCTGGCAGTCGCTTATTTTGGGAAAACTTCATCCGCTTTTTTTGCAGCTTCCGGTGGAAAATATCGTGTATGCTCACCAGCAAGATTATTACAACGCAATCAATAAAAGCACAGAAGACGCTCAGTGTAGTTCGTTTATAGAGTTCATGCTGGAAAAAATCCTTGAAACGCTCAAAAGCCATCAGGGAAGCGAACTTTCAAGAACCGATACTTCTTTGACAGAACGGCAACAGAAGATACTCCAACTTCTGAACGAAAATGTCGTATTAAATGTCGCAACAAATGTCGCATTAAATTCAAATGATTTGGCAGAAAAACTTGGCGTAAGCCGCAAGACTATAGAACGCGACATGACAGTTTTGCAGGAAAAAGGTCTAGTTCAACGAGTCGGCAGCAATAAGACTGGGCACTGGGAGCTTGTGAAGAAAGATATGCGGTAATGTCGGCCTACGGATTCAGCATCAAAATGACAGAATCAGAGTGTGTGGCACAGTTGTTCAAGCTGTATGAGAAGTTAGCGGGAGAGAGGATTTAGGACACGCTCCTCAGCACCAACGCCGCCCGCAAAAACAAAGCGAAAACCTGTGTTCTTTTTCAGAGATTCCGTTTCCCGCAACGCAGCTTCCAAGAGGGTGCAGAAGCTAGGCAAAAATAAGGAGGGATGTACGTGGCAAAGCAAAATGCGATTAAACTTTTTGAAGACAAATTGGTTCGTTCCATTTGGGATGAAGAACAAGAAGAATGGTATTTTTCAGTTGTTGATGTAGTAGAAATCCTTACCGACAGCAAGGATCCCAAACAATATATCAAAAAAATGCGTTCTAGGGATGAAGAGTTGAATTCCAACTGGGGTACAATTTGTACCCCCATTCGAATGCTGGGGAAGGATGGGAAAAGCAGGGAAATACAAGCAAGTACAGTGCGAGGGCTTTTTAGAATAATACAGGCAATTCCATCAAAAAAGGCTGAGCCATTTAAGCAGTGGCTTGCAAAAGTTGGGGCGGAGCGTCTAGACCAAATTCAAGACCCTGAACTTTCCGTACACCAAGCCTTGCAAGACTATAAGAAACTAGGATATTCAGATAATTGGATAAATCAGCGACTTAAATCTATTGAAATTCGAAAAGATTTGACTGACCAATGGCAAGAACACAATATAAACGATGGCATTCAATTTGCAGTATTGACAGACATCATTTATCAGACGTGGGCCGGTAAAACGGCAAGGGAATATAAGCAATTCAAAGGATTGAAAAAGGAAAATTTAAGGGATAATATGACAAATGAGGAGCTGGTTCTCAATATGCTTGCAGAGCTTTCTACAACAAGCATCACAAAGGCAAAGAATCCACAAAATTTGACAGAGAATGCTCAATGTGCGTTGGAAGGTGGGGCAGTTGCTGCTGTTGCCCGAAAGGAATTGGAAGACAAAACGGGGAGAACTGTCGTTAGTCCATTGAACGCAAGGAATTTCTTTGAACTGCAAGATTCTACAAAACAAGAATATGGTCACGGAAAAGAAGAAGACTGAATGGCAATGGTTAATACAGCCGTGATGAAATCGAGTGTGTGGCGGAGCTGTTCAAGCTGTACGAGAAGTTGACGGAGGGGAAGCAGCACAACCCATTAGGTTTGAGCAAAGACCTGTGGCAATAGCATTTGACGAAAGGATGTGCTTGTGCTATAGTAAAAAAAGAGGAAACGCCCAAGTTCCTTTGGTCGTCTCCACGATTTGACGAAAAGTCGCCACGAGTGGGTCAAACTATGTGGCGGCTATTTTTTTACTCTTTGTCTTTACCTTTAAGGTAGGAAAGAGCTACGAAAACAGTGTTAATCATCATGGTGGCAACACACGTCACCAAGCCAATGACCAATTCAGCTGTCATTCGCAAGCCTCCTTCAATCTCGTATTCCAACTTTCGTTGGTAGAGTTCGGGAGTACGCCGCCTGAACTTAGGCATTTCCAATGAAGAAAGTATATCCCATCACTTGCACAATGTAAATATTGATAAAAGTAAAAATAATGTAACCTAGAAAAGACTTAGGCGTTAGGACTTGTTCCCCAGTACCAACGTCGCCCACAAAAACCTGTGGCAATAGCATTTGACAAAAGGATGGGCTTGTGCTATAGTAGAAAAAGAGGAAACGCCCAAGTTCGTTTGGTCGTCTCCGCAGTTGTTTGACAATAGCCGCACAAGTTGAGGGACTAGGCGGCTATTTTTTTACTCTTTGTCTTTACCTTTAAGGTAGGAAAGAGCTACGAAAACAGTGTTAATCATGGTGGCAACACAAGTCGCCAATCCAATGACCAATTCAGCTGTCATTCGCACGCCTCCTTCAATCTCGTATTCCAACTTTCGTTGGTAGAGTTTGGGAGACGAACCGCCTGAACCTAGGCATTTCCAATGAAGAAAGTATATCGCATCAGCTGCACATTGTAAATATGGACAAAAGTAAAAATAGTGCAACCTAGAAAGAATTTAGGACTCGCTCCTCAATACAACGCCGCCCACAAAAACAAAGTGAAACCCCTTAGGTTTGCACAAAAACCTGTGGCAATAAGCATTTGACGAAAGGATGGGCTTGTGCTATAGTAAAAAAAGGAAACGCCCAAGTTCCTTTGGTCGTCTCCACAGATTAGCTTTAGAAGCCGCTTTGTTTTGAGGACTGGGCGGCTTTATTTTTTACTCTTTGTCTTTACCCTTAAGGTAGGAAAGAGCTACGAAAACAGTGTTAATCATGGTGGCAACACAAGTCACCAATCCAATGACCAATTCAGCTGTCATTCGCAAGCCTCCTTCAATCTCGTATTCCGACAAAAGCCGGTAGAGTTCGGGAGTACGCCGCCTGAACTTAGGCATTTCCAGTGAAGAAAGTATATCCCATCACTTGCACAATGTAAATATTGATAAAAGTAAAAATACTATAACCTAGAAAAGACTTAGGCGTTAGGACTTGTTCCCCAGTACCAACGCCGCTCACAAAAACCTGTGGCAATAGCATTTGACAAAAGGATGTGCTTGTGCTACAGTAAAAAAAGAGGAAACGCCCAAGTTCCTTTGGTCGTCTCCACTCAATTTAGCTAAAAGCCGTCAGAAGTGGTAGAGAAACTCTGGCGGCCTTTTTTTACTCTTTGTCTTTACCCTTAAGGTAGGAAAGAGCTACGAAAACAGTGTTAATCACGGTGGCAACACAAGTCGCCAATCCAATGACCAATTCAGCTGTCATTCGCACGCCTCCTTCAATCTCGTATTCCGACAAAAGCCGGTAGAGTTCGGGAGTACGCCGCCTGAACTTAGGCATTTCCAATGAAGAAAGTATATCCCATCACTTGCACAATGTAAATATTGATAAAAGTAAAAATAATGCAACCTAGAAAGAATTTAGGACTCGATCCTCAATACAACGCCGCCCACAAAAACAAAGTGAAACCCATTAGGTTTGAACAAAGACCTGTGGCAATAGCATTTGACGAAAGGATGTGCTTGTGCTATAGTAAAAAAAGAGGAAACGCCCAAGTTCCTTTGGTCGTCTCCGCAGTTGTTTGACAATAGCCGCACAAGTTGAGGGACTAGGCGGCTATTTTTTTACTCTTTGTCTTCACCTTTGATTCCGTCCTTTATGTCAACAGCCTTCCCCTGCTGGTAACCATTTCGCTCCCTTTCACGGTTGAGCACCAGCTTTCCGCTCACTTTATATACACGTCCATCCCCATCGGTGAAATAGAGATTTTTATCAGAATATTTGTAATATAATTGTAAAAAATTAATACGTCAATACAATGAATTTTGTCAAAAAGATAATATGGAAATTGTTATATGATTCAAATGGAAAACTCATTTTAGAAGCTGCTCCTCAAAAAAAGAACCGAAAGCAAGGGAAGCTTGGTTTCGGTTCTCTCATTTTTAGTGCAGTGAAAACACTAGCTGTTGATGCGCTCCACGTACTCGTTGGTTTCGGTGTTCACCAGAATCTTCTCATCCTGCTTGATGAACAGGGGAACCCGGACGGTGAGACCCGTGTCTGTGACGATGGGCTTGGTTGCCCCGGAGACGGTGTCGCCACGGACGTAGTTCTCGCTTTCGGCCACCACAAAGACCATCTTCTGGGGAATCTTTACGTCAATCGGCTCTTCCTCCCAGATGACGATGGGGTATTCTTCACCCTCCTTCAAATAGTATTTGAGGTTTTCGTTTAATGACTCCGGTACGGTCACGGTGTCATAGCTCTGGGCATCCATAAAGATGTAGTTTTCACCGTCATTGTACTGGTACTGGCAGGTGCGGGTTTCAACCTCGGCATCCTCCACCATATCAGGAGTTTTGATGGTCTGGGTCAGAACGCTTCCGTCCTTCAGGTTCTTCATTTTTACGCGGGCAAAGGCTGTTCCTTTTCCAGGGTTTACAAATTCTCGCTCTACAACAAGATAAGGTGCATTCTTAATGAGCAGAACAGTTCCTTTTCCAATATCGCCGCCTCTAATCATGGGGTATCCTCTCTAAAAATAAGTCGATTTTTGTCAGTATACTGAAAATAAGCTGTCGTTGCAATAATGGGTAGTGGGGCAATCCCTCTCTTCCCCGCCCTTGACACGGTAGGCCAAGGGATATATCTTCTATAAATATACCAAGAAAAGGGGTGATTATGTCTGTCATGCAAAAAGATATGACCATTGAAAAGAAGGAGCGGCTGGCAACCATCCGCCACAGTACTTCCCACGTTATGGCGGAGGCTGTTTTAAAGTTATTTCCCGGCTCCAAGGTGGCCATCGGGCCTTCCATCGAGAACGGTTTTTACTATGATTTTGAGCTGACCCGCCCCATCACACAGGAGGATTTGCCCGCCATCGAAAAGGAGATGCGGAAGATTCTTTCCGGCAACAAGGAATTCCAGCGCAAGGAGCTTTCCAGAGCAGAGGCCAAGGCCATGTTCGCCGACCAGCCCTACAAGCTGGAGCTGATTGACGGTCTTCCTGAGGATGCCACTATTTCCATCTATAATCAGGGTGATTTTACCGACCTGTGTCGTGGGCCCCACGTGTGCAATACAAAGGAAATCAATGCCCAGTCCTTCAAATTGATGAAGACAGCTGGTGCTTATTGGCGTGGTGATGTGGAGCGACCCATGCTGACCCGCATCTACGGCACGGCTTGGGAAAAGCCCGCTGACCTGAAGGCCTATCTTGATATGCTGGCGGAGGCTGAGCGTCGTGACCATCGCAAGCTGGGCCGTGAGCTGGACCTCTTCCACATCGACGAGGACAATCCGGGAGAGATTTTCTGGCATCCCAACGGCTGGATGATTTATTCTACCATTCGGGACTATGTGCGGGAAAAGATTCGCAAGGATGGCTACGTGGAGGTGAACACGCCCTTTGTCATGCCACGTTCCCTGTGGGAACGCTCTGGTCACTGGGCCAAGTACAAGGAGAATATGTTCATCACCGAAAGCGAAAAGCGGCTCTTTGCCCTCAAGCCCATGAATTGTCCCGGCCACGTGGAGATTTTCAAGAGCCGTCTGCGCTCCTACAAGGACTTGCCCCTGCGTATGGCTGAATTCGGCTCCTGCACCCGCAACGAGGCTTCCGGTGCCCTCCACGGCATTATGCGTGTCCGTGGCTTTGTGCAGGACGACGCCCACATCTTCTGCACCGAGGAGCAGATTCCCGGCGAGGTAAAGAAGTTCTGCCACCTGCTGAAAGACATTTACAAGGACTTTGGCTTTACTGACGACAAGATTTCCGTCAAGTTTTCCACACGGCCTGAATTGCGTGTAGGTGATGACGCCACCTGGGACAGGGCGGAGGCTGCCTTGGCGGAGGCTTGTACCCAGGCGGGCCTTGAGTACACTCTGCAGCCTGGTGAGGGAGCCTTCTACGGCCCCAAGCTGGAGTTCACTCTGGTGGATGCCCTGGGCCGTGAGTGGCAGTGCGGCACCATCCAGGCCGACTTCCAGCTGCCCGCCCCCGACCGCCTGAATGCCGAGTACGTGGGAGACGACAACGCCAAGCACAATCCCGTGATGCTGCACCGTGCCGTCCTTGGTTCCTTGGAGCGCTTTATCGGCATCCTCATCGAAAACTTTGCCGGTGCCTTCCCCGCCTGGCTCCACTACCAGCAGGTGGTGGTGATTCCTGTGGCCCCCGCCTTCAACGACTATGCCCAGCAGGTGGCGGCCACGCTGGAGGAGGCGGGCTTCCGTGTGCAGGCTGATTTGGGCAACGACCGCATGAACGCCAAGATTCGCCTTGCCCAGACCCAGAAGATTCCCTACATGCTGGTGGTGGGCGAGAAGGAGGAGGCAGACCAGGCTGTTGCTGTCCGCTTCCGTGATGGCCGTCAGCAGCAGGTGATGAAGCTCGCCGACTTTGCCGCCTACCTGCAGGAAAATGTTTCCAAGCACTCGGTGGAGCTGTAAGGGGATTGTAGTTGTTCTACGGGTGAATATAAATGCCAGCAGCTGAAGGTGATTTCAGCCGCTGGCGTTTTTGTTTTACCATTATTAAGCTAGAATCCGGCGAAAATATGGGTTTTTGCGGGGAAAGCTGATTTTTTGTTTGTCTTTTATATTGTTGTAATGTATGATTTTGGAAAGGAGGATAAAAATGAGGAAAATTGGAGTTGTCCTTATTGCGATTCTGTGCTGCGGACCAATTCTTGCTGAAGACCTCACTTCCACCAAGGCAAGCTATCGGCATGAAGTCCAGTTCAAGCTGGGGCCTGCACCTACTGTTTCCCTATTTTGGTTTTTTTGGACCTTTGACTATACAAACCCTTGGGGACCTCCAGGAACGATAGGATTCCTTGCGGTTCCTGCCTTTAGCGCTGAGTATCTTTACAATGTCACTCCCCGTCATGCCATTGGCTGTTCCGTCAATATCTTTTTGGTTTTGCCGACAGCACTGTTCAAGTATCGCTTTACCTATGGCCAAACAAAAACGGTTCGAATGTATGGGGCGGCTGGAGTTGGATTCGGGAATTATTCTATGGCTCTTTATCCCGCCATACAGCTGACACCCTTTGGGGTGCAGTTTGGGGGAGGGAAGGGCTTTTTTATGATGGAGACAGGTGTCGGGATGGAGGGCTCCCTGCTGATTCTGGGCGGAGGATTTAGGTTTTAGGCTGTAACAAAAGAGCCTTGCTACTTTCCGTCCACCTTGCTGCTTACAGCTGGGATCCAATGGAGGAAAGGTCCACTGCGATAAAGCCGCTGCGGGCTGTCTTGTAGAAGTCCGTTTCCTCCCAGCCGGCGTAGAGGGTGTGGCCTTGGATGGTGAACTCACCGTAGGAAAAGCCTTCTGGTAGCTTGGGCAGACGGAAGGCAATGACACCGCTGGTGCTTGGTGAAACTGCCACACCGGTGTCTTGTAGTTGGGAAGCCCCTCCTTCCTTTGTATCTTTTCGTTCCATTACCAAGGACTTGGTGATATAAACGGTGCCGTCAGGAAAAAGGGCAGAAGCCCCAGCGGGAGAAAGATAGCCCCAGCCTTGGGCAATGTAGCCGCCTGCAGGGGATTGATTTTTTGTGCTGTCGTAGAGTACTGGTGCCAGCCTGCCTTCTTCTCGGCAGGAAATATAAAACTCAAAGCTGTCGGGAACCTGGGCAAAGAGCTGCTGCAAAAGGTAGGGTGCTTCTTTCAATGGAAGCGGACGTTGAGCCTGACGAAAGGTGTCTGCATCAATGTCGGTGGTGGGAATGATTTTTCTTGAAGCATCGGGGATGTCGCCATCCTTGTCCAGGGCTTCAAAGGTAATGTATTTAAAATTCACCACATCCTTTTTCTGGGTTTTTACCGCTCCAATCCAAAGCTCTTCCTGGGGAATAATGCTGGTAAGCTGAGATTCCAGGGGGAGATTCATGTTGCCGTAGGTTAATACCGGAGTGAAAAGCTTTTGATTTCTGTCATAGCGTACCAACAAGGGGCGGCTAAAGCTGTCTTCTTGACTCTGGGTAAGGAGATAGCCGTTGCTTTGCTGGTTAAAGTGGGTGTTCTGGTACAGGTGGAACACAGGTCCTCCCTTGGTAAAAATCAAGGTGTCGGCAGTAACATTGTCAAAAAGCATTATGTCACGGAATAGCTCTGGCCGCCCGCTGGTAAAATCCAGGATGCCCAATCGGTTCACTAAGGCACAGTTGTCAGAAATATTGTTGCCGGCGGCAGAAATCCGAACTGCCTCTGTCCAGGGCCTTTCTGCCACCTCCGGGGCTTCTTGTGGCAAGGCCACAGGATAAAATCCTCGATGGGTAAAATAATACCATTTATGGGCCTTGAGCTTGGTGATTTCTTGTGGTTTTTCTTGATTTGCTTCTTTACAGGAAAAAAATGGAGAGCTCATGATGATTGCAATCATGAGTAAAACAAAACATCTATTGGCTGACAAACTATGCTTAAACGGTTTCATTACTTGTCAGTGTACCTTTCAATGCCTATTGTGGCAAGTACTGGCTTCTGATTTTTTTTCGTGAAACAAGATACAATTTCCGTCTCCTGCAAAAAGGCATTTTCTGGATGAAGGCTGTAGCCCTCAGTTTTCGGAAAATAAATCCTTTCTTGAACCGTACCGAGGGGAATGTAGCGATAATAGAGGTTTTGCTGCAGGCTGTCTGTAGGTCCATTTTGATGCAGCTCTGTTCGCTCCAGTTCAAGGATGCTTTCCTGTTTTATGCTTCTGGTGGAGGCCTTTCCCTGCTGAATGTCAGCCTTGAGTGCTTCCTGTTGTAAGAACCAGGGGCTAAAAACCCTGCCTTTTTCTTGAGCTTGCCGAAATCGCTTGGCAACCTGCTGGGTGAGTCGTGGCCAATTGAATCGGAGCAGGGGAGAGGAGCTGAGTTCTTGGGGTGATTTTTCTTGAGCCAGCTGAAAGAATATTTCTGCGGCAAAGCCCTCTTCCCAGGTTGCTGTGCTGCTATAAGGATAGATGCAGGCTGCCGGATGGAAAAAACTCACTGTAGCTCCATCTACTGTGGTAAGGGGATAGCACAAGATGGCGGCTGGAATATTTTTTTCCATGGTAAGAAAGAGCTCTTGCTGGCCCGATGAAATGAATTGGCTGTGGCCACCCGCTTCATTCCAGTAGCTGATTATCCAGCCTGCAAGGGGAGGATGACTTGCTGCTGGATACTCTGGCAGGGTGATGGTTACCGTTTCTTTTTTCCAGCCTGGAAGGAGCTCCTGTGGTTCTAGGGCCTTGCCAGAGGGATGGGAACAGCTTGTTGCCAGACAAGTGGCAGCCAAAATCAATGACACCGCAAAAAAACTTCTCATGGGAGTCATGAGGTGGGGCAAAAAATAAAAGGATAATTGCTTCATATAAATATTATAGGGATGAACAAGAGAAAAAAGACGTTTTTTGGAAAAAAATAAGGAAATGGCAGGCCAAGAAAGGGGCTTGGTCCACCATTTCCCACAAAAAGACTTGCTCGGTAGGTGTCATTCCAAGATAAGCCTATTAAAGACTGATTTTACTACCTTTATTGCTCAGCAGAATTAATAGCTGGAGGATTGTCCACACTCTGCTGAACATAGGTGTGCTTTGGAATAATCATGATTTCAACACGACGGTTCATGGCTCGGCCTTCCGCTGTATTGTTGTCTCCCAAAGGTACTGTTCCACCATAGCCACGGTAGGTAAACTGGGAGGTGTCGATTCCACGCTGCTCCATCGCCTGAATGATCGCCTGGGCTCGCTCAATGGACAGGTTCAATTCTCCAGTGGGCTTACCAACGCTGGCGGTGTGCCCCTCTACGGTAACGGTATATTCTTGGGATGCAAGAACGGCACGAATCATTTCCGCCAGCTCATCCAGACGAGGCTCTTCGTCGGCCAAAAGCTCGGAGGAATCCGCTACGAATTGCAGGTTTTGAACGGAAATTTGGATTCCCCGTGCAGCGTCACGAACATCTACGTCCTGCACCTTGTCGTCATAGATGAATTTCTTCAGCTCGCGGAGTACCACGTAGTAGGCTTCATCCTTGCTTGGTGTTGCTACTGGATGAATCAATCGCTCCTTGTCCAAAAGGATTACCACACGGCCTTCGTTCAAAAGCTGGATATTCTCTGGAATGGACAAAATCTTGAGGGCATCATTGCGAGAGATAACTGGATCTGTTCTGTTGACTCCGTACACCTTTCGAGCCCTGATTCGCAGGGGATCGGTACCGATTCTATCGCTATAGCGAGACTCGTCGTCAGAATAATCGTAATGAACAATGCCCTCCTTTTGAGCTATGGCTGCATTGGTCATGTTTTTTTCGTAGATTAAATTCATATTGTCATCCCAAATGGCGGGGAAAAAGCAGGGATCAACTTGCTCTTGCACAAATTCACCTTGAACTGGTAGGCTTCCTCGGGCGTCGATAATGATTCCTGTATACTGACGGCTGGCTGCCTGCTGAATTGGCTCCTTGGGGCTATAGGGGTGACGATGCTTTATCATCAAAATTCCGATATTGGCCAACTCCAATTGATGATTCATGCTGAGGGCCAAACCAGTTTGACTGAAGATAGCAGGTGATTTTGCTCCAGTTTCAATGGCGGTTGAAATGCTGTCAAAGGAAAGCAGGTCATTTACAATCATGTCATTGAGGGTGTAGCTTGAGTCCACCTTTAATGATAACAAGGGATCCTTTACAAGAAGGGGCAGCTGGCTGTTGATTCTGTTGGTGGCAGTATTTTTTCCCGTGGGAAAGGAAAGATTGGCTTGCTTCATGTCCAAGCTCAGGGTGGAGCTGAAGGTTCGAGTCGTCCAGTCCACACTGCTTTCGGAGCTAACAGATTGTGCCGACAGAGAAAGAATTATACTGAATGAAAAAAGGCAGCCAATAAAAAGCCTGCGTACAATACTTGAATAATAGCGTTTCACGAGTTTCACCTCATTCCATTATCGGTATATACAAGGTCTTCCCAATAGGTAAAATTGCGTTTTCTTCAATGTTATTTGCGTCACAGATGTCTGCCACTGTCAGTCCATAGCGTCGGGAAATTCCCCACAAGGTATCTCCCTGTACCACCTTGTAGGTATGCTCGTAGGTAGGAAGCACCATAGTGCTGATGGCCTTTTCCACCTCCTCCTTGGTTCCCAGGGGAACACGCATGGTGTATTCCATGGCAGGTGGGGTTCTCCCAAGAATCAGGGCTGGATTTAAGAATTCTAGAATGCTGATGTCGATGTTCAGCTCCTTTGCCAGCATTTGCAGGGGAATGGAGCGCTTTGTGGTCACCTCGTCCCACTGGATGAGATCTGCTTCTGTTACATCGGGAAATTCCAGTCCATAATATTCTTGATTCGTAACAATTTCTGCCACTGCCAGGAATTTGGGTACATATAGAATAGTTTGATTGCTCAATCGCTCTTGGTCCGCCAAGTCCCAAAAATTGTCCACGCCGCCAGAAGCCTTGATAACCCGCTTCAATCCTCCGGCACCATAATTGTAGGCCGCCAAGGCCAAGGCCCAGTCTCCGAACATATTGTAGTTGTCCTGTAGCTTTTTTATGGCGGCATCGGTGGATTTCCAAGGGTCAAGCCGCTCGTCTACCCATTGGTTTTTTTCCAAGAAGGGATGAATGCTGTTTTCCATAAATTGCCAGATTCCCAAGGCTCCCGACTTGGATTTTGCCGAAACCTTGTATTCGGACTCCACCACCGGCAGGTATTCCAGGCTGGCAGGCATATTGTGCAGGGCCAGCTGCTGACGGGCATAGATGCGGTAGGGGGCTCCTGCCTCCAGTACAGAGGTGAGCCAGCGGATGCCGAAGGGCTTTTGGTATTCGTCAAGGTATTTCTGGATGTGAATATGCTCCGGGGTGTGAATGTCCAGCTCCTTTCGTGGAGGACGCTGGGCTTCCTCCTGACTTTCTGCTTGAACGGTCTGGTCAGCAAGAGCAGGCGCTTCTAGATTGATTGCAGTAGCTTCTGCTTGGGGGGCCTCTTCTGGAGGTGGAGCCTGTGTTTTGTTTTCGGCTTCAGCCTGAGATTCCTCCTGAGGGGGAGGTGTAGCGGAGGCTGCATCTGTTGTTGAGGCTTCTTGGGCTGTCAGCGGTGTAAAAAAGATAGCGCTAGCCACAAAGAGAGATAAAAAAATCTTGTGTAAACTTGTCATAGCATTTCACCGTAGTAGATTCCAGCCCATTCCCAGCGACCGTGGATTTCTGGGTCAATGGGAAAGTTTACCTTGCGGAAATAAAGATACCAAACGGAAACATAGTTGTTCCAGCCCCAGGTGCGAAGATAGGCTTCGTTGGGGTTGGAGGCTTCATCCAGCTCGGCATTGTAGCGGATTCTGTTTCCACGCATAAAGCCCTGCATGGAAAAGTCTTCCTGACTGTTGGTGTCGTACATATCCTGTCTCCAAGACATGGCAAAAAAGTTTACCTTTGACTTGTACTTGTCCAAAGATTTATAGTTATAGTTGGTGATAGCCTGTTTTACTGCCTTTTCCAGTGCCTCCAGGCTTTCAAAGGTCCAGTCTTTTGGGGAGTCGTTGAAGTCCACCAATCGCTGGGCATTGGTGTAGGCATTGGGCTCTCCCGTAATCTGGATGGTGGAGGCATCCTCTTGGGACAAAAAATCTGAGTAGGACTTTAGAGCCAAGTCCCATTCTCCCTCGTTTTCATATTCCACTGCCAGCCGATAGTACAGCTCCGTAGTGTTTACCAGCTGGGGGAATCGCTCGATACTTTCAGTAAAGTAGCTGATTCGATGGGTGGAATTCTGGCTGATTTGAATGAGGTTTTGGAGGCATAAAAAGTGAATGGATTGTCCTTGAACCTCTAGGTCCTGGCAGGTGTTGATAATCCTGTCAAAATAGTATTCCGCCATGGGCTTTGCTTCCAGCTGCATATACACGTAGGCAGTCATCAAAAGCCAATAGGCGTTATACGTGTCTCCAGGATTTTCCTCCACATAGCTGGTAAGAAAGATAATGAGTTGATTGTATTCCTCTGCTGCCAAAAGGTTGTTGGAAATGCGGTTAATGATGGTATATCTGCTTTCGGGAGGCAAATTCTGTTGCTCCAAAATATCGTAAAGCTGCTGTTGTGTTTCAGAAAACGAGGTGGATGAATCACACCCGGCAAAAAATATCACTGCAAGGAAGCCGAATAAAAAACGCGCGGTGGACAGGACAATGGTTCGTGGCATTTTTTTATTCTATCATGGTCATAGGTTATTGGCAAGACGGCCGTCATAGTGTATTCTATGGTGAAAATATGTATCCAAGGAGGCAAAAGGTCATGGCCGAGCAACAGAATCTGAACAAACAGAAGCAAAAGGCTTCCTTTGGTCTGCTATTGGGTACAGGCATTGCCTTTGTCCTGCTGGGCTTTGTGCTGTTGGTAGCATTGGCTGTAGACATTGAGCTTAAGCTATCTGTCTTTCGCCATTTGATTTGGGCTGTTTTGGGTGGAGGCTTTCTCTTCATATCCTTGGTTAAAGTACAGAGAAGGTCCCTGATTTTTGCCAGTCTCTTTCTGCTGCTGAACGGCATCCTCTTTTTCTTTGTCGATACAAAATTTTTGCCCTATACCCTGGATGCTGTGTGGCCCGTGACGGTGATCATAGGTGGATTTTCCCTGTTTGTTTCTGGTTTCTATGTAGACAGGAGCGTTAAAACCTCTCGGCTGATTCCCTCCATAGCCTTGGTTTTGTTGGGGATTTTTTGCCTGTTGTTTTCCTTGGACATTATTGAAGAACCCTTCCTGCGGTTGGCAAGCCGTTGGTGGCCCTTGGTTTTGATTGCTGCTGGCTTTTGTCTTGTGGTTTTATTCTTTGTCTGGAATACCACCAAAATCCAGCTGGAAGATGTAGACGATGACTTTACTGATTTGGATGACATAGATTGATGTTCCTATCCACTCGATTTACTTTTTCTTGCAGTATAGCCAGTCTTTTACTCTTGCTTTTTCTTGTCTCCTGTGGAAGTACCCCCACCCCGGAAGAACTTCCTGTAGATACTTCTGCTGCCACTCCTTTGTTCGTACCGGAAATTCAAGACCAGGGATTCTTTGCCTTTTCTGACAAAAGCATTATGCAGGATATGGAGATTGGTTCTCCTGCTTCCATTCAACGTGCAGCGTCAAAAATCAGAAATCCCTCCAGTCAAAGTGAGAAAATAATTTTAGCCGTGGCTTCATCGCTTATGTCCATTGTGTGGCCTTCGGAGCAAAATGGTATTTCCATCCCTTCTGGCATAGAAGCAAATGCCTACACCGGGGCAATAGACTCTGCCAAAATGGGCATTTACGATGTAAATACAGGAAACTCTGACTTCTTTACCATGGTGCTTCCCTCCTTGGTATTGCTTACGTCAAGTAGTCAGACAGAATATTACAATCAATCTCTTGCCGCCCTTTCCTCTGCCTTGGAGCTTCGTCCTGATTCTGTTTTGGTGCATTATCTTTTGGGAATCCTGTATCAAAGGATGGGAGATTTAAATTCCAGTCTCAGAATGTACGAAAAGGCTGCGGCACTAGCAGAAAATTGCTTGGAGACAAATTATGCCTTTGCCCAGGTGTTGTATTTACAAGGAAGGTATGACGAAGCCCAAGAAATTGCCAGTAGAATGTTGATTTCATTCCCCGGAAATTTAAAGCTTTTAAAGCTCCTTTCTCAGATTGCCTCCAAAACAGGAAATTATGCCTTGGCGGAAAGCTATATCAACCAGGTGCTGCAGCAGGAGCCAGAAAATTCCCAGTTCCTGTTGCTGCGGGTGGAGGTCTTGATAGACCAGGGCAATTACGTAAAGGCGGTTTCCTTCCTGGATATTTACTCCCGGGTGGATAAGGCCTCCAAGGATTATCTTTTGCTGCGGTCTCGCATTCAGAATGAGTGGAATAAAAATCCTGTTGCCGCTGCCGCTACGGTGGAGCAGGCTCTGGAATTATATCCCAATGACTCTGCTGTGATTCTAGCTGCTGCCAATCTTGCTGCTGCTACAGGCAACAAGGTGCTGGGAAAAACAGCAGGAGAGCTGGCGGAGGAAATACTGCTGCGGGAACCAGGTAATGATGAGGCCATTTTTATCAGAGCAAAGGATGCCCTGGTCCGAAAGGAGTGGGACACGGCATATACCAACACTTCCCAGCTCATAAAAAAAGACAACGTAAATCTAGCAAAAAGAATCCTGCACATTCAGGCCTGTCTTGGGGTAAATCGGGTGGGAGAAGCTCAGACTGAAGTGAGCAGGCTGTATCAGCAGCATTCTGATTCCGATGACGTAAAGGAACTGTACTTGCGGGTACAGGCTGCGGCGGGAAACAAGGGGGAGGTGCGCTCCTTGATTGCGAGCTTCTTGCCCACTGCTTCTTCTCAGCTGAAAAGCTTTTTGTATTATCAAAGAAGTCTTTTGTCCTCCAATGATGCAGATAAGCTGGCTGATTTGCGTCAAAGTCTCACCGCAAATCCTAGAAATTCAGAAGCTTTGTTTGAATTGTACCAGTATTACTTTAATCGCAAGGATTATCGAAAGGCGCAGTATTATCTGAAGCAGGTTGTAGCTTTGAATACAAATGATGAAGAAATACTTCGTCTTAATGTTGAGTTGGAAGCTCTGCTCAAATAGCAGATTTGAAATTATTCTTATGAGAATATATGCTTGAAAAAGCAGTCTCTCGGAGGTTTTATGGAAAAGTATGTATGCAAGATCTGCGGCTATGTGTATGCCCCAGAGGAAGGTGATTCTGATGGAAGAATTGAAGCGGGAACAGCCTTTGATGATATTCCAGATGACTGGGTATGTCCCTTGTGTGGAGTAAAGAAAAGCTGCTTTGAGGTAGTATCAGAGTAAAAAAAGAGAGCCATGGCTTGTTTTGAAGTGCAAGCCATGGCTCTTCACTTAGTGGTTGTTGAAACCACGATAAAGCTTTTAAACCTAAAGAATTAGGTCTTAAACTGATTCAAGCGGGCAGAAATATCATCGATGGTGAGTCCCATCTTTTCTGAAATATCTGCCAGAATATTTCCCCTGTCAGAAATACGGTGAGTGTCGGTATCCATTTCTTCCATGGTGGCGGAAATCGTTGCAGTGGAGGATTTCAATCTGCGAATCTCATCTAGAATCTGTTTGTTTTCATTGGTCATTTCTTGGGAGGCACTTCGTACATCAAGGGTACTGTCATTAAGCAATTCCAGCACATGGCCAATTTGCTGTGAACCAGCGGCCTGTTCATTCATGGCGCTCTTCATTTGGGATACAAGGTTGTTTGTTTCTTGAATCTGGTTCGATACAGAGGCAAATACTTGGCTTGATTCCTCGGAAACAGCCACTACATCTTCGATGGAGCTGTGGATATGGGTCAACTGATTGCCGATATTTCGTGATTGCTCAGAAGAGGTTTCTGAAAGCTTTCGGATTTCGTCAGCAACAACACTAAATCCCTTTCCGGCATCACCAGCGTGGGCAGCCTCGATAGCAGCGTTCATAGCCAGCATATTTGTTTGCTCTGCAATTGAGGCAATAACCATGTTTGCCTCGTGGAGCATTTGTGACTGACGCTCAATTTCCATGATACGCTGGTTTACATCGTATTGCTTTTCATTGCCAGTTTGAATGTCGGAGGTAAGGCTTTGGAAGGAAATGGCCATACGATCCATGGAGTTGCTTACATTGTTGATGCTTGCCAGCATCTCTTCTACTGCAGCAGAAGCTTCTGTTACCTGGGTAGATTGGGTATTGATTCTGTCCTCCAATACATGAATGTTGGAGGACAGCTGGTCTACAACAGAGGCTGTTTCTGCAACGCTGCGAGTTTCCTGAGCAATTTCTCCATTAATCTTTTTGATGTCTGCTGCAATCTGTGTAATGGAGGTTGCTGTCTCATAGGTACTGGCTCTCAGCTCATTACCAACACTTTCAAG
Source organism: Treponema sp. (assembly GCA_045586625.1). Taxonomy (GTDB): domain Bacteria; phylum Spirochaetota; class Spirochaetia; order Treponematales; family Treponemataceae; genus Treponema_F. Next base: position 26,421 of record JAZNAS010000056.1, read on the forward strand.
ATGTTTTTTGGAGGATTGAATGCTTCCAATAATATTCTGGACCTTTTCTATGAAGCTGTTAAAGCTGGCGGTAAGTGCCATAACCTCTCGCAAGGATTTCATCTCCAAGCGGCGTGTCAAGTTCGCATCTCCACTTACAAGTTCATCTGCCGCTACTTTGAGTTCATGTAAGGGACGTACCAATACGTATTGCAGGATAAAGATATAAATTATCGTTGCTATGGTAATCATGATGACAAAGGTGATTCCAGCTTTCCAAAACAAGGCATGAAGCGGCCCCTTAAATTCGTTGGCAGAAACAGAGGAAACCATGATCCAATTTGTTTCTGTAAGGTGGATGTAGGAGACATAGAACTGGCCTGCAGCTGTATCCACATCCACAATTCCAGTCTCGTTGGAGGAAATTTCATCTTTGATGGAATAGAGTGAGCTGCTTGATTCCTCCAAGGGATTGTAGTTGAGGATTTTGTCTGTGTCCTTGTCCACCACAACTAGACCATTCTTTTGTAAAAGGATGGTGGAGCCTGTCTCTCCAATTTTAATGCTGTTGATTTTTTGGGCAAGCTCTGCAACCTTTACGTTTGCGCCCAGGATGGCCTGCATCTGGCCATTTACTACAACAGGAACAGCCACAACAACGGCCAGCTGACCATCAGCTCGACCAATCAAGGGATTGGAGATAACCGTCCGTTTTACATCAAGGATTTCCCAAAAATAATCTCTATCTGCAATGCTACCAGAGGTTCCCAAAGGAGAATACCAATATCCGTCCAAATCGCTAACCCAAAAGCTGCTGTAATCCGGCATGGGACCATTGGTCCCCAACATCTGGATAAGGTAGGCATTGATGGCCTGGGGATCGAGGCTTTTGAGGGTGGGAGTGCTTGCCAAGGTTTCTACCTCGGCAACCTTGAGCTCAAGCCAGCTGTCCGTTTCCTGTGCAATGAGCTCTGTAGTACTCATAAGCTTTGTGTGGGTTTGTTCAAGAATCATGTTTTTTGATGAATGATAGTTGATAATTGACACAACAAGGAAGAGCACTGTTGTAGTGATAAGGGTAAGGGTCAGAATCACTGAGCGAATACTTCTCATAACAAACCTCCATAAATAGAATCAACTTCCATTATACCAGAGGGCAATTGAAGTCGCAAGAATTAGTGAAGAAATTTATCTCTATATTTATCAACAAGAAAAAATGTTAGACATCTTCTTTTGCCACAGGCTTTCCATTTGCAAGGGAATCCATCCAAAGCTCAAATTCAGAAACCTCTAGGGGCATGGAGAAAATATAGCCCTGAATAATATCACAGCTTATCTCTTCCAGGTAGACAAGCTGCTCTTGGGTTTCAATTCCTTCTGCCACCGTCTTGATTCCCAGCTTTTCTGACATTTCCATAAGGCTTTCCAAAATAGTCTTTGACTTTTCTGTGGAAACATCCAGGAAGAATTGTCGGTCAAATTTGATGGTGTCGATGTCGAATTCCTTCAGGAGGCCCAAGGAAGAAAAGCCCACTCCAAAGTCGTCCAAGGAACAGAGAAAGCCCAGGTGATGCATTTCCTCCAGACTCTTTTTTACAGAATTGAACCTGTCGGTATCAAAGAAGATGGATTCTGTCAGCTCAAAGTCAATGATTCCTGGTGGAATGTGGTAGTACTCCGCTGTCTTTGCAAAGGTACTCAAAAATTCCGGGTTGTGGAAATAATGCTGGCGGGAAAGGTTTACGGAGATAGGAATCAGCTGGCGGTTTTGCTTCTGCCAGCGGTTTATCATCTGGCATACCTTCTCAAACATGTACAGGTCCAGCTGGCAAATCTTTCCGTTGGACTCAAAGAGCGGAATGAAGTCCGAGGGAAAGATGACTCCCTTTTGGGGATGAATCCAGCGGACCAGGGCTTCCGCTCCACAAACGACGCCTGTTCCCAAATGAACCTTTGGCTGCAGGTAGAGCTTGAAGTCTTCATTTTTCAGGGAGGATTCAAAAAGCAGCTCCATTTCCTGATTTTTCAGCAGCTTGTCGGTAAAGGCCTTTTTGTAGAAGACGCAGAACTTGTTTTCCTGTATTGCCAGATCATAGGCCAAACGGGCATGGTCCTGAATCAATATGACCTCGCTACGGGGATGCTCCACGATTCTGACGCCACAGTTGAAGTTGAGGGGATAGGCTGTCTTCCGCTGCTTGTTGAAGTCATTCAGCTCGCTGTGAATTGTCTTGAGCCGTTCTTCTATGGCCTCCGGCCGATATTCACGCAGGCAGATAAAGAAGCGGTCTGCATTATCCCTACTGGAAAACTCCGCATTCCTGAGATTCTTGGAAATGCAGCTGTGGATGTGTCGCAGGGTTTTGTTTCCAGCTTCCTTGCCATATTGCTCGTTAATGAGCTTGAAGTGCCGCATATTAATCAAGATAACGGAGTAGGTGTGGGGTCGTGCCTTGGCAACAAGCTCTTGAAAACGGAGCTGAAAGCCCTTGTTGTTTAGTCCATAGGTAATAGGATCATAGAATGCGATTTTTTCCATATCCCGCTTGTTCTTCTTGTAAGAGAGGAAGGCTGTGATGGTAATAAGGGCAAACAGACTGATGGCTAGAACGGAAATGGCGAAGGTAATGACAACATATCTGTGGGAATCTACAGCTATTAATTTTTCTGGAATAAAGGAGATGATTCCCCAGTCATTGATATTCAGGGGATTGTAGCTGATGAGGATATTTTCTTGGTTGCTGGCATTTCTTACAGTGTATACACCTGCCTGTGCCTTGGTAATGTCATTTCGTAATGCTTCTAAGACAAGGCGACTTTCCTCTGTGTCCTCAAAAAGGATAAAGCTGTCGAGCTGGGTGTTGGCAGGAAGATGGCCACTGGTGGGGGCAGCGACGACACTGGTATTGCTGTCTATGATACAGCTTACCGTATTGTTATCCAAGGCTCTCAGCTGCATTAAATCCTGCAGGGTATTTTTGTGTCGGGTTCCAATTAAAAGTCCCAGGATTCTTTTTCCGTCAAATATTTGCTGGGTGTAGTAGAGGTTTCCGCTACCATCGTAGGTGATGCAGGAGTGGTTGGGATTTTCCGTATCATGCAGCAGATGCAGGTGGGGAAGATAGATTTCGTGGTAAGGAATGCTAAAGCGTGAGTCAGGAATTTCCTTGGGAATGTCCTCTATACCTACAAAATACAGCTCGTTGAATACGCTGAGAGCAGCCTTTCTTTGCAGGAATTCATCTAATATCTCATTGTTTGCGGTGCTGCCAGTTTGTACCAAGGAATCTGCGATCATGTTTATGTTGAGCATTCTGGTGTTGAATTCCTTGCTGATATTGGCTGCATGCTGATAGGTTAAATCGTGGGCAAATTTCTTTGTTCGCTGAGAAATGAATTCGTTGAGATAGGTGGTGTTGAACATTATGATGGAGGAAACAGAAACGAAGACGATTACTGTTAGTACGATGCGGATATTAAGGAATAGAACGGAACGATCAATACGGAATTTAAATTTATCCTCTGACATTAAGAACCTCGACGCTTACCCTTATTTTATCACTAAAAATTAGGAAGTGTAAAGTTTGGCATTGACAAAAGAGGGTAATAGAGGGAAAATTGCTGGCATGAGTAAGTACATTATTGTAACTGGCGGTGTTTGTTCTAGCCTTGGCAAGGGAGTGGCGGCCTCTTCTGTTGGAAGCCTTTTGGAGTGCTGTGGCCTCTCTGTGGCTATGATGAAATGCGATCCCTATATCAATGTAGACGCAGGAAATATGAGTCCCTATCAGCACGGTGAGGTATATGTTACCGAAGATGGTGCGGAGACAGACCTAGACTTGGGAACCTACTCCCGCTTTACAAATGTATCTTTGACCAAGCTGAATTCAGTTACCACCGGCAAGGTTTATAACGAGGTTATCAGCAACGAGCGCGCGGGCCGTTACAATGGTCGTACTGTACAGGTTATTCCCCATATTACTGACGAAATCAAGCGGCGGATTCTGGCGGTGGGAAATCATACAGGTGCCGATGTGGTGATCGTAGAGATTGGTGGTACCGTGGGAGACATTGAGTTGATTCCCTTTTTGGAGGCTGCCCGTCAGCTGATTCGAGAATTGGGCAAGGGAAATGCCCTGTCCTTGTACCTGACTCTGGTACCCATGCTCTTTGGTGGGGAGCTGAAGACAAAGCCCACCCAGCATTCAGTAAAAAAGATGCAGGAAATTGGCATCCAGCCTGATATCCTCTTGTGTCGCTCAGAAAATCCATTGGACGGGGAATTGCGGAAGAAAATTGCCCTGTTCTGCAACGTGGAGCACTCTGCCGTCTTTACTTCGATTGATGTACACAGCACCGTATATGAATTGCCTTTGGAATTCCACCGTCAGGGCCTGGATGCAAAGATTCTTTCCCGCCTTGGCTTGTCTGATCGTCAGGCAGATTTAAGTCCATGGGAAAATTTCTTGAATAGGTTTAATAATCCTCAGGGCAAGGTCACTATTGGCGTTATGGGACGGCAAAATTTCCCAGACGACTGCTACAAGTCTGTGCGGGAAGCCCTGCTTCATGCGGCGGTGGCCGGTCACAACGTGGAGCTGGAAATAAGGAAGATTGAAGCTGAAAGCTTGGAGGCTGCAGAAGGTATTGCCAAGTTCTTTGAGGGGATTGATGGACTTGTAATTCCCGATAGCTATGGTCAGCGAGGATTTTTGGGGATGCTGGCCGGTATTCGCTATGCCCGTGAACATAAGCTCCCCTTCTTGGGAATCAATTTGGGAATGCAGCTCATGGCCATTGAGGCTGCCCGGAGCATTTTGGGCTGGCAGGATGCAGATTCCACAGAATTCGTCCAGAGCACCAGTCATCCGGTTATCAGCTTGCCAGAGGAGCAATCTGGCTTGTCTGCCGCCGGTGTAATGCGTTTGGGGGCCGCTACCATTGCCCTGCTGCCAAATTCTCGTTTGGCTACTGTGTATGGCGGAGTCACCCAGATTTCCGAGCGTCACCGCAGTAAGTATGCCTTTGATCCTCGCTACACTCAGGATATGGCTCAGTGTGGCCTGGAGGTAAGCGCCAAGGCCCAAGATGGCTTGGTGGAGGCCTTTGAGTGGAAGGAGCATCCTTGGGGGATGGGCGTCCAGTTTCATCCTGAGTTTGCCTCCCGTCCCACCAAGCCCCATCCCCTGTTCTCATCCTTTGTGGCGGCAGCCCTAAACAAATAAATGGGACGTTTTCTCCTGTTGTTCTTGTGGGGAATCTTCCTTTGCTCCTGCTCCTTAACCTACCAGTCTGAGGAGCCGGAGACAACTCACGTTCCAGAGCTGGTGTTTTCTGACGCCCGGTATGTAAGGTATCAGGAGGGGAAGGTTTCCCTAGTCCTTGAGGCAGCCCTTTTGGAGCAATATCAGGAGGATGGAGCCCTTTATGGTTCTCAGATTCATTTTTCCACTTATAATGATGAAGGAAGTGTAGCTGCAGAAGGGAGCTGCCAACTAATTTCTGCTGACAGCTCCAGTGAGTTGTATGCTCTTTTGGGGCAGGTGGAAATCAAGTCCTTTGAGGAAAATCTTGTTCTGCAGGCTCACTCCCTGCATTGGAATGGTAAAACAGAGCAGCTGATAACAGGCAATTCTGATGCCTTGGAGATAAAAAGGGGTGTTGCTGAAGGAGAAGCTTCTTCTACCAGCATAGAGCTTGTTGGAACTGGCTTTTCTGCCAGTAGTGTTACCATGGACTTTCAGTTTGCTGGTCCTGTTTCTGGTATAATCTATACCACTACCGAAGGTGGGGCTCCATGAAAAAACGTATTTTGATGCTCCTGCTTTTTGGTAGCTTGTGGGTGTCAGTGCTCCTTGCCCAAGAATCATCTCAAGAAACCATTGAATTCAGTGCCCAGAAAATGTCTGGCTCCATGAAGCAGGAGCAGGATTATACAAAGCTGACTGGTGGGGCTAAAATCAAAACTTCCTCCATGGAAATCCAAGCGGATACCATTGAGCTTTACGGCAAGGACTTTCGCTTTATTAGGGCGGAAGGCTCTGTGCACGGTGTGCAGGGGGATGAGGGGCTGGAGTTTTCTTGCAATACGATGGAATATGATCGGGAGGAAAAGCTTGCTCTTTTTACCGGTGCCGTTGTTTTAGAGGATACAGAAAATGAGGTGGTGGCAAAGGCGCAACGAATTGAGTATCGGGAAAAGGATGCCATTGCCATCATGCAAATAGAGGTGGAGCTTGCTAAGGATGATAGTATTTCTACCTGTGCCTTTGCCCTGTACCGCAAGGAGGAAAAGCTTTTGGAAATGACTGGCAATCCTCAGGTGGTGCAGGGAAACGACACCTTCCGAGCCCAGGAGATTGTGTTCAATCTGGATACGGAGGAAATTACCCTGGATGGTCGTGTAAAGGGTACGGTAACGGAAGACGGGGAGGATAAGTCGTGAGTACCCAGTATCAACTGAAGCTGAACAGCTTGTATAAATCCTTTGGAAAGAAGCAGGTGGTACGGGGGGTGGATTTTTCCATGACCACTGGAGAGGTAGTGGGCTTGTTGGGGCCCAACGGAGCAGGAAAAACCACCACCTTTTACATGATTGTAGGATTTTATCGTCCCACCATGGGTGAGGTATTTTTGAATGACACCTGTATCACCAAATTTCCTATGTACAAACGGGCTCGAATGGGTATTTCCTATCTTCCCCAGGAAGCCTCTGTATTCAAGAAGCTGACGGTTGAACAAAATATTTGGGCCGTGCTGGAAACCCGCAGGGATTTGTCCAAGGAAGAAAAACGCTATCGCTTGGAGCAGCTCATTGAGGAGTTCGACATTCAAAGAATCAGAAGGCAGCTGGCCTACACCCTTTCTGGTGGTGAGCGACGTCGTACCGAAATCGCCCGTTCCTTGGCCATTGAGCCAAGATTTCTGCTGCTGGATGAGCCCTTTGCTGGTATTGACCCCATTGCCGTCAGCGATATCAAGACCATGGTGCGTAAATTGTCCCAGCGGGGAATCGGTGTACTGATAACGGATCACAATGTGCGAGACACCTTGGAGATTACAGACAGGGCCATCATCATTAGCTCCGGGCAGATTGTAGCCCACGGTTCCCAGCAGGAGATTTTGCAGTCAGAGGTTGCACGAAAAATCTACCTTGGAGAAGAATTTAAAATGTGAATTTTTGCAAATATAAGTTGTCGGGAACTTCTTTTTAGAGTATTATTAAGAGTAGTCTACCTAATAAATGGGTGGATGGAATACGTTTTTGAGGTCAACAATGGGTGATGAATCTCCTGCTCTTGAGTGGATTCCTTGGGATAAGAAATATGAGATGGGTATTTCCATGCTGGATAGCCAGAACAAGGAGCTTGTCAATTTATGCAATGCCTTCCGTGCAGAAATAATGAAACGCAATCGTGGTGACGGACCTGACTGGCGTGTTGCCTTGGGTATTGCCTTGAAGGGCGCGGTAAAATATACAAAAGGTCATTTTGTGGCTCAAGAACGGATGATGCAACAAATCGATTATCCTAAATTCCAGCAGCATAAGCGGTATCATCAGGAATTTGTGGACATGGTAGCCGCCACTTTGGAAAGCTTTCCCAAGGCCACCATGCAAACCGCCTTTGAATTCTCAGGGAATTTGAGGGAATGGATTATTTCCCATATTGCCCATGACGATCAGGAATTTGCAAAGTATTTCTTTGATCCAAACAGGAAGAAAAGTGTGTAGCTGCCGTCTTTGACTCAACCTTGGCTATACCAAAATTTTTTGGTATACTTGAGCTTATGGATGAGAAGAAAAAAAGCGTTTATGACGAGTCTAAAATCCAGACCTTAAGTCCTTTGGAGCATATTCGGCTTCGTTCTGGTATGTACATCGGGCGGTTGGGAGACGGTTCCAACCGCAACGATGGTATTTATATCCTATTAAAAGAAGTGATTGACAATTCCGTTGACGAATTCATTATGGGCAATGGAAATAAGATAACCATAGATATTGCCGGCAGCCGGGTGAAGGTGCGGGACTACGGCCGTGGAATTCCGCTGGGGAAGGTGGTGGAGTGCGTCTCTGTCATCAATACCGGCGCAAAGTACAACGACGATGTGTTCCAGTTTTCCGTGGGGCTCAACGGTGTGGGTACCAAGGCGGTGAACGCCCTTTCTTCCTATTTTAAGGTGCTGTCCGTGCGGGGCGGCAAGTGTGCTGAAGCCGTGTTCCAGCGGGGAAAGCTGATTTCCCAGCGGAACGGCAGGACAAAGCCTGAGGTGGCCGACGGAACCTACATCGAATTCGAGCCTGACACGGAGATTTTCGGCCAGTACAGCTTCAACCTGGAATTTGTGGAAAAGCGGCTGTGGAACTACGCCTACTTGAACGCCGGACTCAAGCTGGTGTGCAATGGTCAGGAATATGTCAGCGACAAGGGCCTTTTGGACCTTTTGAGCAGCGAGGTGGACGAGACCTCCCTCTATCCTGTGGGCTACTACAAGGGTGAGCGGCTGGAATTTGCGGTAACCCATTCCAACGCCTATGGAGAGACCTACTTTTCCTTTGTGAACGGACAGGAAACCTCCGACGGCGGAACCCATCTTTCGGCCTTTAAGGAAGGCTTTCTGAAAGGGGTAAATGAATTTTTCAAAAAACAGTATAAAAGCGAGGACGTGCGGGAAGGCATTGCGGCGGCCATTTTGGTAAAGGTAAAGGATCCCGTCTTTGAGAGCCAGACCAAGAACAAGCTGGGCAACACGGACATCCGCTCCTGGATTGTCTCGGAGACCAAGGCCGCCGTGGACGACTGGCTCCACCGCAATCCCGATTCCGCCAAGGCTTTGGAGCAAAAGATTACGGCCAACGAGCGGTTGAGAACTGAATTGAACGCCGTGAAGAAGGAGGCCAAGGAGGCGGCCAAGAAGATTGCCCTGAACATTCCCAAGCTCAAGGACTGCAAGTACCACCTGGGGGATGCCAAGGGGGACGACACCATGATTTTTATCACCGAGGGAGACTCCGCCTCAGGCTCCATGGTGGGCTGCCGCAATCCCATGACCCAGGCCATATTCAGCCTGCGGGGAAAGCCGCTGAACATGTTTGGCAAGCGGCGGACGGAAATCTACCGCAACGAGGAGCTGTTCAATTTGATGACGGCCCTGGGAATCGAGAATGACATCAGCGGGCTGCGGTACGGCCGCATTATCATCGCCACCGATGCGGACAACGATGGCTTCCACATCCGCAACCTGATGCTTACCTTTTTCTTAGGCTTCTTTGAGGAGCTGGTGACTAGTGGCCGCATCTTCATCCTGGAGACGCCCCTGTTCCGTGTCCGTACCAAGAAGGACACCCGCTACTGCTACACCGAGGCGGAGCGGGATGCCGCCATGAGGGAGCTGGGGAAGGGCGTGGAGGTAACCCGATTCAAGGGCTTGGGAGAGATTGGCTCCAAGGAATTCGGCCAGTTCATCGGGCCGGACATGCACCTGGTGCCGGTGGAGGTGAGGGCTTTGAAGGAGGTGCAGCCCCTGCTGGAATTCTACATGGGCAAGAACACCCCCAGCCGACGGGAGTTCATCGTGAACAATCTGCTGGAAGAAATTGACGCATAGGTAAGAACATGGCTTATATACAAAACATTTTCGACAAGAACTTCATCGAGTACGCCAGCTACGTCATCCGTGACCGGGCCATCCCCGATATTGAGGACGGCCTCAAGCCGGTGCAGCGCCGCATCCTCCACACCATGTTCGCCATGGACGACGGACGCTACAACAAGGTGGCCAACGTGGTGGGGGAGTGCATGAAGTACCATCCCCACGGAGACGCCTCCATCGGCTCAGCCCTGGTGGTGCTGGCCAACAAGGAGCTGTTCATCGACAAGCAGGGAAACTTCGGCAACCTGTACACGGGAGACGGAGCCTCCGCCCCCCGCTACATCGAGTGCCGGCTAAAATCCCTGGCCAAGCGGGTGCTGCATAATCCTGCCATTACTCAGTACGTGCCCTCCTACGACGGCCGCAACAAGGAGCCGGTGGTCTTTCCCGCCAAGCTGCCGGTGGTGCTGGTGATTGGGGCGGAGGGAATTGCCGTCGGCATGTCCACCAATATCCTGAGCCACAACCTGAAGGAGGTGATTCAGGCTGAAATCGCCTGCCTCAAGGGGGAGGAATTCCACCTGTATCCCGATTGTCCCACTGGCGGCCTCATCGATGTGTCCGACTATCAGGATGGCTTGGGAAAGATAATTACTAGGGCCAAGCTGGACACCAAGGATCCCAAGCGGATTGTGATTCGAGAGCTGCCCTTTGGCTCCAATTCGGAGCGGCTGACTGAGTCCATCGTGCGGGCCGCCAAGAACGGGAAGATCAAGGCAGCTTCGGTAACAGACTTTACCGCGGAAAAGGTGGAGATTGAAGTCAAGCTCCAGCGGGGGGTCTATGCCGAGGACGTGGTGCAGAGCCTCTACGCCTTCACCGATTGCGAGCAGTCAATTTCCTGCAACCTGCTGGTGATTAAGGACAACATGCCCCAGGTGATGACCGTAACCGAGGTGATTCGCCATCACTCCAATCAGCTGGTGGGCATTCTGCAGCGGGAGCTGGAGCTGGAACGTTCCCAGTTGGAGGACAAGTTGCACCTGCGCACGCTGGAACGTATCTTTATAGAAGAAAGAATCTACAAGCGAATCGAGGAGGAGAAGACGGAGACCGCCGTCCACAAGGCGGTTGTCACGGGCTTCGAGCCCTTCAAGGCGGAGCTGGTTCGCCCGGTGACGGCGGAGGACGTGGAGCATCTTTTGAAGATTCCCATCCGCCGGATTTCCTTGTACGACATCAACAAGAACCGTCAGGAGGTGGTGGCCATCAACAAGCGGCTCAAGGAGGTTGCCAAGCTGCTGAAGAATCTGGTGGCCTATGCCATTTCCTGGCTGGAGGAAACCTTGCAGGAGGTGGAGCCTGAGCTTGCCAAGCGACGGACGGAAATCAAGAAATTCTCCGCCGTGGATGTGCGGGAGGTGGCAAAGCGGGACCTGAGCCTCCGCTACGACGGCAAGGCAGGCTATCTTGGCACGGTAATTCCTGGCGGGGAGGAGCTCTTGCAGGTGACGCCCTATGACCGAATCCTCTTTGTCCGGCGCAGCGGCATCTACACCGTCTGTCCCGTCCCGGAAAAGGTCTTTGTGGATACTGGCATGTGGTGGTGCGGTCTTGCGGATCGAGAAACCCTTTCCAAGACCCTGTTCACCATCATTTACCGGGATCCAGCCACCAAGTTCTGCTCCATCAAGCGCTGCCGCATCGAGCAGTTCATCTCCAATCGGGACTACCCGCTGGTACCAGAGGGCATGGAAGTGCTGCATATCAGCACGGACAAGAATTTCCGATTCAAGCTGCACTACGTGGAGAAGCCCCGGATAAAGATTCGGGAGGAGGAATTTTCTGCCAGTGACTACGAGGAGAAGGGCTCACGGACCCTTGGTGTGCGGCTTTCCAGCCGGGAGACGGATCGGCTGGAGGTGCTAAAAGGTAGGGGTGCAGGCAAGGTCGGTGCGGCAAAGGTTCAGGAAAAGTCAGCTGTTAAAAATGACGAAAAGAAGGATAAAGGAGAATAATATATGGAAGATACAAAGGTATTGATGGGGAAAATCAATATCAGCTTAAAAAAGAATCTTGGCAAAATCATTATTGCCTTGTTGTTGGTGTTTCTTGTAAGTGGATTGCTGGCTCCCATAGCAATGGTGATGCTTGCATTTGGTGGAGCTCTGGCATTTTTCTTTGCAGCGTTCGTGATGTTGCTTATCGCAGTCATTTTATTCATGCTGCAAATCAGCTTTGCCCAAATGTGCGGTAAAATGTATCGGGAGGAGCCTTGTGTTTTGGGAAACCTGCTGGATTCCTTTCGGGACTGGAGACGATGTAGTGGTCTTGCCTTAGGTTATGCTGTCTGTGCCATTATTATCTGCATTGTGGTGGTGCAAGGCGGAGTGCTTTTCAGCTATCTTGCCTCTGGTGCTGACCAAGCAAATTTCTATTCTGAAGATGTGCTTGGTTCCATGCTGAGTCGAATGCCCGTTCTCGCAATGGTTTGTATGGGGATTTTCTTTTTGCTGGTATTATTGCCCACAGCCTTTACTCATCTGGTATTGATGGATAATCAGGAAATGCCGCTGCTTACTGCGATTCAGGAGAATTTTCGCTTGCTGAAGGGAAAGAAGCTTCAGCTGGGAGGATTTTTGTTGCGGGCTGGTGGACTGTGGCTGGTGGGAGCCTTGATTTTCTTGGGATTGAGCTTTGCCATAGTTTCTGTGATGTATGCACAGCCAGAAACAGCGGAAACCACCTTGAAGCTCCTTGGTTTTGCTTCACAAATTTGTGACATGGTGTATTTTATCTGTATATATTCTACCCTGATTCGACTGGTAACCGGTGTGGCAGCCTTTTATCAGGCAGCGAAGGATGAGGCCGACGGAAAGGAGCCTCCCCTGGAGATTTCATCTTCTCAGGATAATTTGCAAGGCTAATCTATTTATGGAAGCTCTTGTTGAATACGCCCGTGCAGAGCTGGAAATCAAGAAATCTCGATTCTTAGCCGAGGTTTTTCCTGTGTTTAGCCAAGCTGAGGCCCGCAGCCTGCTCAAACAGCAGAAGGAAAGGTATGAGGATGCCACCCATGTGGTTCATGGCTTTGTGCTGGGGCCTGCTGCAGAGGTTTTGGGGATGTCTGACGACGGAGAGCCAGCGGGAACTGCGGGGCGACCAGTGCTGGATGTGCTGAAGGGCAGGAATTGCACCAATATCCTGCTGACGGTAACCCGCTGGTTTGGCGGCACATTGCTGGGAACAGGCGGCTTGGTGAAGGCCTATGGTGACAGTGCCAAGGCGGTGCTGAATGTTGCTCGCTTTCATGAGCTAGTGATCCGCCGCCCCTTTTCCTTTGCCCTGGACTACGACCAGTATCAGCTGGTGAAGCGGTATGTGCAAGCTCCTGAGTTTACCAATCTTGCGGAGGATTTTGGTGCCCAGGTTATTTTGTCTGGCTTTGTGGAATCAGCCGCGGCTTCTGGCTTGGCCTTGTTTGTAAAGGATTTGACCAAGGGAGCTGTGGTTGTGGAGCTGGGTGAAGAGGCGTACATGTAGGAGTTGAAAGGAGAAGGTTATGGGACAGCCGAAATTGTTCAGAATCATCGACAAGGCAATTTTTGAATACAAGATGATTGAGGATGGAGACCGCATCCTCATCGGGGCCAGCGGAGGAAAGGATTCCACGGCCTTGGTGGAGTATTTTGCCCACCGCAAGCGGCAGGGACGGGAGAGCTTTGACTTCACCGCCCTCCACGTGTCCACGGAGATTGCCCCTCCCTTTGACCCCGGCTTGAGGCAGCTTTTTTCCAGCTGGGGAGTGGAGCCAGTGACCATTCCCGTTGGGGTGCTGGAACGGCTTAAGCCCGGTCGCTCCATGAATTGCTGGTGGTGCTCCACCCAGCGGCGTACCGAGCTAAACGAATATGCCATGGCTCACGGCTACAACAAGATTGCCCTGGGCCACCATCTGGACGACATTCTGGAAACCCTGCTGATGAATGCCCTGGGCAAGGGGGAGCTTTCCACCATGCCGCCACGGCTCAAGTATGAGAAGTATCCTGTCACCATTATCCGCCCCCTGTGCTTTGCCGACGTGGAAACCATCATTGCCCACGCCAAAGAAAGCGGTTACATCTCCGCCACCTGCACCTGCGACTATCAGGAAAACTCCGGCCGCAAGGACGCCCGCCGTCGTCTGGAAGCGTTGACGGAGGGCAATCCTGCAGAAAAACGCCGCCTCTTTCAAGCCCTGCGGAACATCAAGGCGGAATATTTGCCCTAAACCTCACCACAAGGAGTCTACCATGAAGTATATCCTAGCCCTAGACCAGGGAACCACCAGCTCCCGTGCCATTCTCTTTGACCAGAACCAGCAGATTGCAGGCATTGCCCAAAAGGAATTCACCCAGATTTATCCCCAGGAGGGCTGGGTGGAGCAGGATGCCATGGAGATTTGGTCCAGTCAGTACGGGGTGATGATGGAGGTGGTGGCCCAGTCGGGAGTGCAGCCGTCGGAGATTGCAGCCATCGGCATCACCAACCAGCGGGAGACCACAATCTTGTGGGACAAGGCCACCGGCAAGCCAATTCACAATGCCATTGTGTGGCAGTGTCGTCGTACCGCTTCCCTTGTGGACCAGTTGAAGCGGCAGGGACTGGAGGCCCACATTCGCCAAGCTACCGGCTTGGTTCCCGACGCATATTTTTCTGCCACCAAGATAAAGTGGATTTTGGACACGGTGGAGGGAGCGCGGGAAAGGGCACAGCGGGGAGAAATCCTGTTTGGCACCGTGGACAGCTGGCTTTTGTGGCGGCTGACGGAGGGTGCTGTCCACGCCACCGACGTGACCAACGCCAGCCGCACTATGCTCTTCGACATCAACAGGCTGGACTGGGACGAGACGCTCCTGTCAGCTCTGGACATCCCTCGTGTCATGCTGCCAAAGGTGCTTCCTTCCAGCCAGGTCTACGGCTGTACCTCGATTTTGGGGACACAGGTTCCCATTGCGGGCATGGCGGGAGACCAGCAGGCGGCCCTCTTCGGCCAAACCTGCTTTGAGCCGGGGGAGGCCAAGAACACCTACGGCACCGGCTGCTTCCTGTTGATGAACACTGGGGACAAGCCCTGCTTCAGCAAGAACGGCCTTATCACCACCATAGCCGCAGGACTGGAGGGCAGGGTGGAGTATGCGCTGGAGGGCTCTGTCTTTGTGGGCGGGGCGGTGATTCAGTGGCTTCGGGACGAGATGCGGTTTATCGGCAGCAGTCAGGATGCAGAGTATTACGCTTCCAAGGTGGAGGACAACGGCGGGGTCTATCTGGTGCCGGCCTTCACGGGATTGGGGGCCCCCTACTGGGATATGTATGCCAGGGGAACCATCGTGGGGCTTACTCGTGGAACTAGGCGGGAGCACATCATCCGGGCGGCTCAGGAATCCATCGCCTATCAGGTGGTGGATTTGGTGGCTGCCATGGAGGCGGACACGGGCATTCCCCTGAGCCAGCTGAAGGCCGACGGCGGAGCCAGCCGGGACCAGTTTTTGATGCAGTTCCAGGCGGATGTCTTGAATCGGCAGGTGTGCCGCCCCGTGATTCGGGAAACCACCGCCTTGGGCTCCGCCTACCTTGCAGGCTTGGCGGTGGGGCTGTGGCAGAATCGGGAGGAAATCAAAAAGCTGTGGCAAAAGGACACCGTCTTCACGCCCACCATGGTAGGGGAGCGGAGGCAGGAGCTGCTGGACAGGTGGCACAAGGCCGTCTCCCGCAGCCGGGACTGGAGCGAGTAGCGGGGGATGGGGCTTGACGGGAAGGGAATATGACTTTAGAATTCCATTGTGACGAGGAGTTGATATGACGTTGAACCTTGAGATACAGAATGCCAACAAGGCTTTGCTGACGGCCATTGAAAGTATTTGCAAATTATCTCCCGTTGCCAAGCTGGTGGTGAGAAAAGAGCTTTCTTGGGAAGAGGAGTTGCTTGCAGAACAGGAAGAGATTCAAGAGCAACTGGCTATGGGAACGGCGCAGGTTTACAAGGACATGAAAGAATATCGGCAAATTCATGGCTTATAAGATTGTAACTACAAAAAGATTTGACAAGGCATATAAAAAACTTTCAGCCGCTGACCGAGATTTGGTGGATTTTGTTGTTGACCAAATCTCCCAAGGTCAAAAGCTTGATGCAAAATATAAAGACCACCCATTGAAGGGCAATCTCAAGAGCTTTCGGGATTGCCACGTGAAGCCTGATTTGGTTTTGGTTTATAGCATCAATAAAGAATATCTTGTTCTGACAGCCTTCAATCTCGGCAGCCATTCGGAGGTGTTTAAGTAGGCCGTCTCCCGCAGCCGTGACTGGAGCGAGTAGGAGGGATTAGTCGGGAGGCAGGGAATCACTCAAAACCATAGTAGCAATCAAGCACGAGGGATTTGATGTCCTCAAACCCTGTCAGGCCGTTTGATTTTAATGCGGCATACACGACTTTTCCTCGCTTTGCGTCCAGTGCATCATTGAAGAAGTCCACAATCTCACGGGCGGTACTTTTCTTTCGGAGTCTGTCCAAGGTGTCCACCACACTTTTCTTAATGTCTGGGTCAAGGGTTTCGCAGGCGATGGCTGGAGCCAGAACCTTTTGCTGGATGATGCCGAGTATTCAATGAGCTGATTGTTCTTCTTGTCATATTCGTAACGACACATAATCAGAAAAGTTTCATTCACAACTAATACATACCATCCTTTCAATACGTCCCCACTCTGTATGTCCGATATGGGGACTCCGTGTACCTTCAGGTTGGGATCTACATCCTCTACCTCTACTTGGCCTGCGGCAAATACAGCTGCTGCTGATAGGAACAGTGCAAACAGTACAAATAGTTTCTTTCCCATACTAAACCCTCCTTTCCCCTACACTCACCAACACAGAAAATCCGTTTAATATCTATAATTTCTGTGTTCCCGTTTATAAAATATCATCATATTATAAACTAAAACATAGTTTTGTAAATTATTATATTTTAAATGGTTTTTAGTTGATAAAAAACTTGTATATTTCCCTGCATGATTTGAGCCATGGGAGTTAGAAAAACCTTTATCCAGAATTTGAAGTTCTATCGCAAGCGGGCGGGGCTCACCTAGGAAAAGCTGGCGGAGGCCATCGGCATGAGCACTACCTACATCGGGGACATGGAGGCTAGGGAGCGGTTTCCCTCGGCAGAGACCATAGACAAGATTGCCGCCGCCCTGGGGGTTCATCCCAGCACTCTTTTTGACGACCACGGAAACCCCACCTCCATCCAGTCCAGCTTCCGGGAGGAGTATGGGCGGACTTTGCAGGAGGAGCTGACCTGCCGGCTGGTGCGTGAGGTGGCGGAGGTGTGTGGCAGAATCCAGCTAGACCCCAAATCCCTCGGGGGCTAGGGATTTGTGTCTTGTGGAGGCTCTTGTGGATTCTATGGTTGCAGCCGGGACTGGGAGCTAGGAGGCGGCTCGTTTTGCCCGCCTCCCATCTACAGGTTTTACCGTATTTTTTTGATGCTCTCGCTAAAGTCCACCCCAGACATTGGTTGCTCTGGGTAAAAGTTCATGCCGTCAGGTAGGTCCATGAATTCCTTTTCGATGGAGCCCAAGATGGCGTCAAAGTCGGGGGAGTCAAGGGGAACGTCAAGAATGGGGCTGGTGCCACCAACAAATTGGTGGGAATATTTAGGCGCATTTCCCAAGGTACCCCGCCGGTCGTTGTAGAGATTCCACAGAAAACGGGCTGCCAAGGAGCGGGTGAGGATAGTGTCCTTGGAAAGCTGGCCTACGTCGGTCCAGCTATTGATGGAGTAAAAAAGTCCTTGGGTTTTTAGCTGTCGCAATACCTGGGTAGCTTCTAGCTTTTTTGCACCAGTATATTTATACAAGAGGTCTCCCTGGCCTTGGATTAGATTAATCATCTGAGTCAGGGTGATTTTGTCTTGCTTCATCAATTCGCGATACTCTTGGTCGTCACTGGTACTGATGCCCCGTAGTAGCCAGGCATTTTCCCGCAGCTGTCCGTAGGCCTCTCGGTAGGATTCATCCAATGAGATAAAGGCCTCATCAAACTGAGCCACTGCCTCAAGGTAATTTTCCTGCTTGTAGTTTGCCAAGGCCTTTTCCAACAGGACGTAGGGCTGCTGATGTCTTCCGATAACAAGGTTTCCAATGTCAGAAATAAGTCCCAGTCGTACTCCAAGAATTTCTGCCTGAAGCTCGTTCTGGCTCAGGGAAAGGGCTTCCTCGTAGTCGGCCTTGGCAGCCTTCTTGTCGCCCAAAATCAAATTTACCCTTCCTCGAAAGGCCAATAATTGGGAGCGGGAAGCGGCAGGGAGACTTGGATCCTTCAGATTGTCCTGCAACAGCTCCAGTAATTTAGTGGCGGCAACAACATCAGTATTACCCAAAATATGGTTTCCATCCAAATAGGCTAATTGTTGGGCGACCTCTTGAACCACCTGTACCTCATCTGCCGCTACGGTGGAAATCATCATGTCCTCTGGGGTACTGGCACAGGAGGCCATCATAAGAACCAGAACACCTCCCACCAAGATAATAGACCATAGTTTTCCTTTCATCAGTTCCTCCTATCGCAGATTCCAGCCATTAAGCTTGTTGTCTATGGTGAGGGCTAGACAGTCGTCATTTCCATCGCTATTGACATCCACAAAAATTGGAATTCCACTTCCTGCCAGAGGAAAGCCCTGCAATAGCTCAAGATTTTCGTTAAAGCCATACAGCACATTGCCGTCAACTCCAAGGTAAATGTTTTGTGCTCCTGTCTTGGCGTTGGGAAGAACGGTAATAACACCATTGCGGGCAGTTACATTGGGAATTTTAACAGAGATGATGGTTCCATCGGTTGCAATGCGGAACAACTGTCCTTCGGCAGAAAGAGCGAAGAAATAATTTCCGTTGCTGACCAGGTTGGTAAAGAAGACTCCTTTAACGGAAGCGTCTACAATTTGTTGCAGCGGTTCCTCCGTTCCGTCCTTGCCCTCGGTAAAACGCCACAGGGAAAGCCTGCCTGCCTGAGTAATGAAGCCTAAGTACTTTGTCTTTTTGCTTTCCAAAAGGGCTGGAGAACCGTAGGCAATGCCGAAAACCTGCTGTCGCAGAATCTGGCTCTGTTTTTCCGTGTCCACCACCAAAAGGCCACCAGAAAAGCCCTTGTCGTAGAAAGCCACCTCGCTTTTCAGTAGGCTTGGGGCAGCCATGATGGAGCCAGTCAATTCAAGCTGTAATTTTTTTACAGCTCCCTTTGGACTAACAAAGCAAATGCTATCGTCGTCCATAGGCTGAATCAGCCCCTGCTCTGTAGCTAGAGGATGGGTGCTGGGAGTACCGCCAGTAAGCTGGGGGAAATTGGGGACATCCGCCAGGTTTGTAGTCAAAAGGTAGGCTGCTCCCTCTGCAGTTACTGCCCAGATAGCTGCACCAGCGGAATTTTCTGCTGCAGGAGCAACTAAAATGGGGGAGCGGAATTCCTTTTGCCGAATGCTCATGCTTCCCACATCAAGAACCTTTAGGATGGTATTGTTTTCCACCCAGAATAGAAGCTTTCCATTTTTTCCTGCTACCTTGTGAATTTGGGCCGCCTTGCCCTCCAGCTCCATGGGGAAGCCTGGCAGGGAACGAAGCTGTCCAGAGGGACGTGAGGAAGCGGAAAGCTGGCAGATTAAGGTGCTGTCTTGTACCTGTAAATTCAGCAAGCCCATGGCATAAAGCTCCAGAATTTGTATCACTACATTGTCGCCCCGCAAAAAGAAGGGAGTTTCATGCTCCAAGTCGTAAAACAGGCTGACGGAGGTTTCCTTCTTGTGGTTTTCTGCGACAATTTTCCAGCCCTCGTTGTTGGAAAGCCGCTGTCCTGACTGCATGGAGGCAAAGAGGGCGGACAATGATTCCGGGGATTCGGAAAAATAGATGAAATTCTTGTGTACCATGTAATAGGGACTGGGTAGCTTTAGGTTCAGGAGCTTCAGAATTCCTTGTAAAAAAACTGGCAGCTGCAATCGTGGCAATCGAACTCCATTAAGAATGAGACTCGTATCATCCTTTAGTATGATGGAAGAAAGCAGCTGCTCAAAGATGAATTGACGCATATTCTCATCTTTTACCTCAAGGGCAATGACAGGGTCCTTGAGCCCTTCTATGCCAAGAATGGCACATTCCTGCCCCGCCCAAGAAAAAACAAGCTCATCTAGATTCACTCCAAATAAATTGGTGCTTACAGAATCACCTGTATCCCATAACTGGGTGGCGTTCAGGGAGGCGGGCAACAGGGGAAAGGCTGCCTCTTTTAGATTCATCAAGGAGCCTATGTTCAAGATGGTGTAATATTGGATATTATTTCCCAGCTGAGATAAAAGCAGGGGAAGACTAGAATCCTCCTGGAGCAGCGCCCTTACTCCGGCCAATTCTTGTAGCTGAGCTTGCTCCTTGTCCAGATCCAGTGGGATTTGAAGCTTTACGTCGATTTTCTTGTCGGTTATCCCAAAGGAAACGTGGGCCTTGGAGTCTTTGTGTATCAACTGAACAATTTTTTGCAGTACGGGAGACTGCTCTGTGGCAGCCTGAGCCAAGGTGCTGGCATCTGCAATGATTTGCAGGGGGTTCTCTGTTTTGAGCGTTAGCAATTCCAGCTCTTGGGGAGTGTACAAAACATCATTGTTTCCTTGGACTGCCTTTTGGAATAGCTCTCGGCTGGAGCTGGCAATGACGGTGTTATAATGGTTTTTTAAGTAGATGGTTCCAAAATCCATATTCAGCTCAAAGTGGTGGCCGCCGCTGTCTTGTACCATGGTCACGCCTTCTGGAAAGATTTTTTCCAAGGGCAGCCTTCCAATCCAGAGCTTGGACAGCCGGGTGGCGGCGGAAAGAAAGCCCATGTCCACCACGGCCACAAAATTGGTCTTGTTGCCTTGGTCAAAATACAAGCCTAAATCTACTGGTCGGGCGGCGGCGAGAGCCAAAAGCTTGTTTTCCCGGAGCTGGGATTGCCGCAGCTCCATAAAAAGAGAGCGGAAGCTGGAAAATTCCTCTGTGGCCAGCAGAATATCCGCCGCCTGTAAATCCAGCAGGGGATTTAGAGCTTCCCACACTGAATCGGTGTGAAGATATAAGCCATAATTGGGAGGCAGTAGGGAAAGGGATTTTTTTCTGTTCAAGCCAGAATATAAAATCCATGCAGCCAAAGCTACAATCACCAGAAGCAGGATAATGCCAATAACCTTTAGAAAGGCTCCAAGGGGGGTAGCTTTTTTCTTTTTCCCTTTTGCCTTTTTTTCAGTTTTTTTATTTTTTTCCACTTGTTCAGGCTCTTGCTCCTGAATCCTTACTTCTGACTCTGTATTTTCAATGTTTTCGGTGTTGGTTGTATCCATGAGACAGCTCCTTGGCTTTTGTTCAGGGTGACAAGGATTCTTTCCTTGTTAGCCACATTGTTTTCATTATAAAATATTGTTCCATCTTTTCCTAGGGTAACAGGTAGGGATTTGCCCTAGGAATCGCTTATTCTATAGAAAAACTAGCTTTGGAGCCCTGCCTTCAGTGCCTGCTTCTTTTTGTACATGGCATCATCAGCCAGATGGATGCACTGGACATAATCAACAGGAAGGTCTTCTGCAGTGAAGGCTCCGATGGAAATGCTGGTGGGGTATTCCTTTTGTACCTGCTGCATTTTCCCTTCAATGGCGGATACAATGGTTTTTGCCACCTGCTCCGAAGTGTTGGTAAGAATGATGAGGAATTCGTCGCCTCCCAGTCTAAAAAGCCAATCAGTATGACGTATGGTAGACTTGATGATGTCGTGGCATAAAATGATGTATTCATTTCCTGCATCATGACCATAGGTATCGTTCACCCTCTTGAGGCCGTCAATATCACACATAATGAAGGAGATGGGAAGAAGGTCACTGGGAGCCTTTGCCTGTTGGAGGCCTTCCCCTTGCTTAAGCTCAAGGTAATGACGATTGTAACAGCCGCAAAGAGGATCCCGAAATGCCTTGTCCTCCAAAACAGAGAAGAAGCTTCTCATGGCGGAGACGGTAATCAACAGGAACATCTCTCCCTGTCCATATTCTTGTTCTTTGTGGGCAATATTTTGCTGATGTACATAGTACAAGGCTCCGTCCTCCTTGCTTTGCAACAGAAGATGAGACTTGTTCCCCATAGGTGCATCTTGATGAATTGGGGAGCTCATCTGATAAGGAGAAAAATTCCTGAGAATATCCGGCTTGTATCCTGTAATTTTTCCATTTTGATATATGTTGGGACAGGTTTCTACAGCCAGCTGATTGGCATAAATAATTTTTTTGTCTTTATCCAAGAAGAATATGGGAAATAAAAGTGTTTGCATCAGCTTTTCTTGTCCCTTGTTGATGATGAATTGTGTTTCGTCAGAATATACAACCCAGAAAAACACCGCGAGGATGGCAATATCCAAGATGGAAATAAACCATGACACTTGGCTTGTGGAGAAAAAAACGCGGAAAAAATTGGACAGGATAAAAAGGACTGTAGCTGTAATGGTATAGGAACAAAATTTCTTGCTGGAGGAAGCGGGAGACCTCAGCTTTATGACAAGGCAGGTCAATCCACTTAAACCAAGCAAACAGCTGTAGATGGTATGAACATAAAAGTAGGGCTTGTAAACAGGAACTAATTCCCTGTAGGGAACGTAGACCATTTCACCAGTATATTCAATGAAATATGCAGTATATTCCGGTACAAAAATCATGATGATGGTAATGGCAGGAATAATTGCCAGCCACCAAAGCCGTCGTACGAGATGGGCTTTATGGGGGAAGGCATAGGTGAAGCAAAAGTAAAAGTAAGTGAGAGTGGCAAGGGGTACTGAAACGATGCTCCAAAGCATGATTCGTGGAAGCAGCTCTGTTCCAGGATAGAGAGAATAAATGGCCCGTGCCAGCTGCCACAATCCCAGGAAGAAAATAAAGTATCTGCTGAATTTTTGATACATAAAATTATCTGTTTCTTTTTGCTTGATTCCTACCAAAAAAAAGGCAGAGATGGCGATGAGGAGTCGTATAATACCTAAAAGGAGTGTGCTGTAGTTTAATGATGACAATTCAGAATCCATTAGCTGTGCTCCTTTCGTTGTGCCTTTATCCTATACATTGCCGAATCCGCCGCTTTTAGCGCTTCCTCAAAGCTGCTGTCAGGGGAAGGCAAGGTGGCGATACCGATTGAAATACCGATCCTATGAGGTGAAAATTCCCGGTGTTGTTCCATTCTGGCATCAATGCTTTTTACAATGGTTTCAGCTCTTGGTGTGGTTGTCCTGGGAAGCAGCACAAGGAATTCGTCTCCACCGAGCCTGAAAACCAAATCATCTTTTCTGATGCAGGAGCGGATTCCATCATGACAAGCAACAATGTATTCATCTCCCCGTTTATGGCCGAGAGTGTCGTTAATTCCCTTCAGATTGTCTATGTCACAGAGCAGCAATGAGAGGGGATATAATTCTGGAGAAAGCAGCTCCTTTTGCTTCAATGTGAGGAAATGTCTATTGTAGCAGCTGCACAAATTGTCTCGGAAAGCCTTGTCCTCCAAATCAGAAAAGAAGTATTGCATGGAGGTGAGGGGCGTTATCATGATGATTTTTCCGTGGTTTTTGTGCCGCTCCTCATCAATAATTTCTTGTTCCTGAAGAAAATACAGGGTTTTATCTTGCTTGAGCTGAATAAATTTTGGGCTTGTTGTGTTTGTATCTGTCGGAAAGGGAATATCCATGTCAAAAACAGTGAAAAACTGCATTAAATCCTCCTCTTTGGGATGGGGAGCATTTAGTTGGGTGAGAGAAGAAAAGAATTCTTTTCCACTGTTATTAAGATAAATGACAAAATTATTATCTAGCATGGCAACGGGGAAGGGGAGAAATTCTAAAAAGTCTGAGTATCCCTTGGAAATGATTTGTTCCGACTCATCATGATACAGGGTAAGGAACAATAAAATCATGCAGGCAAGGAGGGCAAGGGAAGGTATCCAAAAAAAAACATTGTTTTTTACAATAAAGGAGGCAACCATATTCTGCACGATGAAAAGCACTGCTGCCACCATTGCAAATTTTGCCCCTGTTGATATTCCCTCTGGATTGCGAATGGACTTGTAGACTATCACTGCAATTCCCACCAGGATAGTTGCGTACAAGTAAATGATGAATCCATAGAACAGGGGATGATAATATTCCAGAATATCTCTATAGGGAATGTAAATGATTTCATTGGTAAAGGTAATGGAATATTTTTGTAATGGAGGCACAATCGTACAAAGGGCATAAATACAGGGAAAGATATAGTTCCAGCGCAATGCCTTGGCAAGAGCTTCTTTGTGGGGGTTGGCATAGACAAAACAAAATTTCATGAAGGAAGGCCCTGCAAAGCCTATGGAAATATAAATCCATGGACTGATGAGGGGAAGCAGGTTATGGTTGGGACAGAAAAAGAATACGCTGCTGAAAAATCCCCAAATACCAATTGTTCCAATGAATCTGCGAAGGTATTTAAATGCAGGAACATAGGAGGGTCTGTTTTTACTAAGAACGAACAATATCAGGGAGCAAAGGGCCACAATGGCTCGCAATGCACCTTGCAAGGCGGTGAGATATTGTATTAATGTGACTCGTTCCATTGGATATATATTATACTGTATCTGCCTTCAAAAAACTATGTTTGTGACAGGTATTTTTATCTTTTAATGGCAAGATACGGTTTTTTCTTCACCTTTCTCTTCCTGCATGGTACACTAATGGCATGAATTATACTTGGCTAAACAGCGATGATGACATAAAGGCCCTCCTTGCCCAGTGGGAAGGGAATGAGGTACAACAGGTAGCCATGGACTTTGAGGGTGAGTTCAATCTCCATTGCTACGGTGAGCATCTTTGCCTGATACAGATTTTTGATGGAGCTGACTTTTATCTGGTGGACACTCTCTGCGCCGACGAGGCTGCTTCCCGCAAAAATGCAGAATCTGCTGGCAAGCCCTTCGTTCCTTTTGTGAAAGCCACAGGAAAGCCTCACGTAACGGAGGAGGGGCTGCGGCTTTTGCTGGAATCTCCCCAAATCGAAAAGCTGTGGTTTGACTGTGCTTCTGACGGAGAGCTGGTTTGGAAAAAATTTGGCATTCGGTTGAACAAGGTCTACGATGTGTTTCGTGTGGCAAAGGTGCTGGGACTGGTGGGGCCGGGGCTGGCAGGAAATCTTGCGGCCTTGACGGAGCGGTTCGTCACTGGAGCTGGCAGGGAGAACCAGGGGCAAGTGCAGCAGGACACCCTGTCTAAAAAGCGGCTGCAACAAACAAACTGGATGAACCGCCCCCTTTCTGCCCCCCAGCTGGAATATGCCTTGAAGGATGTGGCCAATCTTTTTGCCCTGCGGCAAGCCCTTGACGAAGAGGCTCGGTCAAAAAGGCTTTTATCCCAGGTTAAGTCCACCATGAAGGGAATTCCCCATCTTGAAAAAGAGCGGATTGCAGGCTTCATGAAGCTGCCTGGCTACAAGCGAATGAAGGCCCACCAGCAGGTTTTTCTCCGTCATTTTTTTGAAGCGCGGGATGTGGTGGCCCGCCAATTGAACAAGCCGCCCTTTCAGGTGATGGACAAGCATTTGTTGGTGCAGCTGGCACAAAAGGCTCCCCTTGCCCAAGGCCAGCTTGCAGCCGAGCTGGGAACCAAGTCTCAGGCGGCCCGGATGCTCCTGCCCTTGCTGGGAGAAGCCCACAAGGCCGCCCAAGATGAGATTGCCAGGGCTGGCAAAGCTAATCTTCCCGGATAGCCTCAATGTTTTTCTTGCCAGCCGGGACAAAGGGCAGTACGTTTTCTCCTTGGGCAACAGGTACTCGGATAAAGCGGGGCCCTGAACCAGCGGGAGGAAAGGCGAGCTTTGCCCAGTCTGGGTTTTCTGCCACATCAGTGGTGGTAATGCCAAAGCCTGCTGCAATGGCTAAAAGATTTGGTGATTTTTGGTAAATGCTGGCAGAATAATTCTTACTGAACAAGAATTCCTGCTGCTGTCGAACCATTCCCAAGGCACCGTTGTCCAGCACAAATACGGTTACATCAAGATTTTCCTCCGCCAGGGTGGCCAGCTCCTGAATGTTCATCATGATGGATCCATCTCCAGTAAAGCACAAGACTCGGCTGCCGGGATTTGCCATGGCTGCTCCCAAGGCGGTGGGCAGTCCAAAGCCCATGGTTCCCAGTGAGCCACTGGTTAAAAGCTGTCGTGGCCGCTGGATGGGATAAAACTGGGCTGTCCACATTTGATGCTGGCCCACGTCGGTGGCAACGATGAGGCTGGCGGGGTCAAGTCCTTCCTGTGATGCAGCTGCTGGTATTGCCGCGATAAACTGACGAGGATTGATTTTCCCTGAACCGGCACCTTCCGTTGCGAGGGCTGAGGAGCGCTCCTGCTGGTACATGGCGGCCATATCCTGAATCCAGCTTCCTGTGGAGGATTTCATTCCATTTCGGGATTTCAATTCCTGAATCCGCAGGGTAATGGCGGGAAAGGCTGACTGACAATCTGCCACAATGGAATGGAAGGAAGGGAGAATCTTGTTCACTTCAGCCGCATCAATATCTATATGGAGAATCCTTGCATTGGGACAGAATTGGGACACGATTCCTGTGGCTCTGTCGTCAAATCGAACTCCCGCTGCCAGCACCAAGTCCGCCTGATACATGGCTGTGTTGGCGGTGTGGGAGCCGTGCATTCCCACCATGCCGCACCATTTTTCGTCAGCCTCATCAATACATCCGATTCCCATGAGACTGGAAACGACAGGCATGGGAACCTCTTGCAAGAGGGCAGCCAAAGCCGTGGCCACCTCTGGGGAATTGCAGCCACCACCAGCATAAAAAACTGGTCGCTTTGCAGAAAGCAGCTCATGACCAAAAATGTCGATGGCCTGAGCTAAATCGGCTCCCAGTGTGGGATAGCGAAGGGCAAGGCGCTGGGCTCTGCCGGGTTGGGGCCATTGGTCAAAGGTGGCGGTGGCAGCTTGCACATCACGAGGAATGTCGATGAGCACGGGGCCAGGACGACCAGAAGCGGCAATGGCAAAGGCTTGGGGAATGACAGTGAGCAGCTCCTCCGGGGACTTGACCATGACGCTATGCTTGGTAATGGGGAAGGAAAGGCCAAAGGTGTCGGCCTCTTGGAATGCGTCTGTTCCAATGAGCTGGGAGTTCACCTGGCCGGTAATGGCTACCATGGGGATGGAATCGCTTCTGGCATCGGCAATGGCGGTCAACAGGTTCATGGCACCGGGACCACTGGTGGCAATGCAGACTGCGGGCAAGCCTGTAGTTCTGGCTATTCCCTGGGCAATAAAGCCTGCCGCCTGCTCATGACGCACCAGCACATGATGAATGGAGCTACTGTTTAACTGATTGTACAAGGGCAGGACGGAACCTCCAGGAATTCCTGCCACCATGGTAATGCCCTGCCGTTCCAGCAGCTCTACGATAATCTGGGCTCCAGTTGCTTGAATCATTTTTCCTCCTAAAAAAAATGACCCTCCACGGGGAGGGCCTTTTCATCTGTATGTCATGCCACACTGACGACGCATCATCTCCCGCAATACGCAAAGACCGAGACTAGGACAGAGACAATGACATTGTTCAATGCAACAAGTGATTTCATGTTTTGAGTATAAAGAATGAATGATTCTCTGTCAATATTTTACTCATATTTAAGAGAATGAAGCTGCACTTTATGAAGTGGAAATGCTGTTCCTGTACTCTAAGTAGAACCAGCTAAGGTCTATGGGGTTTGCAGCAATCCCTGTACCAGCTCCAGCGGGAGCTTGGTGCAAATGGCGACCTTCTCTGGGGAATCACCATAAGAAAGGAACATTTTTGCTGTTTCCAAAGCCTTTTCGTAGGCTCCACGTTCCAGCCCCTGCTCCAGCCCTTGCTCTAGTCCTTGCTCCAGCCCCTGCTGAAGGCCAACTTGGAGTCCAGCTTCACGGCCTTCTGCAAAGCCTTCATCAAAACCATTCTCGTAAGCATCATATTCTATATCTGCCATCTTTAGTGCAAGTGTCATGAAGGACCTCCTTTCTAGGGAATTG
>JAZNAS010000057.1:0-1527 GCA_045586625.1 Treponema sp.
GGTGTAAACCAGATTACATTCCGGTGGATTCTCCACGATCTCGTCCAGCCAGTTGCAGCAATTGAGTTTGATGCCAAGACCCTTGACGCAATCCTGTGTCCAGAGTGTTCCAATGAAAGGAAACCGGAAGATTCCCATCGGGCCTCCGGAGGAAATGAACTGCCGCATCAGTTCTTTGTTGGTAGCCGGAGCGGTGAATATCCGGACACACTTCTTGCCATGCTTTTCCGCCAGGTGCTTGCCCACAAAGAAGAACTGCTCGTAAAGCACCAGATCGTGGGAGGCGATCACTTCTTCGGCCTTGAAGAAGGCATTGCGGATCTGCTTGTCCAGCTTGGGATTGTTTTCATAGCCCAGGAATTCCGCACCGCTTTCAGCGATTCTTTCCTCCCAGTCGTAGGGCATGAGATAAGTAACCTGATGCCCTGCTTGGATCAGTTCCTGTGCCAGACCGATGGTGGGAATTACATGACCGTGGTAGGGCAGGTTAATAAACAGAATTTTCATGTCTCCAGCCTCCTTCCGTGCTTTCAATATACCACACATTCCCCATGCGGACAATAAAAAAGCGCCCCTTTCGGAGCGTACAAAATTGAAATAACCCTTGATCTGTTAGCTAATCACTCTAACGAATCAAGGGTTATTTCATGAAGTTGTTGGGTTCCAGCATTTACGTAACCTCTGCTTTCTATAGATTTGGGAGTTTACTTAGTACATTGGACTCACTCCTTTTTTGTATCTTCATAATACATCCGGGAGTATTACTTTTCAAGATGGGATGTTTAATAAGAAATACTATTAAAAGTTGGAGAAAGTGAGTATGGACAAGATTACATGTAATATGGTATGATATTTATGTTGGGCGGCCTGCAACAGGTTTGCCCAATTTTTGTTAGGGGGTGCACCCATGATCATTGATTCCCATGCCCATTACAATAACAACGCTTACAAGAAACCATTTCGCTACTTATTATATGACGAGGACAGATACGCCCTCAAAGAAGGTGACCGGGAGCAGCTGTTCCAGAAACTGTTGAATGCAAACATCCCCTATTCCATTGAACCGGGTGTGAGTTTACAATCCTGCGAAGAGGTGCTGCAGCTTTGCGCGGAATATCCTGGCAGAATCTTTCCGGCTATGGGTATTCATCCCACTCGATCTCTTTACGAGAAGTGGTCTGACCGAAAGAAACTGGATGCCTTTGCAAAGATGCCTGGTGTCATTGCCATCGGCGAGTGTGGTTTGGACTATCATTACAAACGTGAGGAGCAGCACCGGCTGAAACAGCATATCTGGTTCGTCTATCAGCTGAATCTGGCATGGAAACTGAAGCTACCTGTAATTCAAGTCGGAGGCCAAGCGGTCTTAGGAAGACAAAGTGGCCAAACACCCCCTTGGCTCACAGAACGACATGGCTACGATCCGACTTTATCATTACAAACGTGAGGAGCAGCACCGGCTGAAACAGCATATCTGGTTCGTCTATCAGCTGAATCTGGCATGGAAACTGAAGCTACCTGTAATTC
>JAZNAS010000058.1:0-55435 GCA_045586625.1 Treponema sp.
TCCCTCATGATGTTAAAGACCTCACGGCTTGCACCGTGTCGCTTTCGCAAGTGAAGCTAGTCTATCACAAACCACTCCACCTTGTCAAGCACTTCCCGAAAACTTTTTCATGTTTTCTTTCTCGCTGCCGCTCGACCGGCCGCTCTCGCGTCTGTCTTACGACAACGAACAGAAATATATCACACCTCGTTTGTTTTGTCAATACCTTAAATTCGTTTTTTTAAAAAATATCACTTTTTCTTTACTAAATAAATGGGCTCCTATATCAGGAACCCTTTTCTCATTTCAACTTACTGGTAAAGTTGAAAATACTTATTTCTTAATCTCAAGAAGTGTATCCACCAGCATTTCTTTGCAAGGCAGATAAACTTTGATCAAGAAGAAAATCAATGCAGCAGCAACTATGACACCAACAATGCTAGAAATTCCTGCATCCAACTTGAATCCTTCTGGAGCCTGCAACAAATAGGAACAAGAAACAGCAACCATGAAAGTAGCAGGAAGAGCTGCAATCCATGCTGCAGTCTTGTTGTTGCGGTACTGTACCAAGTAAACAGCTGCACACCACAAAACAAGCATGGCCAAGGTTTGGTTGGGCCAAGAGAAATATCTCTATATAATATTGTAGTCTACCAAAGAAATGAGATATCCGATTCCAAGGATGGGGATGGTCAAGAACAAGCGATTCTTGAAGCTCTTTTGTTCAATCTTGAACCAGTCTGCAATGGTAAGACAAGCAGCGCGGAATGCAGTATCTCCAGAGGTGATAGGACAGGCGATAACACCAATCATGGCAATGACACCACCAACCATACCAGCCAATGTGGTTGACATTTCGTATACAGTCGTTGAGTTGTCAGCGAATGCGATAGCGTGAACTGCACCACCCTTATAGAAGAATGCACTTGCAGCAGCAGCCCAAATCAATGCGATAACACCCTCGGCAGCCATTGCTCCGTAGAAAATACGGCGTTCCTGACGCTCGTCTTAATACAACGGGCCATCAAAGGAAACTGAATTGCATGGAATCCAGAAAGAACACCACAGGCTACAGTGATAAACATCATTGGCCAATGGGGCAACTCTGTAGGATGCATATTATTGACATAATCCCTGAACTCCAGCATAGGAGCTGAACCGTTGAAGTGATTAATGACAGTTGCTCCACCAATAATCAATGCCATCAAAATCAAGGCGACACCAAATACGGGATACAACTTGCCAATCAGCTTGTCAACAGGCAAGAAGGTTGCCAAGGTGTAGTATATCAGGATAACAATGGTCCAGAATTTTACGTTCAAGGTTTCGGGAGTCAACAGCCGATAAGACCAGCAGGTCCAACCATAAATACGGTTCCAACCATAACCAAAAGCACTACGGAGAATACACGCATAACCTGCTTTATAAAGGGCCCCATGTACTTTCCTACGATTTCGGAAATAGAAGCTCCGTTGTTGCGCTCGGACTGCATTGCAGAAATGTAGCCATGGATACCTCCAGCCAAAATTGTTCCGAATACAATCCACAGGTATACGGAGGGTCCCCAAAGGGCACCAGAAATAGCACCAAAAATTGGTCTAAGAACTGCAATGTTCAACAACTGAATCAAGAAGATTCTCCAGGTGGCCATTGGAACGAAGTCAATTCCATCGTTAATGGAACAGCGGGTGTAGGACGATCGTCTGGCTGAAACACTCTTTCTACGAGTGAACCGTAGACGATGTAGCCAACAATCAAGATTGCAACACAGAGCAAGAAGGTAATCATAAATCATTCTCTTTTTAAACTAGATATACAAATTTTACCATTGTTTTTGCTGTCAATTTTTTTTATTTATTTTTTAATATAATGGGACACTTTTTTTGATATATTTGTAATTCTTACTATATATTTTACAAGACTCCTTACAAATGCCTTTATTTCAGGTTCCATTCTTTCTTCATTCGCCCCTTGCACCACCTTTTTATTTTCCATTATAATAGATTAATTAATCTATTTATCCTATCCATTATTTTACACGTGATTTTTCACGCTATCAAGGAGACCTACATGGCATATTACTTTGATGAACCTTCCCACACCTTTGGGGAATACCTTTTAGTTCCTGGATATTCATCTGCAGATTGTATTCCATCCAATGTGAGTCTACGTACTCCCATTGTTCGGTTCAAGAAGGGAGAAGAATGCCCCCTGTACATGAACATTCCCATGGTCTCCGCAGTTATGCAGTCTGTTTCAAATGACACCATGGCTATTGCACTGGCAAAGGAAGGCGGCATTTCCTTTATCTATGGCTCCCAAACTATTGAACAGCAGGCGGACATGATTCGCAAGGTTAAGAGTCATAAGGCAGGCTTTGTAACTTCCGATTCCAACATCAAACCAAACAACACCTTGCAGGATGTAATCAATTTAAAAGAACAAACAGGTCATTCTACTGTAGCAGTTACAGCAGATGGGAGCCCCCATGGTAAATTGCTGGGAATCATCACCAGCCGTGACTTTAGAATCAACAAGGTTGATCCCAATGCCCTCGTTCAGGATTATATGACCAAATTTGAGGATTTGATTGTGGGAGAAGACGGAATCACCTTGAGCGAGGCCAATGACTTGATCTGGAAGCACAAGCTGAACTCCCTGCCGGTCATCACCAAGGATGGAAACCTGGTGTCCATGGTCTTCCGCAAGGACTATGCCTCCCACGAGGAGCATCCGCTGGAGCTGCTGGATAGCGCCCACCGCTATGTAGTTGGCGCGGGAATCAACACACGGGATCACATGGAGCGGGTTCCCGCACTACTGGAGGCGGGTGTTGACATACTGTGCATCGACTCCTCCGAGGGCTTCTCCGAGTGGCAGAAGCGGGCGCTCCACGACATCCACAACACCTTCGGCCCCCAGGTGAAAGTGGGGGCGGGCAACGTGGTGGACCGGGAGGGCTTCCTCTTTCTGGCGGAGAACGGAGCTGACTTTGTGAAGGTGGGCATCGGCGGCGGCTCCATCTGCATCACCCGTGAGCAGAAGGGGATCGGACGTGGACAGGCAACTGCAACCATTGAAGTGGCCAAGGCCCGGGACGAGTACTACCAGCGCACCGGCATCTACATCCCCATCTGCTCCGACGGCGGCATTGTCCACGACTACCACATTACCTTGGCCCTGGCCATGGGAGCCGATTTCGTGATGCTGGGCCGCTACTTCGCCCGCTTTGACGAAAGCCCCACCAACAAGCTCATTGTCAACGGCAGCTACGTGAAGGAGTACTGGGGCGAGGGCTCCAACCGTGCCCGCAACTGGCAGCGCTACGACTTGGGCGGGGCAAAGACCATGGCCTTTGAGGAGGGCGTGGACTCCTACGTTCCCTACGCCGGAAGCCTCCACGACAATGTGGGCATGACGCTGAGCAAGCTGCGGCACACCATGTGCAACTGCGGCGTGCTTTCCATCCCCCAGCTGCAGCAGGAAGCCAAGCTTACCCTGGTGTCCCAGGCATCCATAGTGGAAGGCTCCTCCCACGACGTGGTGGTCCGCAGTACTTCAATTCGAGCTGAATAATTGTACCTCGGAGAAGTCCTGCCCAGTACTTCAATTAGAGCTGAATGATTGTACCCATGAGAAGTTCTTCCTAGTACTTCAATTAGAGCTGAATAATTGTCAGAATGGTGCCGGTGAGATGAATTCCACCGGCATTTTTGTTTTGGGCGGGCAAAGCGGGGAAGGTGTTCTCCTTGTCGCCCAACCCCTCAAGCCCATAAGTTCATATAGTTGTTTTGTGGTATTCTCAATGGCTGAAGTGGAACAAGCTACAATGTTATGACAGCAAGCTCTGGGATTTGTCCAAAATGTTTATCTTGAGTGATTACTGCCATGTCGTTTGCAATAGCTATGGACGCAATCCACATATCATTTTCTGGTAGAATCTTTCCTTTTGATTGTAGGTGAGCTTTTATTTTTCCATATACAAGAGAGACCTCTTTTGTTATGTCAAGTAAAGGATAAGAAAGACAAAAATTCAAGTATTTATTACGATTGCTTACCTTCAATGGGATTTTTCTGCCCCAAACATTAATTCTCCAAGTACAACAGTTGCTGTATGGACATTCGGGTATTTTCTAGCTTCCTGTTGCTACAACAATATCACCCTTTATGATTCTGATAATAACATTTGTGTCAAAAATATTACCATTCATTTGGCTCTATTTTCCTGCAATCTTGGACTGCCTGCAGCATTTTTTCACTTTCCTCATCGTCAATGGTTCCAAAGAATTCATCTATGGGAGAATGGTTTGTTGCCATTGATTCCTGTTTTTTTGTCTTAAAAACTTGGGAAAGCCGAGAAAGCAAGGTTACGCACTGATCATAAGAAAAAGAGTCCAGTTCCGAAAGCATTGTATCAAACATCGCATCGCTCATTCTATCCCTCCTTATTACAATATACCATGACATTCAAGATTTTTCTACGACTTCTTCCTTTCTTTCCTCGTTGCCCCACTGATTCGGAATTACTACGTAATTCCAGCCGGTTCTGTTTCCTTGAGCTCCTAGATTTTGCGTAGCAAAATCGAATCCGTGTGGTATTCCTTTGTTCAACTACACAGTAGCTAAAGCCTACCGAAGCCACCTGGCATACAGCTTTCGGGCAATCTCTGGAACGCTTTTGCTCCAGGCAATGTCACCCGAATAAATCAGCATGACTTCCTGTTGCTATGGCAGAAAGGATTAGTTCATTTTCAAAGATTTGATACAGCAAAAGCCAGTCTGGTTCTATATGGCATTCTCTAAAATCATGAAGGTTGCCGGCAAGTTGATGGTCTTTATACTTTGGTGGCAGCGGTTCTCCTGAAGCGAGCAAATCCAAAACCGTTACAAGCTTTGTCATATCTTTACCACGCTTTTGCATAAGTTTGGCATCTTTTTTCATTCTGTTGGTATAAACGATATTATACAAACCTTAATCCTCCAACATGGAAGCAACGGCAGCCTGTGCAGAAGCAAAAGGTCCATGAAGGTTTTCTTTGTTTCGGGAATCTGAAATTGCCTGTTCCAAAGAAAAGCTATCGTTGTGCTTTACCTGAAAGGGAATCCCATTATGCTCTATTGCTGCTGAAAGAAAAATACGAATCGCCGTCGAGGTATCTAAGCCCAAAGAAGAGAAAAGAACATCTGCTTTTTGCTTCAATGTGTCATCAAGCCTTAATTGAAATGTAGCCATAATCACTCCTTGTATGCTGATTACAATATACACCCAAGTCATAGACAAAACAAGTGACTTGTAATGACAAACAACACAACTCCCCTTCCCCCCACCACACGGCAGCTAAAGCCCGCCGAAGCTACTCCATGGGCTTAATCATTGATTCAATGAAAGAGATTTCTTCTTCACTCAAGCCATATTTCGTGTACAATTATATGTCAATTTCTATTCTTCCAATATTTCTGTTATTAATTTTCTCAATTCCTCTCGATTTGGTAAATACAATTCGTATTTCGATACAAAAAGATTGGAGTCCATACCGTATGTTGCATACTCTACAAGTAATTCATCTTTTTTATGGCTTAAAATAATCCCAATTGGCGGATTATCACTTGGTTCATTTTCTTCTTTTGCAAAATACCCCATGTACATATTCATTTGTCCAATATCTTCATGCTTCACGGAATTCTTTTTTAAATCAATTAAAACAAAGCATTTTAATATTCGATGATAAAAAACTAAATCTACATAGTAATGAACATTGTTTACTGTTATCAGATATTGCCTACCTATAAATGCAAAACCTTTTCCCAGCTCAAGTAAGAATTTTTGCAAATTATCAATGATTTTTTGTTCTAAATCACTTTCTGAATAATGGGCTATTTCAGGTAAACCCAAAAATTCTAAAGTATATGTATCTTTGACAATATCTTGAGGGTGTTGGATAATAATTCCTTCATTAGCCAGTTCAAGAATTCCTTGTTTATCTTTACTTGCAGCAAGTCTTAGAAAAAGTCCTGAATCCATCTGCCGTCGAAGTGAACGTACATCCCATTTTTCTTTTATACATTCTCTTTCATAAAAACTGCGTTCAAGTTCATCATCGATTGTTATGAGTTCACAAATATGGCTCCAGGTCAATTTGTCAGACAGCTGACAAATTGGATAAAGCAAATAAAACTTTCTCATGTTGTTTAAGTTTGGGCGACTATATCCTCTGCCTAATTTCATTGAAAGGAGTTTCGCAAGTTGAGTCATCATGGCCGAACCATATTTTGCCCTAGCTGAACCATTTTGCTCATATTCAACAATGTATTTTCCTACAGTCCAATAAGTTTTTATCATGACTGCACCAATATTCATAGCAAGTTGTGCTTTTGCCCCATTTACTTCTCCGACAATAGTGTCGGCAAGATTCATCAGAGACAGGTCGATATTTTGTATTTCCGTTTGTTTTTGTAGTTTTGCCATAGTTTGTTTCCCCTTTCTTCGCCACAGATTCGGAATTACTACGTAATTCCACCCGGTTCTGTTTCCTTGAGCTCCTAGATTTTGCGTAGCAAAATCGAATCCGTGTGGTATTCCTTTGTTCAACTACACAGTAGCTAAAGCCTGCCGAAGCTACTCCATCTCCCGCACATTCTTCTCAATAAACTCCCCTTCTTCAGCAGAAAGCTTATATTTAGCATACAGCTGTTGGTCAATCTCCGCAACACTTTTACTCCAGTCAATGTCGCTGTTTGCTGTGAAGTCTTGGAGGGGAATATATTTCCACGTTGATTTTGGATTGTGTTGTGTAACTTTCAGCACACCAAGCAAAGCACGAGTAAACTTGGTTTTGATGTACTTCAAACAATTTTCGGCTTCTCCCTGTGTGCCAAATGCACCAACCGCAAGAAATGTATCTGAAAATGCTTCTTCAGGTCTTGCGATTTCAGGCGAGCTAAAAGGTTCAAACGCACCGTTTCCGTTTGATTCAGGAACGAGCACCTTATAAGAGCTGATAAATTCGTTCTTTTGAATGTATTTTTTATGAATAAACCGGGTAATTCTTGAACTTTTTCCCTTTGCAAGAATCTGAATAGAATCAGAAAAATGCTTCAGCAAGAAAACTTCTGTTCCTGCTTCCACAACTTTTGATAGAATCTTTTCACCCGTTCCCACCCCTGCAAGTTTTTTAATCTGCGGAAAATCGGAAAACAGAGCTTCTGTAAATCTGCATATGCCCTGCGATGAAACAATCAAATCCATACGAGCAGTGTTTTTCTCTTGCTGATTGACTTTATACAAAATAGCGTTTAGTTCATCGTATGCCGTGAAAACTCCGACTTTCTCAAAACTCTGCTTCTGGTTTCTCAAAGTGATTGCAACACCACCCTTTATTTCAACCGTTGGAAAAACATCGATCGACTTCTGCCAATATTTCACCACTGTAAAATGCTCGTCATTTAATATCTTACTGTTCCATTCTTTCGGAGTTTCTCCCGCATTGAACAAGAAGCGTGCAGGAGTAATCAACGAAACTATATTCGACAATCTAAAAGCAGCGTCCATAAACAAATTATAAATGGGTGGCTTTCTGCCATTGTCGGTACGTTCTTCCTGATACGGAGGATTTCCCACCACAGCATCAAATCTCATTTTTTTTTCTCCCTCGGTAAGCATGTCAGTAAGTTTTATAGTTTCAAAAGGTTTGTTTTGCGTTAGTAACCCATTGATTTTATCGTAATCAACTGTATTGCCAATTTTAATGTCTAACATATCGGTTGCGATAAACTTTTTTGCGATGTTAGACGTGTTCAATCCAAACATATCATACAGTTTTCTCGTTAATTCATAGCAGAGTGCCGACTTTGGTATGGTGTAGATGGCGTTAGCGATAAAGTCTTTGTCAAGACCAAGTTCGGTCATTCGTTTATACAATGCCACGGCAAATTCTCCCGCCGTGCCTGCTATATCCAAAATCCTCCCGTTTGTGGAAGGAAGGGATTTTATAAAATCCTCAGGAAGAAGCTTTACCATATCATCACAAATATTTGATGGAGTTATTACAATAGCATCTCCAAGTTTACCAAACTTATGTACTGCAACATTTGCCCTTTCATCGGGAGAGAGCTCTGGTGCTCTTGACAAGTTGTTCAAATCTTGAATCTTGTAATCCAAATCACTCAAAACAAACTTGTTGGTCTTTTGATTTAAGAGCGTTAAGATTTGCTTGCTCAAACCAAGATTTTTAGCGATTCTGCTATTTTCTACCGTTTCCATCACTGCAATTATATCAGCAAGAGAGATTACCCTATCTTTTGTGATAAAAGCAAAGAGCAGGATTCTTGTATAATAGCTTTGAACTTTTTTAGTCCAGTTGACTTCTTCCTTATGCTTATCCTCAGAAAAAGGAGGAGTTGTATCTTTTGACAGAGCAGTATCATCCCCTAATGCTGGTTCGGGAACATCAAGCTCACTACCATTACCTTCATTTTCACCAACGTGAGCAGAAACAGATAATCCCCTTTTAGAGCCGATTTCATTTTCAAGCTCCATAACGGCACGGATAGCAGCATCCTCAAGAATACTTAAATCTACGGGGATTTCAAGGGCTTCGTCTTTTATGCCTGTATCCTTTTGGTAATTGCTAACTGCTTCCAAAATATCCGTTGCCACAACACGTTCAATTTTATCTTTATTGATAGTGATGATAGGCGAAATTTCAAGCTCCTTCCCAATACGCTTTTCAAGTTCGGTATTACCACCCGTATCTACGTTTACGTTGTAGATTTTGGATTTCTTCTCCTGCATAGAAAACATTCTTTTAATTTGTCGTAGTCAAGGAAACCTAAAAGCTCATCGTCTGACTTGCTCCCATCGATAACTTCTAAGAGGTCAAGTATTTCTTTTTCATAAATGAACTTTTTGTGAGCCCAACCGTCGGTTTTCTTAATAGATTTCGGTTTGAAAAGTGCTGAAAACGCATAGGTCGTACCTGATTCTCTAAGTTCTTCTAAACGCTTACGAGAAGATTCGTTAGGATGGAATGCAAAACGAACCATTTGCGGAAAACCATAATAAGGATTGTCCCATTCTTTACATTCATCGTCTAAAATATGTTCTTCGTCCCAAGCCTTTTGCTCGTCAACAATATCCGTAAGTGGAAACCACAATGGTTTCAAACAAGGTTTCCTCTGTCTTTGTTTCCGTGCAGCAGGAATTTGGTATCACAAACTTGAGGCCGTCCATCTGCCAGATGTTCCAGGCAATGACCTTGGCAAGCCCCACCAAGTCAGAAGGCGGCAAATCCTTTCCAAACAGGTGAAGATAATGTTCAGCAACAGAAAAAAGGACATTTTCCCGAGCAATCAGCACGTTGTCCCCCTGCCAGTCAAAGCCATAGCAGCTTTGGACTGCATGATACCCCCACTTTAACCACTGCTCCTCATCTGTGCAATTTTCAGAAACAACCCGCAGCTTTCTGTCCAAAAGGCCGATCCTGTCGGGCACCTCGATATATTCCCCTGTAACAGCGTCGTAGCGACTGACAAGGTAGGGAGCCTCGCCACAGGTCATTTCCAGGCGATTAGCTGACACGTAATCCTGCCATGATTTCCCTTCTTCAGGAGGAAAGACAATCTTCTGGTGATTTGTCCGCCAGCTGTGAGACTGGCTTTGCTCATAATTAAATACATTTTCCCTTCCAAACCAACTATTGTCCACAAGATTATTCTGCATATTGCAAATCCAGCTGGGAGTGAACACCTCCGCCTTTTGCCGCACCCGCTGCAGCTGTTCCTGCCGACTTTTTTCCACACGAGGCTTAATCACGTTTCCGTGGCGAGAAGTAATCAAGTCCACGGTGATTGGGGAATTGAAACTATATTTTTCACCATACTTCAAATAATTGTCCGTAGCCCAGATAATGTTCCGTCCCGCTGTCTTGTCCTTCAGCAAAATCTGCAGCAACTCCTTATCAAGCTTGAGGATTTCATTTTCACGTATGTCAACAGTAGACTTCATTTTTTCCCTTTCGTCTGCCCCTTGCACCCATTCTACCACAACCCCTCCACAATTTCCATTCTACCCCACCACCTGTCCCAAACAATGCTACAGCCTGAAAGGAATTTTCCCCACA
Organism: Treponema sp.; assembly: GCA_045586625.1. GTDB lineage: Bacteria > Spirochaetota > Spirochaetia > Treponematales > Treponemataceae > Treponema_F. The sequence goes on from JAZNAS010000058.1 coordinate 10,098, forward strand.
GTACAAAAAGAAAATTCTGATAGCACAAAAACATTTTCCTGACAACCCATCCAAATCCTTCCAAGGAACAGCGTCCCATCCTTGCACGCCAAGACGACCATTCCAGCTAGACAGCTCCCCTGCATTTGGGCTAGTACAGTGTGTAAGACGGTGAATCCTAAAAGGGGGCCGACGAGATGAATTCCAGCGGCAGCTTTGTTTTGGGGTGGGCAAAGCGCAGGAGACAGGCGTGGAGCATGAGCCGTTCCCCCTCCAGCCGCTGGCCGTACAATCGGTCCCCCTGGATGGGAATGCCAATGCCCTTTGGGTGCATGGCGTGGAGCCGCAGCTGGTGGGTACGGCCTGTTCGTGGCACAAGGCGAACACGGGTAAGCACCTTGTCCCGGCAGACCTGGGCGGAGCAGCGGTGGTGGGAAAGGACCTTCCAGTCTGTAATCCCCACCTTTCCGTGAGCCTCGTCGTAGATTTGGCGGGGGCGGTTGTCCACATCCAGCCGGAAGGGCAGCTCCAGGTGCCTCCATCCCGTGGCCACCACCCTGCCCCGCAGCAAAGCCTCATATTCCTTATAAACCTCTCCTTCCATAAATTGACGGGAAAGACTTCGGTGGGCTTCTTTGGTAAGGGCCAGCACCAAGAGGCCGGAGGTGTCTTGATCTAGGCGATGGACTGAGGGCTGACCAATGCAGTTCGGGAAAAGCCGCTGGAGGCGGGCCACCACGCAGTCCTGGTTCTCAGGCCCCCGCCCCGGCACCGAAAGCAGGCCGGCAGCCTTGTTCACCACCACAATGGAGTCATCCTGATAGAGGATTTCCAGGCCCAGCATGACAGGAAGCACCAGGCCGCATTTCTCGTCGCAGGGAGGGTAAAATTCCTTGTGGCGGCGGTTGCCAGTGGCGGCTCCATAAAAAAATTCTGCCAGGCTCAAGGGAACAAGACCTTGGGAAAAGGCCCAGCCAAAAAGCTTGGGAGCGCAGCAATCTCCAGTACCTGTGGGAGGCAGGTTGCCCTGGGAAAAGCCCGGGTAAAAGTCGGCAAAGCCTCTGGTGCGGCCGTCGGCACAGGGAAAGCGGTACAGCCGGTAAATTGCCGCCAGGGATTGGTTTGACAATTCACGGCGGCGGCGGCACAATTCCTTCAGCTGACTTAAAATCGGGGAATTGCTTTTTCCTGCATCAGAAAAAGCCTCTTTGTCAGCATCAGCAAGCCCTTCCTTGTGTAAAAGTTCTTCTTCTAAATCTTGAATCTCGGATGTCAACCCGTGGATGGCTCCATCATCCTGCTGGACCTGGGCACAATACCCATCCACATCCAGCAGGGGCGGAGCCCAGCCCTCCACCAGCCACTGGCCAAAGCACTGCCCGGAAAAAGCCTTAAGCACCACCTGCCGCCCAGTTTGTGGGTCCTGGCACACCAGCACCCCGAACATCATGCCTGACTGCCCCCTCTGGAAAAGAGGATTTCCATCGAGCTCCTGCATCAGGGAGAGGGCATGGGTTCTGGCGGGCTCAAAGGGAAGGGGCGGAAACATGCAAGCAGTCTATAAAATAAAAGCAAAATATTCAATTCTCAAATATTGTACTGATTACAAATTTGTAATATAATACAAGCGAGACTTTTCATCTTTTGCATTAGTCTATACTCTCTGGAAGGAAAGAGCCTTCCGCAACAATTTTAAATCAGGAGGTCATTCATGGCTTTGTATATTTCCACCGAGGCGAACCGTTGCCTCAACTGCAAGAAGCCCTTATGTATGCAGGGCTGTCCCATCAACACCCCCATTCCACAGGTCATCTCCCTGTTCAAGGAGAACAAGATTCGGGAGGCGGGACAACTCCTTTTTCAGAACAACCCCATGTCCCTGTTCTGCTCCATCGTCTGTGACCACGCCAGCCAGTGCGAGGGCCACTGCATCTTGAACAAAAAGGAAGCACCCATCCGCTTCTCCAACATCGAACGCTATATTTCCGATGCCTGCCTGGACAGAATGGAGCTTCCCCTGGAGCCGCTGAACGACGTCAAGGTGGCCGTCATCGGTGGTGGACCTGCCGGCATCTCGGCGGCCATCCTTCTGAGGCAGAAGGGTTACCTGGTGACCATCTTCGAGGCAAAGAACAAGATTGGCGGCGTGCTGCGGTACGGTATCCCCGACTTCCGCCTGCCCCGCTCCATGATGGACCGCTACGAGGACAAGCTTTTGTCCATGGGCATTCAAATTAGAACAGATGCCACCATCGGTGGGGCATTGGAGATTGATGACCTGTTCCGAGACGGCTACAAGGCAATCTTTATTGGAACTGGTGTATGGCGGCCCAAAAAGCTGGGAATCCAGGGAGAGAGCCTGAGCAATGTTCACTTCGGAATCGATTACCTTTTGAATCCTGCCAGTCACAAGCTGGGAAAGAGTCTTTCCATCTTGGGAATGGGAAACGTAGCCATGGACGTGGCTCGTACTGCCTTCCGCTACGGTGTGGAAAAGGTTACCCTCTACGCTCGCTCAAAGCGGGTGGCAGCCAGTGACCATGAGGTTGAGTACGCCAAGCTCGACGGAGCCCAGTTTGCATACGGTATGCAGGTTGTTTCCATTACAGAAAAGGGGCCTGTTTTCCAGGAAAGCATCTTTGACGAAAACGACAAGGTAATCGGTCATAAAGAAGAGTTGATTCAGATGGAAAGCGACTCCACCATTATTGCAGTAAGCCAAATGCCAAAAAACAAGCTGGCACAGACTACCGACGGACTGGTGGTAACAGAAAACGGCCTGCTGAAGGTGGACGAATTCTTCCAGTCCTCCAAGGAGGGAATCTTTGGTGCAGGAGACGTGGTTTTGGGAAGCAATACGGTGGTGCGGGCGGCGGCCACAGCAAAGAAGGCAGTGGAGGCCATGGACGCCTACTTGCAGGGACGGCCGCTGAAGCCTGCTGAAGAGGCTGCAAGCTAAGGTATTCCATCAAGCCCTCGGCACGAATAAAGGTTTGTAACTACAGGCTGGAAAGAAGAAGCCCTTTCTTCTTTCCAGCCTTTTTCTTGTTCCCGCTCCCCATCAACTCACGTAAACTTAACAAAAATCTAACGCAAATAGATATTGTGTAAACAAAAAACATTCATTATGTTTAGGCCATGAACATTATTTCTTTTTTGTTTCAGCTCATTGGTAGCCTAGGATTCCTCCTGTACGGCATGAAGATGATGAGCGACGGAATCCAGAAATCTGCCGGAGAAGGCCTCCAGCGGATTCTTGGATTAATGACTGGAAACAGAATTCTGGCTGTTTTAACAGGACTGTTTATTACCATGATTATTCAGTCTTCCAGTGCAACCACGGTAATGGTTGTGTCCTTTGTAAACGCCGGACTTTTGACCCTCAAGCAATCTGTAGGTGTTATCTTCGGTGCAAATATCGGAACCACCATCACCGCCTGGATTGTATCCCTCTTTGGATTCAAGTTTGACATCTCGGCCTTTGCAGTACCTATGTTTGGTGTTGGCTTCCTGCTGGTTTCTGTAAAAAGACTGAGAAAGGAGGCCATCGGAGAGGCTCTGATGGGATTCGGACTCCTCTTCCTGGGTCTGGATATGCTTTCCTCCATCATGCCTGAAATCAGCGCCGACAATGTGTCCTTCCTCTCCAACTTTACCGACAAGGGAACCTTCAGCATCTTCTTGGGAATTGTGGCAGGAATGGTTATCACCATGATTATCCACTCCTCCAGCGCGGCCACCGCCATCATCCTCACCATGTCCTACAACGGTTTGCTGCCCTGGGAATTTGCTGCGGCCATGGTGCTGGGAAGCAACATCGGAACCACCATCGATGCCGTAATCGCCTCCATCGGCACCAAGGTGAACGCTCGGCGGGCAGCCCTGGTCCACGTGCTGTTCAATGTGTCGGGAACCATTCTGGCAGTGATTTTCTTCCGTCCCCTGCTGGCTCTGGTGGATGTGCTGGTGCCGGGTCCCGTTGACCAGAATACCATCACGACCCACATTGCCATGCTCCACACTGTGTTCAACCTGCTGAACACCATCATCTTCCTGCCCTTTGTGAACCAGATTGCCGCCCTGACGGAGCGTTTGGTAAAGCCAAAGCAGGACGAAACTCCAGATATGTATCATCTGGAAATGCCCCAACCCGGCAAAAAGGAGCAGGCTGCGGGAGCTATTCTTTTGGTGGAAAAAGAAATTGCCGACATGACAGAGGTTGTCATCAGGATGTTCCAGCGTATCAGAAGCTCTTTTGGCAACCGGGCCATGGCTGCTACAGAAGAGTATAGGCTGGCACAAATTCGTGACGAGGATTATGCGGATCAAATGCATCATGAAATTTCCCAATACCTTGTTCATTGTCTGGATTTGCCCCTTACCGACAACCAGCGGAACAATGTGTCCCAAATGCTTGAGGTAGTGGCACAGCTTGAATCCATGACCGATGACTGTCACAGCGTCTCACTCCTGCTTTCCCGCAGCGTGGAAAAGAACATGACCTTTGCACAGGAGGATTTGGATCGCCTTGACCCCTACGTAGAATTAGTAAATCGATTTGTCCTCTTTATCCGGGAGCATATCAACCGGCATCTTACCGAAGACAAGCTGAGCGAAGCCAAGACAATCGAGGATCAAATTGACTTGTTCCGCAAGAACTTGAAGAAGGTGGCTCGAAAGCGACTGGAAAGTGGTGCCGACGTAAAGTCGGAGCTGCTGTACATTGACTTGGTACGTCAGCTGGAAAAAATTGGCGACAGGGCCTTCAATATTTCCGAAGCATTGTATCTGACAAAATAAAAGGCTTTCAGTACGGACAACAAGGCTGGTTTCAAGACCAGCCTTCTCTATAATCTGAGCCTGCTCTACCAGCCATTTTCCCACAAAAAAAGCCACCGACAGGGTGGCTTTTTTCAAAATCTTAGGGAATTCCAGTTACCGTCACTCACTCAGCAACAAATTATAGGCATCCAAAGGAGTTTCAGCAGACAAGAGGCTTTCCCGCAATCCCTGATTCTTTAACCGGGAGCTGAAGAAGGACAGGGTCTGCAAGTAGTAGGAGTGCTGGTTGTAGGCGGCGGCAATCATGAACAGCAGCCGGACGGGTGTGTCGTCAATGGACTGAAAATCAATAATATCGGTACGACTGATTCCTACTGCCATCACCAAATCGGTAACAGAAGCCAAACGTACGTGAGGAATCGCAATGCCCCGGCCAATGGCGGTGGACATCAGCTCCTCCCGCTTGAGAATCTCTGTGGTCAGCTCCTGGCTATTCTTGATTTGAGGAGCTGTTCCCAAGGCGTTAGAAAGAGCCACCAAAGCATCCTGCTTTGTGGAATGATTCAGGAAAATGATTCTGTCGGGAGAAAGAATGTTCCGTACCTGAACAATGCTGGAAGGAGCGGTGGGACGGACACTGGAGGAAAGCCGGTCATTCACCCACTTTTCAATCTCACTTTTCTTGAATCGCCATACGGTACCAATCTTACCAGAAGGAATCTCCCCCTTCTGAGCCCAGTCGTACACAGTACGCTCGGATACCCGCAGGTAATTTGCAACCTCATCTATGGTCAGAATATCGTCAATCACGTGGTTACCCTCTGTTTGTGGATTGTAATATCTATCATAATTTCCCTATATTTTGCATTGTTTACCGTTTTATGTCAAGGCTTGCGAGAACTTGAAATAACTCGCAATAACATGTATACAAGGATTTATCCTGACAAACAATCCGTGATAACAACTCTACAGACTGGGCTGTCAAGAAGAGGCAAGCTCGTGCAGTGAATCGTAGGGATACAATTCTCCCAAGGTAGCCTTGACCATGTTTTCCCACCTTGGCCCGAACCACACCGGTGTTTCTCCCGGAGCAAATTCAGTCAGCACTTGACGGCAGGCACCACAGGGTCCCACAGGATAGTCGCTGGCAGGAGTGACAATCACCAAGGCGACAAAGCTCCGATACCCAGCAGACATGGCGGTAAAGACGGCGCTTCTCTCGGCACAATTGGTAAGGCCAAAGGAGCGGTTTTCAATGTTTGCACCCCTTATAATGGTACCATCCTCCATCAACAGGGCTGCTCCCACCGGAAAGTGAGAATAAGGGGAATAGGAGTGCTCCGCCGCGCTACAGGCCGCATCATAAAGCTCTTTGAATTTTTCTTCTGGAATAATCCGGGATTTCTGTTCCATGGTACACCTCTCTTTACAATTTCCTACTATTATTATACCATAACAAAATGAAAATCAAAGAAAATCTTCCTATCATCATTACTGCAAGTGTAGGCTTTTTAATACTTTATACATTTTTGGCTCCCCGTAGCCTGAGTCGGGAGCTGCAGCTTACTCCCCAGTGGACCACCTCCATATTCCAAAAAAATCAAGATACAGAGAATCCATCTGCAGCACAACTACCCTTTCAGCTTGGGCAGAATATGGGTTACTTTACTCAAGACGGACAAATAACCTTGATAGAAAGCTATCCCTTTCACGCAACTATTTCACCAACCTATCGAGCATCCTATTCTCCAGAATCCACAAGAATTCCCGTCTACGAGGTAAATTCCTCCACCGCCCAAGGGCAGCCGGACTTTTATTTGGAGGGTGCAGGCTTTCCCTTTTTTTCTGAAGACAGGATGTATCTTTTTAGTCCCGGTGGCTATGGTTTTGCACAATATACAAGGGAATCTGGCAAATTGTGGCAATTCGAGCATTCTGCACCCATTGTCACCTTTTCCTCATCCCTTGCAGGTGCTGCCGTAGGTTATGCAGACGGAATCATCTTTATTTTCTCAAACACAGGGGAATTGGTACAAACCTTTAAACCAGGAGGCAGTACCTATCCCATTATTTTGGGAACAGCCCTTTCACCTTCCGGAAACCAGCTGGCCTGTGTATCTGGTATTGACCAGCAGCGATTTGTCCTTACCCAGCAACGCAATGGGGTAAACAAGGTGGTATTCCACACCTACTTGGAGAAGGATCATCGGGAACCAGTACTGGTACAATTCAGCAAGGATGAGAGCAAGGTCTTTTATGCCAGCGGGACAGGAATTGGCATTGTAGATTGCATCCTGCTTGAAGCAAAGGAGTTTCCTCTGAAGGGTACTATCCTTGCCATCGAGGAGTGCAATGAAAATGGCTTGATTTGTGTCCTTACCAAGGATTACGGTCGCTATAATATCTATCTTATAGAAGCAAATGGAACCTTAATCGGCTCCTTCGGTTTTAAAGCAGACGCAGCCTTCATCAAGGTTACCGATGGAGATTTATACGTTGGCCGTGACACAAAAATTTCCAAGATTGATTTGACAAGAAAATAAGGAGCCTTATTCCAACCCATGAAAAGGAGACCAAGGATGAAGGAAAAGATATTTAGATTCTGTATGATTGCAGTGGCTGTGCTGGAGGCTGCATCCCTTGCCGCCTTTGAGTGGCCCCAGGAAGGAGTGACCGAAAACTCTTTTTTCACACAATTTGGCCAGCTGAGAGGCGGAAACTACAGCAATGCATTGATTTTTTCTGATCCAGCAGAGATTTCTGCCATCGAGGATGGTTCTGTCATTGCAATTCTCGGAGGGAATTCCAATGAAATGGGATGGTTTCAGTCCCCCCTTGGTAATGCAGTAATCCTTTCCCACGATGACAGCATCCTCAGCGTCTATGGCAACCTCTCCCAGGTTTCCATCAATAGCACAACCTCAAAGGTAAACAAAGGTACGAAGCTGGGAACCAGTGGCTACTCTGGTTGGCAATCAGGACAAAATAGCTTGGAGCTACAAATTATTGACACAGAGCAAGAGTCCGCCATAAACCCACGAATCCTCATGCCACGTTTTCAAGAGGAACCAGCCTTATCCCTCTACGGCATTACCATGATTGGCAGAAATGGGGAAGCCTTTGAGCTGCGAGCCAGAAGAAGCATGGCAGCAGGAACCTACAAGCTCTATCGTGGTCGAGACCAAGGATTTTTTCCTTATAGCTCGCGTGTTGTGGTAAATGGTACAGAGGTAGAAACTATTACCTTTAACAATTTAACCCGCTCCGGACGATGGCTTACAGTTGTTGGCAGAAAGCCCTATAATGCAAAGGAAACATATCCTACCACTGACAAGCAATTTTTAACTGAACTAACCCTTGCTCAGGGCAGAAACACTATCACTATTACCCTTTCAGATATCAACGGAAAGGAATATGGAGTGACCTACACGCTGGACGTGTGGTAATCCACCAACAAAAAAAGGCTCCTTGCCCAGTCCTCAACTCAGGATTTGCTGCAAAGAGCCTTTTTTACAATTATAATTGATTAGTCTTCGCCATAAAGATGCTCAAACTCGTGCATCTTCTCCATGGCCTTTTCCTTGCACATACCGCAGCCAGTACCAATTTTGGTGCGAGCCTGCAGCTGCTCCCAGGTTCTGTCTCCAGCCTTGTAGGCTTCTTCCAGGTCTCTGTCGGTAACATTGAGGCAGGTACAAATAACCTCCACCTCTTCCTGACCAGCAAAAACAGCGCGTCCCTGCTTGGTGAGGTAGTCATCGATGGCTGCACGCAGGGCCTTGTCCCCCAATACGGAGCAGTGAATCTTGTTAGCAGGAAGACCACCAAGGCGGGCAACAATGTCAGCAGGCTTGAGCTTGTAGGCTTCCTCGATTTTCATGCCCTTGCAGGCTTCTGACAAGATGGAGGTAGAGGCGATGGCACTGGCACAACCATAGGTCTTCCAGCGAACATCTTCAATGACATCATCCTTAATCCGCAACAAAATCAACATCTGGTCACCACACTTGATGTTGCCAACAATTCCACGCCCATCGCAGGGCCACTGGGATTCATCCTCCATGAGAACATTCTTAGGGTTCATGAAGTGCTCTTTTACAATATCTGAATACAACCAATCTTGCATTTTTCTTGTCTCCTTTTCTTGTTATTCTGTATATGATACGGTGGACATTTTCCGCAATCGCTCGATTACAGGGGGGAAATTCTCCAGCACGAAATTCACCTCTTCCGGGGTATTGTACTTTCCAAAGCTGAATCGAATGGAGCCGTGGGCCAATTCTGGGCCAAGCCCCGTGGCCATCAACACGTGGGATGGATCGAGGCTGGCAGAGGCACAGGCAGAACCAGTGGAGGCGGCCACACCCAGCAGATCCAGATATAGGAGGATGGCCTCCCCCTCGGCACCAGGGAAGGACACGTTCAAGGTGTTGGGCAATACCTTTGTTTCGTGACCGTTGATGCGGATTCCAGGAACAGCCTTCAAGAGGCCCTCCTTCAACTGCTGGCGAAGCTTGCCAGTAAATGTGGCATACTCAGCCAATTCCTTTCCAGCCAATTCAGCGGCATATCCAAAGGCTGCAATGGCAGGACCGTTGTAGGTACCGGCCCTCAGTCCATGCTCCTGATGACCACCACGAATCAAAGCCTCGATGGGAGCCCGCTCCTTGACATACAAGGCCCCCACACCCTTAGGCCCATAAATCTTGTGGGCAGAAAGGGTTGCATAATCCACACCCCAGTCCTTGAAGTCTACGGGAATCTTTCCTGCAGCCTGAACAGCGTCAGTGTGGAACAAGGCTCCTACCTCATGAGCCATGGAACAGAGGGTCTTGATGTCCTGAATAGTTCCAATCTCATTGTTGGCAGCCATAATAGAAACAAGCAGGGGCTTCCTTTCCAGCGCCTTCTTGTAGCTTTCCATATCCACAATGCCGGCATCGTCAACAGGCAGATAGATTACCTCAAAGCCAAACTGACTTTCCAAGCGACGGCTAGCTTCCAGGACACAGGGATGCTCGATAACCGTGGTAACAATCACCTTGTTGTTCCGCTTCTTGGAAAGCTCCACCATGGTATTGAACACCATGTTGTTGGATTCAGAGCCACCTGAGGTAAATACAATCTCCTCCGGCTGACAATGAACCAAGGAAGCAATCTGCTGGCGGGCCTTTGCTATGGTAGCGGCCACCTCCCGTCCTTCCTGATGCAGGCTTGAACCATTGGCATATTCTGCCAATTCCTTGACATAAAAATCATAGACCTCCTTGGAAAGAGGGGTTGTAGCATTATAATCAAAATAAATACGATTCATCTTACTTCTCGGGAAATAATCCCGCCTCCAAAAATAATTCCATCTAAATATACTACAGCAGACTGACCAGGGGCAACAGCCCGCTGCGGTTGGTCAAAAACAATCTTGTAGGAACCGTCTCCAACAGGGCAAATGGTGCTGGAGGCGGCGGGAGAGGCAAGCCGAATCTTTACCTGTCCCTTAAAGCTTGATTTGGGCGGATAGCCACCGGCCCACACCCAATTATCTGCCACCAAGCCAGAACACAATAGATCCTGGTCGTCACACAATACCACCTGATTCTTTTTGGCATCGATGGAGTGGACGTACAGGGGACGATTGGAGCTGACCCCCAATCCCCGCCGCTGGCCGATGGTATAATGGTGGATGCCACGATGGACACCCAGCTTTTTTCCCGCCAAATCCACAATATCTCCCGGCTGGGAAATCTGGTCGGAAAAGATAATATCCAGATACGTGTCTGGAATAAAATCCTGACTTTCACTACGGGAAGCGGCTGCCAAGCCCCTTTGTTGAGCCATGGCATAGACCTCCTGCTTGGTGTAGGCAGAAAGGGGAAAACGAACCTTCTCCAAGGTAGCAGAAGGAACACGACACAAGAAATAGGTCTGATCCTTCCGCTTGTCGGTGGCAGCAGAAATCATTACTGGTCGCACTGATTCCTGGGAATCCACCTCATCACCGTAGACAATCCGCAAGTCCTCTGCAGGGCGAACCAAGGTTGCATAATGACCGGTACAAAAATAGTCAAAATCAATTTCCTTGGCTCGAACACCATCTAGCAATGCTCCGAATTTCACATTGGGATTGCAATTCACACAGGGATTCGGGGTACGGCCATTTCTATACTCTGCCTTGAAATAATCAAGAACATGGCGATGATAGGCTTCCCGAACGTCAATAACGTGATGCTCTATTCCCTGCTGCTGGCAAAAGGCCTGGCACTGGGCAATGTCAATCGCCTCGTCCGGTCCGTAGCAGGAGCCACGAACACCTTCTGCAGAAGGAGGCAAGGGAAGATCATCAGCCCAACTGGACATGGTGACACCCACAACAGTACAGCCATGCTCCTTCAGCAACAGGGCCACCAAGGTGGAGTCAACACCGCCAGACATTCCCACTGCAACAAGAGAGCCCGGCTCTGGCATAGAAAGCTTTTCCCAATCCATGTATAAAATATACTTGTTTTAATGAGAAAATGGAAGGGGTAAAACACAGTTTTCCCATAGTTTTACTATGAAAAACAACACTTATTGACAAAATACTACCTTTCTCATAGAGTGAAATAAAATCCCTTGGGGGCCATTTAATGCAACAGCTGGAAAAGCAGGTTATTTTCACCAACAAAAAGTGTATCGGATGCAATAGATGCATTGGGCTCTGCCCGGTTCCAGGAGCCAATATTGCTGCCCATCAAAATGGAAAGCACTATGTGGTGGTAGACAACACCCGTTGCATTCACTGTGGACACTGTCTTGATGTTTGCCCGCAACAGGCACGGGAATACGTCGATGACACCAAGCGTTTTTTTGAGGATTTGCAGACAGGCAAAGCGATTTCCGCCATTGTTTCCCCTGTGCTCTGGCTCCAATATCCCAAAAAAGCCCATCAAATTCTTGGGTATCTCCATTCCTTGGGAGTGCGTAAATTTTTTGATGCCGCCGCAGGCTCGGATATTGTAACCTGGGCTCACACTCATTATGTGCAGAGTCATTCTCATCCGCTGATTTCCTCCACCTGTAGTGCCTTGGTAAATTATGTAGAAAAAGTAGAACCGGAATTAATTCCAAACCTGATACCAATTCACACCCCTTCTATAAGCCTTGCCATCTACCTTAAAAAATACCGAAGGATTCAAGACGATTTAGTGTATATCAGTCCTTGTATTTCAGATTATGATCAAATCACGTCTCCTGAAACACAAGAGAGAATTACATATCATGTTACCATAAAAAAATTGATGGAAACCATTGGCAACCAAGATATTTCCTCCTATTCCAAGCAGCTGAATCTTTTGGGAATCGGTCCTGGAGGTCGCTTGTATTTTCCTGGTGGCCTCAAAGAAAATCTGGATCATTTTTTAGGAACAAAGGATATGAGAATCCAGATTACAGGCCTAAATTTCTTTAGGAATGGAGAGGATTCCTTGAATCAGCTTTGTCAGGAAAATCAAGAAGGAATCTTTATGGACTTCTTGAGCTGCAAGCATGGCTGCCTTTTGGGAACAGGAACCAATGCTCAAGAATGTCATGTTCTGAATGTACTCAAAGAATACAATCTGCAAACAAGAAAAAAATCCGCCGTGCAAGCAGAAGACAATCCCTACAACAGCAATCTTCCGCAGCAAAAACGAATACAGCTTTTGCAAAGAAAATTCCAGAGCCTTTCTCCCAGTGATTTTCATAGAAGCTTCAATTCCCTCCGTATTCCCCAAAAACACATTACCACTGAGGACGTGGAGGAGGTTTTCCAAAAACTTCATAAAACTACAGAAGCCAGTCGGTGCGTAAATTGTCAGGATTGTGGCTATAAGACATGTACCGACATGGCAGAAGCCATTGCCAGGGGATATAGCACCATTTACAGCTGCACCGAATATCAACAAGGCATCATGTTGAAGCTGGCCACCACAGATATTATCAGCGGCCTTCCCAACAAGGCAATGTTATTTAAAGCGGGAAACCAACTGTTTGACAATAATAGCTTTCATCAGTATGTGTATGTATTGCTGGATATCAAGCATTTTGGCTCCTTCAACACAAGATTTGGCTATGAAGGTGCAAACAGCATCCTGGTGGAATTTAGTCAGGCGGCCCGACGGTATCTGGAACAGGAAGAGCAATTATTCCACGTAGAAGCCGACAAATTTGTAGCCATTTTGAATAAGCCCCACTTAAAATATTATGTCTTCCTAATCAATAACCTGATGCTCACAAGCTTGACAGAGGATTCCAAATTCCCCCTAAAGCTTACTGTCCGAAGCAGAGCCTATGAACCGGATGGAACAGAAGAAAGTTTTTCTGAAATTGCACGCCATCTTTTTTCTGCCAGCTCCATCAAGAATAATGACCACAGCAACGAAACGGTCATTTACAATAAGTCAAACATAGACACAGCCCTCACCCCCATGATGTACATCCAGCAAATTCCCCAAGCCCTGGCCAACAAGGAATTTGAAATTGTGTACCAGCCCAAGGTGGGAGTTCACGACCATAAGCTGAAGGGGGCAGAAGCCTTGGTCCGCTGGAGAAAGGAGGGAAAGTTCATTCCTCCCAGCCTCTTTGTTCCTATTTGCGAGTCGGCAGGATTGATTCAGCAGCTTGATTTTTATATTTTGAATCAAGTTTGCAATACCATGGATACGTGGATCCAGCAGGGGCTGGAGCCGGTGAAGGTGTCCGTAAACTTTTCCAAGCAGAACTTTACCATGCCAGACATCGGCAAGCGAATCTGCAACATTGTGGACAACTGGCAGATTCCCCACCATCTCATTGAAATCGAGTTTACTGAAACAGCCTATAACGAAGACGAGAAGATGCTGGACAAGGCCATTCGAGTGCTGAACGAAAAGGGATTTACTGCCTCCATTGACGATTTTGGAAGTGGCTATTCCTCCTTGAGTTTGCTGGAAAACTTGAAATTCGATGTTTTGAAGCTGGACAAGTCCCTGATTGATACCATCCTGCAAAATCCCCAGTCAAAGATTGTAGTGACAAATATTGTACGGATGGCAAAGGAGCTGAACATGGAGCTGGTGGCAGAAGGAGTGGAAACACGGGAAACCCTTCAGGTGCTGAAGGAGCTTGACTGCGACTTGATTCAGGGCTACTTCTTTGACAAGCCTTTGTTCCGAGAGGAGTTTGAGCAGCGGCTCAAAAACAAGCAGTACGAATTCTAAGCTCAAAAAGCAGCAGATGCACTCCAAGGTGATACCCTTTTACTGGACAAGTAAAAGGGATATTTTTATGCACTGCTCACCAGAATTATGGATATATATCAAAGATAGAAAAATACACTTTTATCCCAATAGCTCCAGCTCCTCGGCAGCAAGCTCACGGTAAGCACCTGGCTCCAGGCTGGAATCTAACTCCAGAGCTCCCATGGCAACTCGCTTCAAGGCTATCACTCGATTTCCCACCGCAGCCATCATCCGCTTCACCTGATGATACCGTCCCTCGGTAATGGTAAGGTGGCATTGGTTCTCTGAAATCCATTCCAAGATGGCGCTTTTGCAAAGATATTCCCCATCATCCCCTTCTGGGGCAATGGTAATTCCCTGCAAAAACTGCTCCACAATCTCCTGCTGGCTTTCGGCGGCAACTGCATCCCGCAAGGTTACCAAGTACTTTTTGCTGATGTGGGACTTTGGGGAAGTAAGGCGGTGGCTCATGGTGCCGTCGGTGGTAAAAATCAAAAGACCTTCCGTATCAATGTCCAGCCGTCCCACCAAATGAAGGCTTCCACCTAAAAACTGATGGCGAAGTCCTTCCTCCAGCAGGTCGTACACCGTGGAATGAAGGCCGTCCTTGGCAGAGCACACCACCCCACTACATTTGTTCATCATTAAATGAAGGTGACGGCGGAGCTCCAGCACTTGCCCTGCCACCTCCACAGTGTCGGCTCCGAGATTTATATGCTGATCTGGGCTATGGCAGACCTGGCCGTTCACTAAAACTCCTTCCCGACGCACCAATTTCTGGGCATCCTTTCGGGAGCCAAAGCCATGCTTTGCCAATACCTTGTCCAGTCGCTCTCCAGCCATCGCTGCCTCCTATTTTCGCTCTTCCATGGGGATGAAGGTCCGCTGACTCAGCACGTTCTTGTAGGCAGGACGATAAATGCGGCCGCCAGCAATCACCTCCTCAATGCGGTGGGCTGCCCAGCCAGCGATACGGGACATGGCGAAGATGGGAGTGAACAATTCCCGCGGAATGTTCAGCATGGTGTATACAAAGCCGGAATAGAAGTCCACATTGGTACAAATCTGCTTGTCGCTGGACTTTTCCTCGGCAAACACCTCTGGAGCCAGCCGCTCAATGGCACGATACAGGCCGTATTCCTCCATCATGTTCTTTTCCTTGGCCAATTCAGCAGCCTTGACCCGCAGCAGGATTGCCCGTGGGGCGGAAACGGTGTCAACGGCGTGGCCCTGACCGTAGATGAGGCCAGTACGATTGAAGGCTTCCTTGCGGACAATCCTTCGCAAATATTCCTTGATTTCCTTCTCGTTGGACCAGTCCTTTACATTGGCCTTGATGTCGTCCATCATTTCCATCACCATCATGTTGGCACCACCATGACGGCGTCCCTTGAGGGAGCCAACTGCGGCGGCAATGGCTGAATAGGTGTCGGTGTCGGCGGAGGATACAACGTGGATGGAAAAAGAAGAGTTATTTCCTCCACCATGCTCTGCATGGAGAATCAAGGAAAGGTCAAGGATTTCCGCCTCCAGCTTGGTATAGCCCTTGTCAGAACGAATGAGGCGCAGGAAATTTTCCGCCGTAGATAATTCTGGCAGAGGATTGTGAATATACATGCTCTTTTTGTCGTAATACCGCCGCTTGGCTTGATAGGCATAGGCGGAAAAGGTGGAGAATTTTGCCACCAAGTCAATGCACTGTCCCAGCACATTGGGAATGGCCGAATCATCGGGATTGGTGTCGTAGGAATAGCTGGCAAGGACACAACGGGCAAGCTTGTTCATGATGTCAGGGGAAGGAGCCTTCATAATCATGTCCTCCGTAAAATTGTCTGGCAAGGCCCTGTGGTTTCCTAAATAGGAGCGAAATTCCTCCAGCTGGCTTTTTGTGGGAAGGTCTCCAAAAAGCAAAAGATAGGCCGTTTGCTCAAAGCCGAATTCGTCCCGAGCCACCGTATCCCGCACCAAGTCTTCTACATCATATCCACGATAAATCAGCTTGCCGGGAACAGCCACCTTTTTGCCTTCAATTACATCGTAGCCGATAACATCTCCAATTTGAGTCAAGCCGGCCAAGACACCACGACCATCAGAATACCGCAAGCCACGCTTTACATCGAACTTCTGGTACAAGCCTGGATCAATAGGGTCGTTCAACTCCACCAACAAAGACAGCTTTTGAACAATGAGATTCTCAAAACAATCAGCCAAAATCTTCTCCTCTCGAACTGAGCCTTGCCTCAAACAAGACACTTCTGTATCCCTACAGTATATCTAAAATTATAGAAGGGAGCAAGGAGGAAAAAAAATACTTTTTCAACAGAAAATCACATTCCAACACTTTTTTTTCTTCAGAAAAATCTATATACTTATCTGTCATGAGGAGAAAAAAATGCAAATATCAAAATTTTCCGATTATGCCTTCAGAGCCTTGATATACCTCTCCAACAATACAGACAAATTATGTACCGTGGAGGAATTGGCAGCCCACCTTGAGGCCTCCCCCCACCACATGAAAAAGGTTGTCCACAAGCTGGCCTCCACCGACTACATTGTTTCCCTCAAGGGCAGATCCGGTGGCCTGCGGTTGGGGCTTCCTCCAGAGGAAATCAATCTTGGGGAGGTTCTGACTTTTACCGAAGAGAATCTCAATCTCTTTGAATGCTTTTCCAGCAATCGCTGTCCCATGATTTCTGGAGGCTGCAAGCTGAAAAACATCAGCCATAACGCACTTTCCAAATTTATCAAGGAATTTTCAGCCTACAGTCTAGCAGATATTTTGTAAAAAAAGCATCCTGAAAGGATTTCAAGGATGCTTTTCGTTTTTACTTCTCACAATCCTGAGATGCACTGATTTTTTCCTGAGGTGGAACAGTCTTTATCCTACAGATAAAATAGTAGTACATGAAAACATATACCCCCACTATTACCAGCTTCCACAAGGGAGCCAGGATAATCAAAGGAAACAACAACATCACGGAAGCCAAAGAAAGCAAAAATATCTTTCTTCCCAAGGACATGGATCTATGCTCCACAAAATCCTTGGCATACTTTTCATACACCCAGGTATTGGTAATCCACCGATTGAATTTTTGGGAGGATTTTCCCAAAAGAAAGGCACTCAGCAGAACCAAGGGGGTGGTAGGTAAAACAGGAAGGAAAATCCCTAGAACCCCCAACCCAAAAGCGATGGCTCCCAGCAAGAAGCAAAAAACTCGCATGGGTCCTACCCTCGGCTTGCGTACTCTTTCTTTTCAGCTTCGATAAAGATGTCTGCAATTACACCGTAGGCCTTTCCCCAAGCATCCAAAATCTCGTCGGTGGCAGCATCTCCCAACACTTCCTTGATTGCCTCCAAAAGGTGCTTTCCGATGATGGGATACTGCTCTGGCACAACCTTGCAATCACAGTGAACCTTCGCAATCTTTTCTACAGCAGGCATCAACTTTCCAAGATTCTCAATATTTTCTGCAGCAGCCAGCACGGTCATGGCCAAGGCCTTAGGCTGAGCGCCGGACTCCTGCTTTGCCATGTTGAAGAAGGGTTTGATTTCAGGATTCTTCTCAAACATATTCTTGTAGAAAGTGGTAGTGATAGCCAAACCATGCTCCCGGAGAGCAGGTACAGTACTTTTAACTACTTCAATTGTCTTTGCATCTAACATGATATACCTCCTTAATCTGGGAAAACTCTTTTTTTCCAGTGTGAGCATTGTATCAAATATCAAATAAATGTACAAGTGATTTACTCATTTATTTTCAACGACTCCCCATTTTTTTGATAAATTGGTATACTGAAGTCATGATACAGTTAGTAGCATTTTTAGGCAACCACGGAAAGAAATACGAAGGAAATAGGCATAATGTAGCATGGCTCTTTGCAGACAGCCTCTCCTTTGCAGATACTTTAAGCTGGCAAAAGAAATTCCAGGGCCAGTATGCCAGCAGCGATGCCTTTGGCAACCATAGGGTTTATTTTCTCAAACCCGAAACCTACATGAATCTTTCTGGAGACAGCATCGGTCAGCTGGCAAGATTCTATAAAATCAAACCGGAGGAAATTCTTGTGGTTCACGATGAGCTGGAGCTGCCCCCTGGCACCGTCAGCCTGAAAAACGGTGGCGGCTTGGGGGGCCACAACGGGCTTCGCTCCACCAAGGCGGTGCTTGGTACCGCAGACTTTTGGCGGCTGAGGTTTGGAATCGGGCGGCCAGAGCATAAGGACGTGGCTGGCTTTGTGCTTTCAGACTTTACCAGTGATGAAAAAATCATCCTTTCCCAGATTTTTCCCGCCGCCGGCAAGCTTTTGGAGGAAATCCTTTCTGGCAATGCTCCCAGCGACCCAGGAAAGCTCTTGCCGGAATGGAACAAGAAAAAGCTTTTGCCCGCAAACTAGTTTGCCACAAACTAGTTTGTCTCAATATAGTTTGATGAGCCGGCACAATCCCGCTGCTTCAGCAGGACGCAAGCAACGGGACAAAACCTAGTCCTTCAAACCAGTGGAAATGGACACACGCTTTCGGCCTTCCATCTCATCAAGCTCTATCATCTGGTTCATGAGGGAATCTGGGTCATCGAACCGCTTCTCCCGCCGCTTGTTCAGGATGGAGTACAACACCGGTGACACGAACAAGGTCATGAAGGAACCGGAAACGAGACCGCCAACCAGGGTGAGACACATGGGCTGCATGGACTCCCCCCCCTCTCCGGGGAAGAAGGCCATGGGCACCATTCCCAGCACTGTAGTGAGGGTGGTCATGAGGATGGGACGCAGGCGGTTCCGACCTGCAAGGAGACAGGCCTCTCGAACAGGAGTCTTTTCCCGCACCAGCTGGTTGGTAAAGTCCACCAGCACGATACCATTGTTCACTACGATTCCCACCAAGGACACGATTCCCACGTAGGCATAGAGGCTCAAGGTTTGGCCTGTAATCTTGTAGATGGCCACCACACCAATCAGCAGCAGGGGAATCGAGAAGAACACAATGAGGGGATCCAGCATGGACTCGAACTGGGCTGCCATCACCACGAAAACCAGGAAGATGGCCAAGGCAATAACCACCTTGAAGATGCTTCCAAAGCTTTCGATGTCACGGGCCTCACCAGCAAATTCAAGCTCCACAGAATCGGGCAAGACAATGTTCTGGCGAATCAGCTGCTCCACCAGCTGCTGAACCTCTGTGGCAACAGCACCCTCCACCAGGCTGGCAGTAACGTGATTCACCCGCTCTCCGTTTTCCTCACGAATACTGCGGGGGGAGCGACCTTCCTGGAAGGTGATAAAATTATCCAAGGTCATCAAGCCGGCAGAGGAGGATACGGTCAAGGCCCCCAAATCCGAGGGGCTTTGAATGTCGGATTCCTGAAGCTGAACTACAATGTCCATTTCCCGTCCCTCTCCGTGGAAGATGGTGGCAGTGGAGCCAGTAATGGCAGTTTGCAGCACCTGGGTAATGGAGCTTACACTGACACCAGCCTGGGCGGCGGCGGCAGTGTCAATGGAAATCTGAAACCGGGGGGAGCCATCCTCCATATCCGTGGACACATCCTTTACCAAGGGCATATTTTCCTTAAGCAAGGCTACAATTTCGTCCATCACTGACTGGGCGGCAATGGTATTGGTGGAAAGCACCTTGACGTCAATTCCGCTGGAGCTGCCGCCAAAGCCACGGCCACCACCTAAGCTAATGGTAACATCACTCCACTGGTTCAAGTAAGGGGTAAGCACAGACTTTACCTCTGCCGCCGACATGGTTTGGTTTTCCAAATCCGGCAGATTTATTCTGATGGAGCCAGAGTTGGAGTTTCCCGTATTCAGAATAAGGGTTTCATAGGCTCCATCCAGCTTTTCCATCACAATGTCCTGGAAGTCAAACAAATATTTTCGTACCACCTGATTGTTGGTTCCAATGGGCATACTAATGCTGACGTTCACCATGTCGTCAGCACTGAAGGAGGGGGCAAGGTTCATTCCCATGGAGGAGAACTGAAGCACGCTTACCACCAGCATAACCAATACGAGGACAATCACGATAAACTTATTGTTGAGACAAAATTCCAGCATCCCTGCATAGCCGTCCTCAAACTTTTTCTGCACATGCTCGAAGCCGTCGTCAATCCTCTTCAGCAGGGAATTTTTCAAGGGCCTTTGGGCTCTGCTATCCAATTTAAGGATGCTTCCGCAGAGGGCCGGAACTAGGGTTACGGCCACCACAAAGGAGGCTATGAGGGAGACGCAGACAGTGATTATCATGTCCCGGAACATCTGGCCGAACATCTCCAGCTGGGCCTCATATATCAGCATGGGAATGAACACACAGAGGGTGGTGGCGGTGGAGGCAAAGATGGCGGTCATCATGTTGCGGCTTCCCAAAATGGCGGCAATGGCAGACTTCTGGCCGTTTTGACGGCGAAGCTGGATGTTTTCCAGGATAACGATGGAGGAGTCCACCGTCATTCCCAAGCCTAAAATCAAACCGGACATAGTCATGAGGTTTACCGTCAAATCAAGGAAGGCCATTACCATCAGGGTGAGCATGAAGGAAATGGGGATGGACAGCCCGATGATGAAGGATCCCTTGAGGCTCCGCAGAAATACAAATATAATCAGCATGGCTAGGATTGCCCCCTCGATGGCGGAGCTGTACACCTGGTTCAAGGTGGCGTCGATGAGGGTGGTATCATCACTGAGAACCGAGACCGAGATACCCTTGGGAAGCTGCTGGTTGATGGTGTCCAGCATGGCATGAATTCCCTTGGAAATGGTGGCGGCGTTGGTGCCGGATTCGTTGGACACGCTGATATACAGCCCTGGCCCACCGTTGATGTACACACTACGCTCCGTGGTGTCCTCGTAGACGTTGGCCACATCGTCAAGGCGAATGGCCGCTCCATCCTTGGTGGAGACTACAGTGTTTCGAATATCCTCCAAGGAGGTGAAATACTCGCTGGTAACAATCTCAAAGTCCTTGTTGTTGTGGGTGATGGTGCCAGAGGAAACCTGCACGTTTCTGGCGGACAGGGCGGAGCGGATGGCCTGGGCAGTAAGGCCAAAGGCCTCTAGGCGGTTTCGGGACAAGTCCACCACAATGCGGCGGGTCGTACCTCCGCTCACCTCCGTGGTGGCAACACCATCCACACGCTCCAGCAGGGGCTGTACAATGTTTTCCGCCAGAGTCTTCAGCTCGTCCACCGGCAGATCACCCTCCATGGCCAGCTGCATGATGGCGGCAGAAGACATGTTGAACTGGAAGATTGAAGGAGCCCCGCAGCCATCGGGAAGCTGGTTGGAGACATTGGAGAGGGCGGCAGTCACGTCATCCTTTGCCTGGTCCAAGTCAGTGTCATAGCCAAATTCCAGCCGAATCTGGCTGCGGCCATTGCGAGAGGTGGAGGTGATGGACTTGAGGCCGGAAATCCTATTGAGTCGGGCCACAAGCACGTCGGTAACATTGGAGTCAATCTCTTCTGGCCCCACGTTTGGATAGGAGGTGCTGACGGAAATCATGGGCATTTCTGTGGAAGGATACAGGGCAATTCCCAGCTGGGGAATATACACCAAGGCCAAGACACAAGCCAGCACATAGAGCATGGTGATGGTAACAGGACGGCGTACTGAAAGTTCTGATATGTTCATGCTTATCTTCCTGCAATGCGAACCGGCAGCCCCTCGGTAACGGAGCCGGCAGTAATCACCTGATCCCCCGCCTCAAGGCCAGCGGTAATCTGAATATCGTTGTCATTGGCCAGGCCTGTTTGTACGATTTTTCTCAAGGCAGTGTTGTCGGCATTGACCACAAAAACAGCAGGCTCCTCGTTGAAGCTTCTGAGGGCTTCCTGGGGCACCACGAAGGTGTCCTTTTCCTCCTGTACCACCAAGCGGACCTGGGCAAACATTCCGGGACGAATTGCCTTGTGATGCTGCTCCAGAGACAAAACCACATCCTGGGTTCTATTGGAGGAGTTGACCACAGGACTTATGGAGGTTACCGTAGCCAGCAGCACCTCCTCCGGGGCAGACACCAAGGAAACATAGGCAGGAAGCCCCTGCTTGAGATAGGCGCTATATTTTTCAGACACCCGTACCCTTATCTCCAGCTCATCCAAGGAACCAATCACCGCCAGCGCATTCCCGGTACTCACTGTATCCCCAACGTTGAAGGGCAGCTGAATCACCGTGCCGGAAACAGTGGAGGTAACGGGGCTTGCGGCATAGGCGGAACCAGGACGGGAGGGATCCACATAAGCGATCACCTCACCCTTTCTCACTGAATCTCCCACCTTCCTCAAAAGGCGGCTCACCTTGCCGGAAGTATCGGGATAGATGCTGGTCTGGGTCTTGGAGGCCACATCTCCGTTTAGCAACACCGTCTTTTGGATCGTTTCCTTCTCCATGGTCTTTACAGAAACGGTAACGGCTGCAATCTGGGCAGTCCCTTGGGGACCGCCGCGAGACACTCCTCCGCCGGCCATGGGAGGCATACCGCCCATACCAGCCATAGGGGGCATTCCCTTTGCAGCCCCCTTCCCCACCATAGTGAAAATTCCCACAGCCACAAACACCGCTATGAGAGCAATTACAATTATCTTTCCGATAAGATCACTTTTCTTTCCCTTGCTCATTTCCTTCTCCTAGATTCCAAACAATTCATATACGGCCTGTACCTGCAGGCCCAAGGCAATAGCCAGCTGCTCTACACCCGCCAAATACTGTGACTGGGAGGTGCTTCCTGCCAGCTGGGCAGAAACCATCTGCTGGCGGCTATTTTCCATATCAGTTTGACTTACCAAGCCAGCTCCATAGCCTTCTTGAGACAGCTGGTAGGAACGCTCTGCAATGGTTTCATTCAACTTGGCAATCTCCACGGAATGCCACAAAAGCTTCACATTGCTTGCCTTGTTTATAATATCCTGGCGAGCTTGAGCCAAGGTGGTCTCCAAATTGATTTGGGCAGTCTCCACAGCATCCTTTGACTTGTCTACAGAAAGACTCTTTGATGAGCCAGGGATGTATCCGTCCACAGGAATGGAAACGCCTACCGAAAAGGAGCCTGAAACAGAGGGGGTACCACTCATACTGCTGCCAGTAGGCGACAGGCGGATATTTTCAGACAGGCTAATGGAGGGAGCCTTTGCAGAAAGCACTTGGGCAGTTTTTGAAAGCTCCGCTTCCCGCAGGCTCTGACGCTTTTGAATGACATCAAGGCGATTTTCAAGGTAGGAATCCACCAAATCCTGTGCTTCTGGCAGCCGCAGCTCCTGCAAAAGGAATTCTCCTTGAGGAATATATTTCTCCTGACTTCCAATCAGCAGCTGGAAGGCGGCCAAATCAGACTCGTACTGGGAGCGGGCCTTGTCCAGCTGCGGCTCTGCAGAAAGGGCAGCATATTGGGCACGCAGCATATCCAGCTCGGAGGTGAGTCCCCGGTTGTAGTTCAATCGGGCCTGCTCGTACTGCTGGCGGGTCAAGGACACATTGTCCTCCAGCACCGTCAGGTTTTTGGTGGACGTCAGAAGATTATAGAAGGAGCTGGCCACTGAAGACAGAATGCTTTGCCGCTGGCTCTCATAATTTGTCTGGGCAAGCTCATAGCGGAGACTTGCCAGCTGCATCTGCACCGGGATTCCCGCCGTCAAAGAAAGATTCAGTCCAGCTGAAGCACCCCAGCTCCAGTTGGAATTCCCACCAGTCCCGCCAGCTCCAGCACCGGAGACAGAAGGGCTATAAATGTTGTGGCTGTTGGAAAGGCTTCCGCTGAGACTGATTCCTGGCAAAAAGGAATTCCAGCGGGACTGCGCCTCACGTTTGCTGGCTTCCAAGGCCAACTGCTGGGAACGGAGGGTGGCATTTCCCTCCAAGGCCAACTGCTGGGCCTCCTCCAGGCTGATGTACCGCACCTGCTCTGCAGCAGCCAGGTCTTCTGGATTTTCACCATCCTTGGACAGGGCAACTGCTTTTGCCTGAGCCCACAGCAAGCCACCAGAAAAAAGTAAAACCAGCATCAAGAAGGTTCCAGACCGTACCAACCGTAACAATAATTGCATTTTTTTCCTCATCAGCGAAAATTATAGAAAATCTTCTTAAATAAAACTTAAAATGAGCTGGATAATTACAATAATATTTTGTTAGATTTTCTAAAACCATCTTAACAAAATTTATCGTCAATGTCATAGTATGGACAAGCTCTGTGCAGCAGGACAGAAAGGAGAAAGTGATGGGAAACAAAATACTTTTAATAGAGGATACAACTGAACTTGCAGCCCTCATTACCTTGTATCTCAACAAGGAAGGCATGGAAATCCGTCCCGTGGAAAGCGGAGAGGAAGCCTTGGCCACCCTGGAGAATTTCCAGCCGGAATTAGTGCTTTTGGACTTGAACCTGCCCGGCATGGGAGGCTTTGAGTTCCTCCAGATTTTCCGCAAGACAAGCCAGGTACCAGTGCTGATTATCTCTGCAAGGGATAGTGAAGAAGATATCATCCAGGGGCTGGGAGATGGGGCCGACGAATACATCACCAAGCCCTTTTCCCCCAAGGTTTTGGTGGCCAGAGTTCAAGCCATGCTGAGACGAGCCTCCAGCACCAGCACCGACACCCCACCCCAGGAGCAGTCGGTGCAGTTCGGTCCCTATACCTTGTACTTTGACCGCTACCTGCTTACCTGCAACGGGCAGCGGATTCCCCTCTCCTCCAAGGAATTTGCCATCCTTGCCCACTTGGTAAAAAATCCTGGCATTCCCCTCACCGCCCAAGCCATTTATCATGACGTGTGGGGGCGGGCCTACGGAGATATTTCTGCAGTGGCCGTGTATGTCCAGCGATTGCGGAAAAAAATCGAGGAGGATCCCTCCAAGCCAAAATACATCGAGAACATCCACGGTTTGGGCTATCAATTCAACGGCCTTGAACGAGGTGGCCGGTGAAAATCAGAACCCAGTTCATCCTCCTGCTGATTGCACTTTTCCTGATGCCTGTATTCATGCTAGGCTCCCTGGTGCTTTCCAGCTGGTTCCGCTCGCCCTCCCACATTTTCATTCCCTCCTGGGAAAGCATTTCCCAACGAGAAGGATTTGATTCCAACAAGGAGGAATGGGACCAAATCCGGGACTTCATTGCCCAGCTGCCCCAATCGGTGGACGCCGCCGTGCTCTCATCTCAGGGGGAGGTGCTGCTTTCCTCCATTCCCGGCATTGAGGTGGGAACAAGCCTGACAGAGACAGAGCTGATGAAGGTCTTTGCCGCCAACACTGATGACTACATCTATCAAATAGACAGGCAATTCCAGACAGGAGAAAAAGATAGCCGGGCCTCCGACCTGATGCTCATTACACGGCTGTTGCGAGAGGATCAATATAAATGGGACGTGGTGGTGGAGCAGCTCCGGGCTGTTGTCAATGTGTTCAGCATCCTGCTTTTTCTGTGCATCAGCGGCATCATCTACCTTTCCCACGTGCTTTCCCGCTCCATGGAGGTGCTGGAAAGGGAAACCCGCAACCTTGCCAAGGGCAACTTGAACAAGGAGATTCAAGTGCGGGGCAACAACGAGATTCTTTCCCTCACCAATTCCCTGAACAGCATGAGGCTTGCCCTGCTGGAGGAGCAAAAACGGCGCTCCTGGCTCATCATGGGAATCAGCCACGACCTGCGGACCCCCCTGTCCCTGATTAAGGGCTACACGGAGGCCATCTTTGACGGAACGGCGGACTCCCCGGAAATGATAGAAAAATCCCTGGAAATTGTGGGAGAAAAGGTGGATCAGCTGGACTCCATGATTGATGATCTTATCAACTTTGTGCGGATGGACTCTGGGGAGTGGCGGCAGAACATGGAAAGCATCTTTATCACCCCCCTCCTTACTGATTATGCTGCCCGTCTTACAGAAGATGGAAAAATTCTGGGGCGTACCGTAACCGCCACTGTGGACCTTCCTGCTGACTTGCACATTTCCTTGGATGAAGGCCTGATGATTCGGGTGCTGGACAATCTTTGCAGCAATGCCATCCACTTCACTCCTGCTGGAGGAACCATCTCGGTAACTGCCACCTTGACGCCCTGCAACAAAAAGAAGCGGGGAAACCAACGGGGAGGCAAAACTGCCACCAAGGGCGATACCCTGATTTTGAAGGTGCAGGACAGTGGCTGCGGCATTTCCAAGGAAGACCAGCCCCACGTCTTTGACCCCTTCTTCCGGGGGGACAATTCCCTGAAAAGCGAGGGCAAGGGCTTGGGCCTTGCGGTGGTAAAAACCGTGGCCGACGGCCTAGGCTGGAACATCCTGCTGGAGTCGGAAAAAGGCAAGGGCAGCTGCTTTACCCTGGAGATTCCGGTGTAGGGGAAAAGCTGCAACTTGACAACTTGACAAGCTGATACTATACTAATGTCATGGTACAAATGACAGTGGGTGAATTCAAGGCACAGTTTTCTCAGGTTTTAGACTCGGTGCTGCAGGGAGAAGAGGTGGAAATCCTTTACGGAAGATCCAAACGACCAGTGGCTCAGGTACGTCCCATTCAAAGGAGTCCACGGAAAATCGGAACATTAGAGGGAATTGCGAGCTTCAGTGAGGTTGGGGATGGAAAAATCACCATGGAAGAATTTCTTGGCATGGAGGGGGAGTCAAAATGAAGTACCTGCTGGATACCCACACCTTTTTGTGGACCATTATGGACACAGCAAAACTTTCTACCCCAGTGCGAGACATCATTTGTCAAGGCGATACAGACATCTTTGTCAGCAGCATCAGTTTTTGGGAAATTGCCATAAAGGTGCAGCTGGAAAAACTGCAATTCACCAACTTTCACATACTCCACCTGCCCAATATTGCAGCCCAGTACGATTTTACCATCCATACCCCATCGCCTTACGACTACATCACCTACAGTGAGTTGGAGCCTGTAGTTGGTCATAGGGATCCCTTTGACCGGATGTTGATTCACAGTGCCATCCGCAACAACATGACCATGCTTTCCTGTGACAACTGGTTCAAGGAGTACCAAGCTCAAGGACTCCATCTCCTGTGGTAAAACTCCCCTCCAATGCAAATTTCCCGGTAAAAAATTTGCATTCCGAAAGGCCACCCACTATCCTTTAGAGCAGGTGGTACGAACATGAACAATTCAACAGAAAAATATATCAGTGTCCATGAAACAGATCCCGGCCCCATGGGCTGGATGCAGGGCTTTCCCCCTGCCAAGGACAAGGTGCTGTCCGCTGCCGACGGATCCTTCTTTGAGTTTCCCGCCCTGCGGTACAGCGTGAACCACATGAGGGAATTCATTCCCACACGGGAGGTCCCCGCCAGCAAGGAGAGGGATGGTGTCCACAAGTTTCACCTCAAGCCCATGAAGGAGCTGGATACCATTTCCTTCATTCCCTGGAAGGAAACAAATCCCATCACCTGGGCAGAATCTTTGGAAAAAAACTTTACCGACGGAATCATCATCCTGCACCGTGGCCACATTGTCTACGAGCGGTATTTCGCGGGGCTGAGTCAGTGGGGGCATCACGCCGCCATGTCCGTGAGCAAGTCCGTGGCGGGGCTTTTGGCCTCTGTCTTGATTGCTGAGGGCAAGCTTGACGAGCACCGCACCGTGGCAAGCTACATCCCGGAGCTGGAAGCTTCCGGCTTTGGAGATGCCACTCTAAAGAACGTGCTGGAAATGACCACGGCCATCCAGTTCACGGAAAACTACGACGACCCCAACTCCGACATCTGGAAATTCTCCCAGTCTGGAAACATCTTCCGTGGCCCCAACTACAGTGGTCCCAGCTGCTACTATGAGTACCTTCCCCAGATAAAGAAAAGACCCAACCTGGATCACGGCGAGGTCTTTGGCTACAAGACAGCCAATACCGCCGTGTTGGGCTGGATTATCAGTCGTGTTACCGGCAAAGGTCTGGCCCAGCTCCTTTCAGAAAAGATTTGGCAACCCATGGGAGCTGCCCACGATGCCTACTACCAGCTTGACCCAGCAGGAATCGCCTTTGCTGGTGGTGGCTTGAACATGAATCTGCGGGACATGGCCCTTCTGGGAGAATTGCTGCGGTGTGAAGGAAAGCTTAACGGTGTCCAGATAATCCCCAAGCAGGCGGTGCATGAGATTACCAAGGGTGGCGACACCCACGCCTTTGAAAAGAGCAAGGAATATCCTGCCTTGGAGGGCTGGAGCTACCGCAACATGTGGTGGATTACCCACAATAGCCACCACGCCTACATGGCCAGAGGTGTCCACGGACAGGCCATTTACATCGATCCTGTGGCAGAGATGGTGATAGCGAGGTTCGCCTCCAATCCCCTTTCCTCCAACAAATATATAGATCCCCTATCCCTTCCTGCCTACGAGGCGGTGGCAAACTACCTGATGGTTTGCTAAGGGCACGAAGCTAGACCCCATCAGCTTCACCCAGCTGCCGGCCTGGACTGCGTTTTCACCAGATACTTCTGGAAAAAATGGTTTTGATGTGCTACACTGATTGCCATGGAAAATACAGCTCAGGCTTTTTGTTTTTTTTACTCGGTCATAGAACGATTGCGGGCTCCCGACGGCTGCCCTTGGGACAGGGAGCAAACGCCCCTTTCACTGCGAAACACCTTGATAGAGGAATCCTTCGAGACAGTGGACGCCATTACCCAACAGGATGCAGCCCATGCAAAGGAGGAGCTGGGAGACCTTCTGCTGAACGGTCTGCTGATTTCCTACATCTATCAGCAGCAGGGAGACTTTACCGTGGCAGAGGTGATGCAGGAGGTGGCCGAAAAACTGATTCGTCGCCATCCCCACGTGTTCCCCCAGTCGGAGGGACGTTCCCAGCTGGTGGAGAACCCCACCACCGGAGAGCAGGTTGTGTCCCAGTGGGATGCCATCAAGGAAAAGGTGGAGGGCCGCAAGGAAAGCTCCATCCTTGATGAGGTTCCCCAGGGCTTTCCTCCCCTGCTGAAGGCTTTGAAATACCAGAAGAAGGCGGCAAAAAAGGCCTTTGACTGGGAAAACCCCGCACAGGTGATGGCCAAGGTGATGGAGGAGTTAGGTGAGGTACAAGCCGCCGCCGCCCAGAAAGAAGCCATCCAAGCAGAAGCCCAATCAGGAGCCGCCACCGGGGAAAAATGCGAGCCCCTCACCACCCACTCCACCCCACAGCTGGATGCCGCCCAGCTGCACCTGGAAGAGGAGCTGGGAGACCTGCTGTTTGCCGTCACCAACCTGTGCCGCCATTATCAGGTGGATCCCAACGCTGCCCTTTCAGCCACCAACGCCAAGTTCTACCGCCGCTTCCGCCACGTTGAGCAGGCCATGGAGGAGCGGAGCCTGCCCATGACAAGGGAAAACTTCCAGCAGATGGACCAGCTGTGGGAAGAGGCCAAGAAGCTGGAGGGGAACCGTTAAACTTGCAGCCAGAATAAAGAGCGGGGAACCAACGAGAACCACAACAGGATTCCCCGCCTTGATATATTGTATTCCTTACTAATTGACGGAATCGAGCCTGCTGGATATTCATTGTAATCTTTCGGTAACAACCAAGTTCCAAGAGACACAATGTCAATTCTATCTCCATAAATATCCACATCTATCTGTCTTCCACTAGAACATCTGCATACACATCGGTAATTTTCATGATAGAACCTCTTGAAAAGAGTATATCAAACATTGCCAGACATTATCGTGACATTGTTTCACATTCCCCAAAGAAGAAAAGCGTGGAAGAGAACTGTCTTCCTCCATCCCCATTGCATCGCCCCTTCCCTTCCCTCCCCTTCCGTAGTAGAATGTTTATATTTGACAGGGAGACATCATGGAAGAAAAAATTAGAACGGAAGAAATGATTTTGCAGCATTTGGGAGAGCCAAAGACGGTCTTTGTCTTTCCCACCGGCTTGTCCGCCACCGCCTGGGCAGAAAAGATGCTGGATCATGTGGCGGCAGTTGCCATGGAGCGGTTCGTGGCTTGGGACAGCTTCAAGAGTGAGACCATTCGTTCCCGCCATCAGAACAAGGCCAGCATTCCTTCCCTGATGCGAAAGATTTTTGCCAGCCACTTGATTCAAGAAAATGAGCGTGCGGTGGCCGCCAATGAACAGCCCCTGTTTGAAAATCTCATCAATCCGCAATTTGCCCAGGAAGCCCAAAGCTTTACCAACTGGATTGCAGGACTCCTTCCCTCCCTGGAAACCTGGCGGAAAAACCATCAGGAGGCAGGTCTGGAGCTTGATGCCCAGGACAGGGACTTGCAAAGATTGCATCAACGCTATCAGGAATTCCTTGTGGAGCACGACCGCTTCGATCCCGCCTGGGAGCAGCCCCCCTTTCACGACGACGGCAACCACTACATCATCTTTTACCCCGAAATTCTGACGGACTTCAGCGAATATCAGCATATTCTGGAGTCAAGCTCCCACATTACCCTAGTAAGAACAAGGGCTACGGGTCAACATAAGCCACCCTGCATCTTCTACAGCAATGCTCGGCAGGAGCTGCGGGAAACGGCGCTTTTTATCCGCAATCTGGTGGAAGAGAAGGGACTTTCCTACAGCGAGATTTTTGTCAGCGTGCCGGACATGGAGGCCATGGCTCCCTATCTCCAGCGGGAATTCCAGCTGTACGCCATTCCAGCAGTCTTCCGTTCGGGAAAAACCCTTTCCGACTACGGAGCGGGAGCCATCTTTCACCAAATCAGCAGATGCATCGCTTCAGATTTTTCCTTTGAAAGCCTGAACAACCTGCTGCAAAATCGCCATCTGCCCTGGAAGGAGGCTGGATTGAACCAAGAGCTCATTGCCTTTGGTATAAAAAACAGCTGTATCTGCTCCTACAAGGAGGGAAATGCCACCGTGGATCTGTGGCAGGAAGCCTTCAAGAGAAAGCCTCGGGAGGAACGGCTCAAAAACATGTACGAGGCCTTGCGACGGGAAATCAAGCGGTTTTCTGCAGCCACCTCCTTTGAAAAGCTGCGGGAGGCCTACTTCCGGTTCCGGGATAGTTTCTGGGACATGAGTCAAGCCAGCAGTGAATGTGACTTGATTTTGGGACGATGCATTACCGAATTGGCTGGTCTTATGGACTTGGAGCGGGAATTCCCCCAGATTCAGGTGCCCGATCCCTTTGGATTTTTTCTTCAGGTGCTAGAGGAAAAGGAATATCTTGCCCAGACAAAGGAGCGGGGTGTTTCTGTGGTGCCCTATCGACTGGCGGCCTCTGCTCCCGCAGGATGCCACATTGTGGTGGGAGCCTCGCAAACGGACATTACCTTGGTGTTTCAGCAGCTGGGCTTTTTGTCCCAGACAAAGCGAAATCGACTGGGCTTAACCGACACAAATCCCTCCGACGCTTTTATTGCCCTGTATCAGGGGCATAGCAGCCAGCCAGTGCGATTTACCGCGGCGGAAAAAAGCTTTTCTGGCTATGCGATTCCCCACAACGGCCTTGAAGCCGTGAGGCGGGAGCAGCCTTCTCACCAGCACACAGGGGAAGAGGCTTGCCCCAAGGATGACTTCCTCATGGCAGAGGCGGCAATTTTTCAGGCGGCACGGCAGGGACAGCGGCACC
The DNA here is from genome assembly GCA_045586625.1 of Treponema sp. Classification (GTDB taxonomy): domain Bacteria; phylum Spirochaetota; class Spirochaetia; order Treponematales; family Treponemataceae; genus Treponema_F. The sequence continues at coordinate 41,630 of JAZNAS010000058.1, forward strand.
AGCAGGACTTTGTTCCCACACACATTCAGCAGGAAGGCTTTCAGTACTGGCAGCGACGGGTGCAGGCAGCCCAAGGTCAAGCAGGAGCTGCTGATTTCCATTTTTCCCACTGGAAGGAAAAAATCAAAGGCCGGCTTCAAAGTACAGACAGCTCTCAAGACACGGAGCTTTTGCGGATTTCCCAAACCCATCTCAACGAATTCTTTACCTGCCCCCGAAAATGGTATTTCAATCGGATTCTCTCCCTAGCTGAGCCAGAAACCCAAGCCCAGCTCATGGGAGACGCCTGGATGGGAACCATCTACCACGAAATCATTCGTCAGTACTTGGAGCCCCTGCAGCGATGCGGCAATGGCATTGTGCCCCTGGAAACAGACCCGTTCAAGGGAGAATATCTTTTGCCAGAAGAAGAGCGGCGACTGGAGGAGGCCGTAAGCCAGGTTTTGAACAGACAGCAGGAGCTTTCCCCCTTAACCCAAGAGCTTTTGCTGGCTCAAAAGGATGCCATCACCGCCACCGCCAAGGACTTTGTTACAAGCCTGTGCCGACACTTTCCCCATCACCACGTGGTGGCTTTGGAGGAGAAAATCACCTGCCGCCCCAAGCAGCTGGACAGCCTTTTGGAGGCTCTTTGGGAAAAGGGCCATATTCCAGCCATTTGTACCGACTTTCCTTCCTCACCGGCTGAACGGCAGGCACTGTACCACCAGCTCCAAGATTTTGTCTTGACTGGCCAGCTGGACTGCCTCTTGAACAGCCCCGAGGACAGCCTCATTCTTTTGGACTTTAAGCTGGGGAACGCTCCCTCTCAGGCAGAAAGCACTGTAGATGCCCAGGGAGCGCTGGCAAACTTTCAGATGGCCTTCTACTGTCTCCTGTATGAGGCTCAGCATCCAGAGCGAACCATCGACTCAGCGGCCTTTATGACCATCAAGGACGGGGAGCTCAATAAAATCTTTGGCTTTGAGGGCAGCAAGCTTCCCCAACGGGAAATCCTTGTTTCCACAAAGTCAAAGGAGATTCTTCCCTTCAATTATACGGTGGCCGCAACCCTTCAGTACGTGCGGGACTTTGCCAAGGCCATTGCCACCAGCACCTTCCCCCAGCTATCACAGGTTACCTACGATACCTGCAAGGAATGCGCCTGGAAGCGGATTTGCAGAACCACCTACACTGTCGGAGGAGAGAAAGTATGAGCGGCAAAACACAAGGAGGAGCCATGGAGACAACGGATGCATTGACACTGGAGCGCTGGCTTTTGCAGGGGGACGGCACCCAGGATGGCTTGAACCAGGAGCAGCAGGCCGCCGTTACCTGTGACAGGAATACCGTCACCACTGCAGGAGCGGGAGCGGGAAAGACCTTTGTTCTGGCCCGTCGCTACAGCTACTTGGTGTGCGTGAAAAAATACAAGGTGTCAGAAATCCTCACCCTCACCTTTACCCGCAAGGCCACGGCAGAAATGTATTCTCGCATCTACAAAGCCTTGGTGCAAATTGCAGGACGCTTTGACAGCCCCGAGGCTCGTCAGGCTGTGGCAGACTTCCATGCAGCCCGCATCCAGACCCTGGACTCCTATTGCTCCAGCATCATCAGGAATTCGGTGAATTACTACGGAATCAAGCCCGACTTTGCCATAGACGACCAGCAGGCGAAATCCATGGCACGGCAGCAAGCCCTGCCCTTTGTGCTGGCCCATCGCCACAATCCCACCATTCAGCGGATGGCAACCACCACCTATTCCCGGCTGGACACCTTGGCAGAGGAGCTCTTTGCCAAAACCATTACCAGCTACTCATCCTTGGCCAATCCCATAGACTTTTCCCGGCAGCTGGAAGGCCAGCTTTTCCATGCGGCACGGGAATTTTTGACCAAGGCCCAGCAGCTGGAGGAACAGGTGCTTGAGCTGGAGGCCATCATCGGAAATGTGGACAAAATCAGCGGAGCCTTCCTGCCAAAGCTCAGTGCGGCCCTGGGCCTGTACCGGAGGATTGACTGGGATTTTTCCTTTCTTTCAGCATGGGAAAAAGAGACTGACCTTCAGCAGGAAATCCTTCCGAATCAGCGGGAAGTCCTGATACAATTCTGTGCCGTGGCAAAAAAGCTCGCAGGCTTGAGTCTCCAAGGACAGAAAAGTGACAAGCCTTGGGTTCCCATCATCAGATTTCTGCGGGAATCAGTTCAGCCTGCCTTGAATTCCTTGGCCAATTTCCTGTGCCTGAAGCAGGATGTGCTGCAGGTGGCAGCCCTTTTGGACCAGTTCCAGCTGCAATACAACAAGAGCAAGCGGCAGGCAGGAATCCTGACCTTTGCCGATGCGTCTCAGCTGGCTCTGGAAATCCTTCGTACCCAAGGGGAGGTTCGGCAGGCAGAAAAGGAATGCTACAAGGCCATCATGATTGACGAGTTCCAGGATGACAACCTGCTGCAAAAGGAATTGCTCTATTTTTTGGCAGAAAGGGCAGACTGTCACAACACGCCTTCCGTTCCTGTGGAGGCACTGGATTCAGGAAAGCTTTTCTTTGTGGGGGATGAAAAGCAATCAATCTACAAATTCCGGGGAGCCGACGTGAGCGTCATCAGAAAGCTGGCAAAGGAATTGGGCAACGCAGACTCCACCTCCTCAAGCCAAGAGCGAATGGGCGGAACCTTGAGCCTGTCCTACAACTACCGCTCCCACCCCACCTTGATTGCAGCCTTCAACACCATCTTTGGTGGCCTTCCCTACAGCCCGGAGGGACAGGGCCATCTCCATCCCCAGGCCATCTTCATGCCAGATGAAGAGACCACTCCAGAATACGAGGCCACCTACGCAAGGGTTTTGGCGGGAAAAAAGCTGGAGAATGAAAGCCAAGTGGAGGCGACACGTCATCGTGTGCATCTTTGCCTATACCGCAAGCCGGAAGAGGCCGCCTTGCCAAAGAACATTTCCCTGGAGGAGCTTCTTCCTGATGACCACTGCGAGGCCTTCTTTGTGGCAAAAAAAATCAAGGAGCTGATTCAAAAGGGACGCAATCCATCCGACATTGCCATCCTCTTTTCCACCACCACAAAGCAGCACCTGTACGAAAAATACCTCAAGCTCCAAAGCATTCCCTACACGGCGGAATCCACCGTGGGCTTTTTCCAAGACGCTCCCACCAACGACCTGCTGAGCTTTCTCACCCTCTGCCTCTATCCCTCCAACCAGACGGCCTATAGCACCCTGCTCCGCTCTCCCCTGGTGGGAATCAGCGCTGGCAGCCTGGAGCGCTTGATGGCCGGCAGTTTGAAAGAAGAGCCAGCTGAAGGCTCACCACAAATCTTCAATCAGGAGGATGTCCATCTCCTTGCCACAGAAGAAGAAAGAAGCTCCTTTACCCAAGCCTGCCAAACCTACCATCAGCTGGCGCAGCAGGCCCTTACCATGCCCATTGCCCAGCTGGTGAGCCACCTGTGGTATAACCTGGGCTACCGCTATAAAATCCTTGAGCAGGAGCAGGCCCTGCAATATGCCCCCCTCTACGACAAGCTCTTTCACCTGGCAGCCCAGGCCGATGCCAAGGGAACAAGCTTGGCCACCTTTGTCCAGTCATTGCAGGAGCAGGTGGACAACCAGGGCAAATTCGATGACATAGACATTCCTCTGGAGCAAAGGCAGGGCGTGCAGCTTATGACGATTCACAAAAGCAAGGGCTTGGAATTCCCGGTGGTCTTTCTGGTAAACAGCAATGGCCGGCCAAAAACAAACAAAAACGACGCCAGCGTCTATCCCCACTCCCAGTGGGGCATCACCTTGAACCTGCCCACCCTGCCCCAATTTGCAGGTGGCACCACCAAGTCAAATTTCTTCTATCAAGATGCAAAGGAAGAAGACACCAAAAAGGATCGGGCTGAATTGCGGCGGGTGCTGTACGTGGCCCTCACCAGAGCCGAGGAGGAGGTTTTTATCACCGCCTGCCCCGGTAGCCTTGACAAGGACAATCCCGGCAAGCTGAAGCTGTCTGAAAACCCAAACACCATGTTCAAGCTCCTGGTTCCACAAATCAACTGCAACTTAACCTTGGAGGAGGAAATCACCGTGGAGCCCCACTCCCCCTTTGACGCTGAATGGATTCCCTACGCCACCCAGCAGGATTTGAAGGCTCCCCACTCCCCAGCATCCCATCAGGAGGAGGACGACCCTGCCGGACAGCCTGAGCGACCCGCTAGCCCTCGACAAATCGCCCAGGAATTGGCCCCCCTTTACCAAGGAGAGGCCGTCTTGCCTGCGGTGGAGGAAAGCCCCTACCGAAGCCCCAGCCATCTGGCTCCCAAAAGCCCGGAATATTGGCAGGATGCAGACACTATCCCTAGCCCAGAGAAAATCTCAGCCCTAGGGAAGGAGGAAAACCAAGCCTACAGTGAAATTGCCCGGCTGGTAACAAGCACCACAAAGGCTGACGGAAATCCACAGTTCAGCTACGCCGACTTCGGCACCTGCGCCCACCTGTATCTGGAGGCAGCCTTGAACAATCACCAGCCCAGTATTCCCACCCGCTATCTCCAGCACCTGAGCCAGACCAACCAGCAGAAGCTCCATCAGCTGTGCTCCACCATGACAGCCAACTTCTTGAGCTCCCCCACGGGAGAGGCCGTGAGGAAGGCCAGCTGGAGAAAAACCGAGTTCACCTTCAAGCTCCGTCTGGAAGGCTACATCATCAACGGCTCCATGGACTTGATTTACCAAGACCAGCAGGGCCAGCTCCACATTGTAGACTACAAGACCGACCAGCAGGAGCAGCCAGAGCTCTACTATCCCCAACAGGCAGCCTACCGCAAGGCCGCCGCCGCCATCTTCAGCGTGCCGGAGGAAGCCATCACCTGCAGCCTCTACTACCTGCGTACCGGCAATGTGGTTGACATCACCACCCAGTGCGACCAGGTGCATCTGGAGGAATTAGCTGCACTAGTGGAATAAGAAAAACACCTTGCGCTACAACCAGTAAGATGCCGAGAACTTTAATATTAGTAAAGTTCTTGAAGTATATTGACAGTTAGCCACCGCTTATGCTACTTTGATAACATCACAAAGGAGATGTAATGCTACCAGTCTTAAGACTGGTAAAAGGAGGATTTATTCAATGATTACATTCTTTATTGGATTGGCAATTCTTGTGGTAGGTGGATTTCTCTACAGCAAGCTTTGTGTAAAAGTATTTGGTCCAGATGACCGACCAACACCATGTTACACAAAGGGTGACGGTGTAGACTATGTTCCAATGCCAATGTGGAGGAACAGCCTCATCAACCTGCTGAACATTGCAGGAACTGGTCCAATCCTTGGTCCCATTCAGGGAATCCTGTTTGGCCCCATTGCCTTTATCACCATTCCCCTGGGAAATGTGTTGGCTGGAGCCATGCACGACTATTTCTGTGGCATGATCTGTCTCCGTGATGGTGGAACCCAGATGCCCAAGATGATCCAGCGATACGGAAACAAGAAAATCTACGGATTCTATCAAATCTTTATCAGCTTCTTGCTGCTCTTGGTTGGTGCCGTGTTCATCTACACCCCAGGAGACCTGGCCGCCACACAAATCTTTGGCTTTGACGGAAAGGCCACCTCAATTTCCACCTGGGTTATCTACGGAGCAATCTTCCTGTACTACATAGTTGCAACCGTATTCCCCATTAACACCATCATCGGAAAGATTTATCCAATCTTTGGCTTGGTCTTGCTCTTCTCCGCCATAGGTGTTTTTATCGGAATGTTCGTAAAGGGCTATCCTCTGGTGGAGCTGTGGGACGCATGGAATGCACCACAGGCCTATCAGGTAATCAACGGAGTGAAGGAACAGTTCAGCTACGCAGATTATTTTTCTGCCAACAAGTTCATTCCCATCTTCTTTATCACAGTAGCCTGTGGACTTTTGTCTGGCTTCCACTCCACCCAGACCGCCATCATCAGCCGCACCATGAAAAGCGAGAGAGAAGGCCGTGTCACCTTCTACGGAATGATGATTGTAGAAGGCTTCATTGCCATGGTTTGGGCGGCAGCAGCTATGGGTGTATATAACTTGGGAATTCAGCCAGCGAACCCCAGCCTTGCCACTAGCACAGTAGGTGTCATCTGCAAGGACTTGCTGGGCCCTGTGGGAGGAGCCATTGCCATCATCGGTATCATCGTTCTGCCCATCACCTCTGGAGACACCGCCCTCAGAAGCTTGCGTCTTTCCATCTCTGAATCCATGAACCTTGACCAAAGCACCAACAAGAAGCGCTTGGGCTTGGCCTCCATCCTCTTTGTGCTTGTAGCAGGAATCTTGGTATGGGCAAAGAGCAACCCCAGCGGCTTCAATGTATTGTGGCGCTACTTCGCTTGGTCCAACCAGACCTTGGCCCTCTTTGCCTTTATGGCCGTAATTATCTGGATGTTTGAAAACGGCAAGGGAAAGTGGGTTTGGATGCCACTGATTCCCGGAGCCTTCTACTGCTTCCAAACCTGTAGCTTTATCATCAATGCCCAGATTGGCCTGAATTTGAGCTGGAACATTGCCTACCCCATTGCCGCTGCCTTGACTGTAGCCTATACCGTCAGTCTCTTGGTATGGGGAAAGAAGCGAGGAGCACAGGCAGTTCTCCGCTAAAACCACTTCTTAAAAAGTTTTTCCAAGAAAACTGCATCCCTACAGTCCAGCTTCCAAAGGTGGTTGTAGGTGGTGCAGTTTTTTATTTGAGCTCCACCTTCGCCTCCCATCCTTTTCACCTTTCCATCCACCTTTAGCAAAACCAGGTTTCCACCATCAAGGGAGCTATCTCCGTTATGGGAGCAAAGTCTGCCACATTGCGGGTAATGAGAATCAAGTTGTTTGCAATGGCGCAGGCAGCTATCATCATGTCAAAGGTGGAGCCCAGCCGCCCCCGCTCCTTCAATCCTCTTGCCAAATGGGCATACATCATGGCACAGGAGGAATCAAAGGGAATGATTTCATAATTTTTCTGGATGTTGTCCACAAGGAATTTCATCAAGGCCTCCTGCCGCTTGCCGGACACCAGGGTTTGCACCCCAGTCATGGCCTCTGCCCAGGTAATGGAGGAAATGCAGGAGCGGTCCAGTGTTTCTGCCATACGATGCAGCACGGTCAAGGAAGGCTCAAGCTTTGTTGGCTCTGAAATAATGTTTGTGTCCAAAAGATATACCAAGGGTGGAGTCATAGAAAATCCTCCCCATGTCGCACCAGGAATCCACCCTCCTCCTGAGAAGCTTGATTAAAGATGGCTTCTATTTCACCCTCTTCAAACAATGCACCAGAGCTTTCCCTCCAGGCACGAATCCCCTGCAAAAAGGCAGCTCCCCGTTCCCCGGAAGTGGACTGACCACTGATATAGGCCACCACCTTTCCATGACGAGTCACCTCCACCTCATCACCTTCTTCCACAAAATGAAGCAATTTGGGCAGCTGATTTTTAGCTTCCCCTACAGAAACAGAAATCATGGCAAGCTCCTCAGTAAAATTTAGCCAAAATATTTTATATTTAGCTAAATTTAGCTTACTACCAGAAAGTGAATCTGTCAAGTGCAAGCTTGCCCTTTGCACATAACCTTTGCCCTGCTCTTCTCTTTCCTATCCACTTCACTCCCCTTCAGCAACATTGACCAAAGGAGCCCTTCCCACTATCATGATGCCATGAACCTGACTATTTCCACACCGCCCCGCCTGGTGCTGATTGACTTAGATGGAACCCTGCTGAAGGACGACAAGACCATTTCTCCCTACACCCTACAGGTGCTCAAGCACTGCCAGCAAAAAGGCATTCTCATCGGATTTTGTACCTCCCGTGGAAACACCAGCATCCGACACCTGATTACCCAGGTACAGCCAGACATTGTGGCCACCAACGGCGGAGCCACCATCCAATACCGGGACAAGATTATCCACCACCAGGGCTTTTCCCAACAAGAAACCCAGGCACTGCTGAATGCCGCCTACCAGATTATTGGCCCTGATTGTGAAATTACCGTGGATACAGAAAACCAGCTGTACTGGAACCGGGGGGATGACAAGTCTGTCATGTTCCATCCCCAAGCACTGGAGCATGATTTTAAGGATTTCCCCCACTGTGCATTAAAAATCTGCGTGCAAACTGACGACAAAACCTTGGCGGCCTCCATCGGCCAAGTGGTTCCCCACTGCCATGCCATACTTTTTTCCGACGTACCCTGGCATAGCTTTGCCCCCGGCAACGCCACCAAGGAGGCCACCGTCCGCACCCTTTCCCAGGAGCTTTCCATTTCCCTAGAACACATCATGGCCTTTGGGGACGATTTCAACGACCTGGGCATGATTTCTACCGTGGGCTACGGCATTGCCATGGAAAACGCCATTCCAGAAATCAAGGCCGCCGCCAAGGACATTACCTGCACCAACAACCAGGACGGCGTTGCCCGCTACCTGGAAAAGGTGCTCCAGCTCCAAGGGAACAGGTGATTTTCGCTCTTGCGAGATAGCTAAGTATATAGAGGGAATTATTTCTGTCCTGAAGGAAAGGAGCCTTGTTGCATGAGGCTTTACCATGGCGCAAACCTCATTGTACGGAATCCTCTCGTGTTATATGGACGAGGAAAAATAGAATCAACAAGAAAAAGCATGGTGTAACATTTGAAATCGCAGTTCGTGTTTATCTTGACGACAAACAAATTGAGAATCTCGACACGGAGCATCCTACGATTGATATAGAAACGGCAGGACAGGAATTATTTCAGCCAGAAAAGCCGAGCCAAATGAGGAGGCAGAATACTATGACGCTCGATGAAGTGAAAAAACTTCCTCCACTCACCACAGAGGAGATTGCTGAAGTTATGAGCTTCAAAAACACAGATTTTGAGGATTGCCCAAAGCAGACTGCCGATGAGTTGGCAAAGTTCCGTCCTTGGTATGAAGTCCATAAGGACTGGTATAAGCCCACGAAAACTGAAATTCACATGCGTATTGATACCGATGTATTGGAGTGGTTTAAAAGTCAGGGCAAGGGCTATCAGACAAGAATGAATGCTGTTTTGAGAGCTCATGCCTTCGGGTAAAAAAATTGGAAAAATGTGATAATACCCTGAAAAATAACTGGAAAAATGTGATTTTTAACTTAAATCCTATTGGAAAAATGTGATACAGAGTGATAAGATAAAATTATGGAATATAAACTACGCAGAAAAATAGATGAGTTTCTCATCAATTGGAAAAAAAATCCGGACAGACTGCCACTGGTCATAAAAGGTGCCCGTCAGATTGGAAAAACGTCTTCGATTGAGCACTTCGCAGAAAGCTACGGGAATTTTGTTGAAATCAACTTTATCACTGAGCCCCAGTACGCAAAGATTTTTTCTGCTGGCTATTCCCCAGAAAATGTAATCAAGGAAATCTCTTTTATCAATCCAAATTTTACCTTTGTTCCCAATGAAACCCTTATTCTTTTTGATGAGATGCAAGCATGTCCAGATTGTGCCACCTGCCTTAAATTCTTTAAAATTGACGGACGGTATGACGTCATCTGTTCCGGTTCGCTGCTTGGTATAAATTATGAAGAAGTAACATCAGTGAGCGTTGGATATAAAGAAGACTATGAAATGCACTCCCTTGATTTTGAGGAATTTCTTTGGGCAAAGGGATATTCGCAAAGTCAGATTGAAAGCATGTATTCCCGCATGAAGAACCTTGAGCCATTTTCTGAAAATGAATTTGATGTCTGGATGAACTGCTTCAAGGAATACATGATAACGGGTGGAATGCCTCGTGTTGTAAACAAGTTCATTGAGCAGAATAATTTTTCTGGAATTCTGCAGGAGCAGCTGCAGATTCAGAAAGCTTATGAGGAAGACATTTTGAAATATGCAAGCGGTTTGGATAAAGCAAAAATCAAGAATATCTATACCCATATTCCTGTCTTTCTTGCAAAAGAGAACAAGCGATACCAGATTACAAAGGTGGCAGCAGGAGCCAGGAACAGAGAATATATTGGAACGGTAGACTGGCTTAAAGATGCCGGGATTATAAATGTTTGCTACAACCTTGAGCTTCCTGAGCTTCCGCTTAAAGGAAATTATAATCCAACCGAATATAAAATCTATTATCGTGATACAGGTCTTTTGATTGCAGCCTTGGACGAGGAGGCTCAGGTGGATTTGCGTCAGAACAAGAACTTTAACACCTACAAGGGTGCAATCTATGAGAATATGGTGGGGGATATGCTGGTAAAACAAGGCTATGAGCTTTTTTATTACAAAAACGAGAAATCAACAGTTGAAATGGATTTCTTTATTCGTGATGCCACCTCCATTGTTCCCGTGGAGGTGAAGGCTACAGATAAGGCAACCGCTTCTCTTAAAAATCTCATAGAAAAGGAAGCATATAAAGACATTCATTACGGCATAAAGCTTTGCGCAAAAAACATTGGATTCAATGGGAAATTCTATACATTTCCATATTTCTGCACATTCTTATTGAAGCGATATATGCTTGAAAAAATTGCTTGGAAGGAAAAACAAAGCTAAAGCGGGAAGTTTTGGTTGTAGACAGGGTTCCCCTTGTTCATTTGCAAGGCATGGTTAAACCCTCGGCACGAATAAGCTGAGGGCTGGAGTCGCCTCCCATCAGCTATAAATCGTGACAACTACTTGGCAGAGGAAATTATTCGAGAGCCGCAGGATTTACAGCGGTGCTTGCTCAACCCTGCCAGCCTTCGTTTTTCAGCAGGAACCAGCTGCGGCGGCTCTCCAGAACACCCTCCCGCTGGAGCTTGCCAATCTCTGCGGAAAGGGCGCTTCTCTCCACGCACAGGTAGTCTGCCAGCTGCTGTCTGTCGTAGGGAATGGTGAACTGGCTATCATCAGCCTTCTTTGCACAGCCAAGGAGGTAGTGCATCAATCGTTCCCGAATGGAGCGGTGGGAAAGGAGCTCCAGCTTTTGGTTCAGCTGAATGGTTTTTGAGGCTACTATGGCCAAAAGGTTTCGGACAAGGCGACTGTGAAAGCCGCAGGAGGAGGAGCAAACGGTCATAATCCGCTGGCAGTTCAAGATAAGGACGGTGCTGGCGGTTTCTGCAACCACGCTCACCGGATACGCATCGATTCCCGCGCAGGCAAAGGCTTCTGCAAAAAGCCCCGCAGCCTCCAGTCTGGCAACAATGGTACGGTTGCCGTAGTAGTCATCCCGCACCACCTGCACTGCCCCCTCCAGCACAATGCCCATGTCCGTGGCCGCATCACCTTCCCAAAAGATGGTCTGGTTCTTTTCCACCACCACCTTTCGAGAGCCAAGACACTCTAACAAGGGAGCAATCTCATCAGCAGCAATACCTGCAAAGAGGGGGCAGCGGGAGAGAACGAGCTGACTCATGGAATTACAGGTCGTCCTCCAGGGCGGATGCCTTGGCATAGGCGGTGGAGCGGGCCTCGAAGAAGTCGGTCTTCACCATGTTGGCGTTGGAATAGGCCGAGACCCAGGCCATGTCCTCCGGCTCCTTGTCGTAGCCGGGATACAGGGGCTCAAACTCAAGGTTCATCCACCGCAGGTTCCCCAGATACATGATATAATCCTCCACCATCCTGGTGGTGAGGCCGGGAATATTGTCACCGATAACGTACTTGCCCCACTCAATCTCCTGGCGCACCCCTTCCCTCATCATGTCGGCATAAATCTGCACCTTGTCGGGGGTGAACATCTGCGGCTCCTCCTTTTTCAGCTCAAGGATGATGTTCTTGAACAGCCACAGGTGTGTGTTCTCGTCACGATTGATGTAGCGGATTTCCTGGGCGGAGCCGGGCATCTTGCCGTTGCGGGCAAGGTTGTAGAAGAACATGAAGCCTGAGTAGAAGTAGATTCCCTCAAGGATGTAGTTTGCAATCAGCACCTTCATAAAGCGGAAGAAATCCTTGTTCTCCTGAAACTCGTTGTAGCAGTTTCCGATGAAGGTGTTTCGCCTCAGCAAATGCTCGTCAGTCTTCCACTGGTACAGGATGTCGGTGCGCTGTTCGGGGGAGCAAATCGTGTCCAGCATGTAGGAGTAGCTCTGGGAATGCACCGCCTCCTGAAAGGTCTGGATGTTCAGGCACAGGTTCACCTCGTTGGCGGTGACATACTCCGACACGTTGGGCAGGTTTGCCGTCTGAATCGAATCAAGGAACACCAAGAACGACAGAATCTTGTCGTAGGCGGTGCGCTCCTCCACGGAGAGCTTGGGATAGTCCTTGGTGTCCTGGGCTAGGTTGATTTCCTCTGGAATCCAGAAGTTGTTCATGGCCTGCCGATACCAGCCGGAGACCCACTGGTATTTCATGTTGTTGAAGTCGTTGAGGTTGGTGGTGTTTCCGCCAATCATCCGTCGCTGTCGAATATCAATGTCTCCGTCAGGATTGAACAAGGGTCTCTTTACTAAGCTCATAAATCTTCCTCCTAAAAAATGCCTTATGCCACCAGAAACTTGTACTTCACCACGCTGTACAGGGGCACAAAGGGAATGATGATGGGAACAGTCCGCACGTATCGCTGGTACTCAGGATCATTGCTGTAGCTGGCGTTCTGCCTCAGCTCCAGTCGCCGTGCCCCGCTGAACATGACAAAGAAAATCAGAATTAGTCCTGAGATGGCGGGAATCCACTGCCAGCCTGACATATAGCCAATGCCACTGACAAAGACACCGACCCACAGCAGCAGCTCCCCAAGATAATTTGGGCAGCGGACGAGGCGGTACAAGCCAGTGTCCACAAAGCGGCCGGGATTCCTCTTCTTGGCATCGCTTTTCTGCTTGTCAGCCAGTGCCTCCATGACAATGCCCGCCACCATCAGCACCAAGCCCACAATGGCAGTCACATCCATGGAGGAAGCTCCCAGCCGCAGCCTAAAATAGACCGGACAGGTCATCAGCAGGTAGAGAATGGCGCAGCTGACCCAAATGGCAAACTTCACCCCAAAGGGAACGGTGTTTCCGTCCTTGATGTCGCCGCTGACCCGCTGGTTGTAGGCGGGAGTCTTGTTCTCCCGATACAGCAGGTAGCCCCCCAGCCGCAGGCCGTATCCCAGCAGCAGAAGGCACATCAGAATGGTGGGGAGGGTCAGCACTGGTAGGAACAGGACCCCCATGGCAACTGCAAGGGCGGCAATGGCAAAGCCGTATCCCACAGAGAAGAAGTGGATGTAATAACGAAATCCGATGGAAGTCACCAGAAAGGAAACCATAGCCAAAATAAGATAGGTATTCATTGTATCCTCCGAATTCTACTGATTTTCACGATACAGCCTCTTGATTGCACTGTATCCCAGCATGATACCAGAAAATCGCTAATTTGAAAAGGAAGAAAGAATGGGGCTGGGAGGTAGTTGGTAGTTGGTAGTGGTTAGGAGTGAGGAATGAGGAAATAGGAGCGAGTGCCTAGGAGCTAGGAACAACTCCTAACTCCTAGAAAAAAACACCTGCCAGACCGGAGCCTGACAGGTGGCAATGTCACCCCCGCTTGCAAAGCAACATGAAGGGCTTTCATCTTATCGGCCAGCAGGCGGTCAAGCCTGCCTGCCCTAAATAGTTACTGTAATGTCCCTACACTCGTCGCGTCCGTTAGTGTGAGTTATTTCAGTGTAATGCTCTTGAATTCGTTTTCAAACTTGAACTTCCAAATGTTGTTCGTCAAATCCGGCGCAGGTACGCTACTTTCATCCATCTGTCCGCAGTTGAGGATTAAATCACAACCGCCTACGTTATATCCGACTTGATTAAAAATAGCCCCCAACTCATTTACTTCTGTAATTACAGAACCAAATGTGATTGTTCGTAAGTATAGTGTACCATAAAAAGCTT
>JAZNAS010000059.1:0-12937 GCA_045586625.1 Treponema sp.
TCACTCCGGCGTTCCCAGCATCGCCTGCGTGCAGCCCTTTGCCTGCCTGCCCAACCACGTGACGGGAAAGGGCATGATCAAGGAGCTGCGCCACCGCTTCCCGGAGTCAAATATCTCTGCCATTGACTTTGACCCCGGCGCCAGCGAGGTGAACCAGCTGAACCGCCTCAAGCTGATGCTGTCCAACGCTCCTGTGGGCCGTCATCCCGACGAGGAAAAGGAAGCCTAATTTCTATAGTTTTGTAAAAATTTATAATTTTTAAAAATTGACAAATAATAATGAGCAATGTATCATAGTTGTATAGTCTTGATTTAGGAGGTTTGTTCATGGCTAAATGCACACACAAAAGACTTGTATTAGGAATGGGGAAATTTGTTCTCTGTTTAATGGTTGGCTTGTCAATCTTTATCGGTTGTAAGGAAGTGGCAGGGTCTGATAATTTATCACTTGACGGTGTTGTAGACAATCCTGGTGCTGGTGGCTCTGGTGGTGGTGGTGGGGGGGGGGGCTGATGCCCCTCAAGTAGATTGGAATGATGTTCCCATCTTAGGTTCTGTGGTTCCAAAAGAAAAGACAATGTTATATACCACTTATTCTGATGCAGAAACTGCAGGGGGTCTTGGTGAGCAATATTCTACTTCATTAGCTGACAACCCATTCACAGATGGATATGCAACTGTTGGTGAACGTGGAAAAGGAATTTATCGTATTCCTTCATTGACAAAAACTACCTTAGACGATGGGACTGTCCGTATTATTGCTGCCTTTGACGTTCGATACAGAGGGACTGATCAAGGAAATGGTGACGTAGGACAAGGAAGTGTTTACGGCAGTGATATTACTGTTATGTATTCAGATGACAAGGGTACTACATGGAAAACAGCTGTAAATAAAAATACAAGAAAAAAACCTGCTATTGATGTTGCTAACGCCTATGGACCTGCAGGACAGCCTGAGGGTGTTGCAAGTTCAGGAGTTCAGCTTATTGCCGATGTGTGTGACCCCTGTTTAGTGGTAGAAAAAGACGGTACTATTTGGTGTGGTATGGCTGGTGGTGCAGGTTTCTTGGGAAATGACTGGACTAAGTCTAATTTCCGTATTTGGAAAAGTGAAGATAATGGAGAAACTTGGGAAGAAGATACTAATCCTGCCGATAGCTATGCTCGTAAATGGTTACCTATTGGGGGTAATGCTACTAACCGTGGTATGATAACAAATCCTGGTCATGGTCTTTTGTTAGAAAAAGATGTTCCTGGTTCTGAAATGAAGGCTGGAATGATGGTACTACCCATCCAACAATCCGTAAGGGCAGGAGATTGTG
This sequence comes from Treponema sp., assembly GCA_045586625.1. Taxonomy (GTDB): domain Bacteria; phylum Spirochaetota; class Spirochaetia; order Treponematales; family Treponemataceae; genus Treponema_F. The sequence goes on from JAZNAS010000059.1 coordinate 1,323, forward strand.
GTATCTACCTTGCTTATGGAGCTGATGATCCTAAAAATTGGACTATTGGTAGTACATCTAACTTTACCACTAGAGTTGTTCATTCTTCAGCTAGTGCTAGCGAAGAAGGACAGATTTGCCAGCTAGATGATGGTAGTATTCTTTTAGTCAGTAAGTCTAACGGATCCAAGTTAAATCAGTACAAGAATGGTCAGTGGAGTCATATTACTACTGATGCTTTTATAGGGCGTAAGAATTGTCAGACTAGTTTGTTAAAGATTGCAGAGGGAAATGGTGATGACAAGTGTGGTGTAGTTGCTTTTTGTAGTCCTGGAAATGTAGGTGGAACATACGTACGTGGAAATATTACTGTTGGTTTTGCCCGTGATTTAAGTGGTCAACCAGGTGCAGGGGCTGATAATCCTTTGGATAGTAATGACCGTTACTATATCTGTGTTCGAACAGAACAGCAGAATGCTTTTGGATATACAGATATGGTAATGATTGATGACAACACTTTAGGTGTCTTATACGAAAGTTTTTCTACAACAAATGATAATGTTCACGGTATGCGATTTATTAGAATTGATGTATCAGATATTATTACAAAACTTTCACAAAAGCCTATTATTGCTGAATAAGAGTTAATGTTTAAGGAGTTTTGTGATGAAGAAAGGATTATTGCTTATTGTTGTAAGTATGATTTTCATGATAGCGATCTCTGCACAGACCACCATCTCTCCCATGAAAGATGGAACTACTGGCTTATTCAGTGCTGAAAGCGATAATATAATGAGTGTAACTGCTTGGCAAAATGTTGTCTTTGGTGATTTTTTGCTAACTACCTCTTATGGTCGTATTGAAACTCAGGCTGGAGCTAACTCTACAACTTACATTTTTAATCCTAATGTATTGAATTTGGCAGGTATGTTTAGTCTTGGTTCCATTGATATGTCAGTGGCATACACAGGTAATTTTGGTGGAAATATTGAGATTACTAAGGAAGAGAAAGATACTCTTGGCACATCAGTGGCTGCTTCTGTGACAGATTACACAGTCCCTGCTTCTCACACAGCTCAGGTTCTTTTAGGTGTTCCTCGTGAGCTGTTGGGTGTAGATATGGGTATTCGTGTAGGAGTAACTATTGGAGGTTCCTATACTAGACGGGATTTGTCTCCAATTGTTGAAAATTCTAAAAAATCAAATACCCTGTCCTACACTCCATCCTTGGTTGTTGGAGCAGCTCTTACAACTAGTGGGGGGTACTCTATTACCCCCTCCTTGGATATGTCTGTAGGTATTGGGTATCGCTCTCCTAGTGCAACCTATCCTGTAAGTGCAATTGGACCAGTGCTTGACTCAAATGGAAAGGTTTATGAAGAAACGGGAGTGTTTAATGCATACATCCCTGCAGTTACTGCTGGTGTAGGTATTGGATTTCCTGCTCTGTCAGAAAGGCTTTCCCTTGGTATGAATGCAAAGTACCTCTTTGGTATGATTATTATGCCAGAAAAGTATTTTCGCAAAATTACCAATAGTGTAAGAGAAGAGCATATATTCCGAGCTGACAGCGGTATGAACCATGGGTTAGCTGCAGATGTTAATGCTACCCTTGCTTGTTCAGACCGAGTGTCTCTTAAGGGAAAATTTGCTTTGGACGTAGGGTATTCTAACACTATTACAGGTGGAACTAAGAAAAACACAATGCAGAGTGGTACTGTTGAACAGACAATAGATTTAACCTCTGTATCTGTTATTCCAGTGCTTTCTGCCGCTGTAACTTATGATTTTACAGAAAAGTTAACAGGTTTTGCTGGTATGGCATTTCAGCCTGTAGCCTACACCTTGACTAATACTAAAAGTTATTATGAAGATGGTGTAGTTCCTTCAGTTCAAGACGGACGTAAGGTTATTCATGAAATCATGGAGCCTCGTTTAACCATGTTTGGAGCAGGTTTACAGTTAAATGCAACATCCCAACTACAGGCTGCTTGTGGTGTGTCTTGGACTCTGACAGAAACTGAAAAGTTAACTTCTCTCATTAACATCTTGTCAAACTGTAACTTAAGATTTGGTTTGACATGGAAGGATTTACCCTAAGGTAATTAGGTAGAAGTTTTTATAGCTTCAAAGTGGAGGTTCGCTCTTTGCAGTGGACCTCCTTTTTTTTATTGTGGTGGCCTAGGAAAATACAAGTGAAGGCAGGGGCGGAGCTCCGCACTATGCAACGGTGCAAGCAAATCAAGATTCTTGCGACAAAATAGAAGAGATATTATTATGTAACGTAGGAGGTGATGTGGGTATGGACATAAAGATTGAAAAGGGCTTTGGTGACAAATCAATGTCCGAGCTGCATTTTTATTACAATGAGAATCAAGATTTCAGAGAGAGTTACGACTTCAAGGGAAGAATAAGCCCAAGTATAACGGAGCTTGAAGAAAGGGATGGGGTATTAAAGTGAATAAAAAGAAATTATTGATTATTATATTCAGTGTCATTTTTTCAGGGCTTGTGTTTTCAGAAACCAAGGATGAGGAAAAGTTCAGAAGTTATATAGAATCATCTAAAATCTTTTCGTTAATGGATGACCGTAACTTTTCATTAAAATATAATTCCAACTTTTGTTCCAATAATATGGTGTTTTATATTTATGATGAAATTAATGAGAATGAACTAAAAGTAATTTTTTATACACACGAAAACCTTTTAGGAGATATATATTATTTTTATGGTTATAACATAAGTCCAAATTTTAATCAGGATCAAAGAAAATATTTATTTGATACGGAATCAACAGCAATAATTGCGGATTTTAATTATGATAATAGAGATGAATTTTTAGAATTTGGTTATGGTGATACTGGTAGTAAGATTGGAATTTACAAATTTTTTAGTAATAAGGATTTAATTGATGGATATCATGTTACAGCAATGAAGAATGCTTTATTTGTAAACAAAAATTCATTAGAAATAACGGAAGAGTTGTACCTAAATGGATTAAAATTTTCAATTATAAATAATAGAAGAGGAATTATCATTAAACAATATAAATGGAAAAATGATGTGTATACACCATTGTTTTTCTTCTACTACTGGTCTCCAAGTGAACAACGCTACATCCTCGACGAAACCGTGACACAACAGCAGCTTGAAAACGCCCACTGCCCGGACGACTACTTCGCCTACAACGGCCTCAAGTTCTCAAAGCTGGACTCAAAGCTCACCGACGGGGACCTGCGGGACCTGGACAAGGCACAGCTCCGCCTCATGCGGAACGCCGTCTACGCCCGCCATGGCCGAACCTTCAAGAGTGTGGACTTGCAGAGCCTTTGGAACTGCTACACCTGGTACAAGACAAATCCAAATTACAGCGATGAGCTACTCACCGACATTGATAAATACAATATCAAGTTGATTCAACAGCACGAGGCACAGCGGTGAGGGGCAGGAAGTGACACGCCTCGGTGCGGATATCGTGGATGGCAGGGGCGGAGCTCCATACAGTCTATATCATATGATGCAGCGTCAAGACAGGAACTTGCCTCTGTTCTTATTGAATTTTCAAAGATGCTGGAACAATATCATTGCCAATTTTATGATAAACAATTGCCCTGTTTCCATTTGTGGACAAGGCCGCTGACGGTCTCGCCTCCCTTTGACCATATCCTTGCAACGTGGTATGATGAACTGTTATGAAAACTGAACTGATTAAGGATATCCTTGTTTCTGAGCCTGACGGAAGAACCATTGTCGTCAGCGGTTGGGTGCGCACCAAGCGTGAGTCCAAGAATCTTGTGTTTTTGCAGGTAAATGACGGCTCCTGCTTTGCCTCTCTGCAGTTGACCTTTGACCGAGAAAATCCCCATTGCAGTGAGGGGGCCAACCTCCAGGATTCCCTCAATCAGTTGGAGGCCAGTCTCAAGTCCCTTACCACAGGCGCCAGCCTGCGGGCCACCGGCAAGCTGGTTCCTTCTCCCGCCTCTGGTCAGGCTGTGGAGCTGCAGCTGGAGCGGCTGGAAGTTTTGGGTCAGGCTCCTGCAGACAGCTATCCCTTGCAGAAAAAAAATCACTCCATGGAATTCCTTCGGGAAAACGCCCACCTGCGGGCAAGAACAAATACCTTTGGAGCGGTGGCCCGCATGAGAAGTCAGATGGCCTTTGCCATCCACACCTTCTTCCAGGAGCGGGGCTTTCAGTATGTCCACACTCCCATCATCACTGCCAGTGACGCCGAGGGAGCAGGGGAGATGTTCCAGGTAACCACCTTGTCTCCAGAAAAGCTGGCGGAAAAGGCTGTTGCCGCCGGAGCCAAGGGAATGGCTGTGGAAAAGGCAGCTGCCCTGGTGGACTATTCCAAGGACTTCTTCGGCAAGAAGGCCAGCCTCACCGTGTCCGGCCAGCTGGAAGGTGAGATTTACGCCACCGCCCTGTCCCGCATCTACACCTTTGGCCCCACCTTCCGGGCAGAAAATTCCAATACCACTCGCCACTTGGCTGAGTTCTGGATGATTGAGCCGGAGATGGCCTTCTACGACTTGGCAGACAACATGGATTTGGCGGAGGAATTTGTAAAGTACCTGCTGAACTGGGCCTTGACCAAGTGCCGTGCCGACATGGAATTCTTTGACCAGCGCATTCAAAAGGGCCTGATTGACACCCTGACCCACGTGGTAAACTCCGACTTTGCCCGTGTCACCTATACCGAGGCGGTGGCCCAGCTAGAGAAGAACGCCGACAAGTTCCAGTTCAAGCCCTACTGGGGCTGTGACCTCCAGAGCGAGCATGAAAAATATCTTACCGAGGTGGTGTTCAAGAAGCCGGTCATCGTCACCGACTATCCCAAGGAAATCAAGGCCTTTTATATGAAGCTCAACGAGGATGGCAAGACGGTGCGGGCCATGGACGTGCTGGTGCCTGGCTTGGGCGAGATTATCGGTGGCTCCCAGCGTGAGGCCGACTACGACACCCTGCTGGGACGCATCAAGGAGCTGGGCTTGAATCCGGAAGACTACTGGTGGTATCTGGACCTGCGGAAGTTCGGCACGGTGCCCCATTCTGGCTTTGGATTGGGATTCGAGCGGCTTCTGCTCTACGTCACCGGCATGGCCAATATCCGTGACGTAATTCCCTTCCCACGGGCTCCAAAGCTGGCGGATTTCTAGCTTGCATTGTTGGAAAGGATGTGGCAATTTTGCCACCTCCTTTTTCTCATAGTAAAGGTTGTATGGCGAAAATATAGATAAGGACTGTTGTCATGAAATTTGTCAAAAAAAGAATGTTCGGAATCGTTTTTATTCTCTTTATTTTGGCCTGTTCCTTTATTCTTCTTTCCATCCTCAACTTTTATCATGAGCTTCAGGACAAGGAAGCCACAATTCAAGAAGAAAGCCTATTGGACCTTTCCCAATTTACCAGCAGCTACATGGATGTCAAGCTGGAGGGATATCTGAGTACCCTCTACAGCCTCTCCGACCTCATCCTGCTTCAGGATATAAAGTGGGAAAACATTCGGGATCGACTGAATGCCATTGTGGCACGACAGGAATTCCTTCATCTCGGCTTGTCCTCCTTGGATGGGCGGGTGTGGTCTACTGATGGAGTGACAGAATATATCATTGATATTTCAGGAAGACCCTACTGGCAGGACTTGCTGGCAGGAAAGGCGGTCATTACCGACGCTCAGGATTCCTTGGTAAGCTCCAAGCAAATCTTTGTGGTGGCAGTACCCATTATGAATCAGGAAAATCAGGTGGTGGGAATTGTCCATGGAGCCATTGCTTTAAGTGAGTTTCAAGATTATGAGGATTCCCGTTTTGGAATGGGAAGCTATCTCGTTTTTGTAGTGGATAATACTGGTTCTTTTATTCTTCGTGACCACAAGCATCCAGATGCATGGAATTATAGCACAATTTTTGATGAGCTGGAGGATTCTGATAAACAGCGGGGGCCAGAAACCATCCGCCGCCAGTTGGCAGAAAACCTGACGGTGCAAACAGAGGTTGTTATTGCTGGCAAGGAATATATGTTGTGCTTCTGTCCCCTTTCCATGAATAACTGGTATACGGTAGTGCTTGTGTCCAAGGGTGAAATCAACAAGCATATTGCAGTGTTGTTGGATGACAATATCAATATCCTCATGATTCGAGTCATTATTCCCTTGGTGCTTCTCTGTCTGATATTCTTTTTCTTCATTCGCAAAAAGATGAAGATGGAGATGAACAAGGAGTACCAGCTACGGGAAAAGCTTTTTTCTGATATTGAGGGGTTCATTCAAGCTGATTTAAGCGAGGATAAGATGGTATATTGCTCTCAATCCTTAGGATTGCCAGAGTTTACCATGCCTTTTTCCCGCCTTATGGAAGTATATATTCATGATTCAGTGGATGGGGATTATCAGGAGCGTCTAGCCCACATTGTTGGTGTGGATAATCTTCTGGGGCTTTATAGCCAGGGTATTGCCCGTATTTCTCAGGAATATAAGGCTAAGGACAGAAGTGGCAAATTCCGCTGGTTCCAGTGTGACATTCACATGGAGGATGGTAATACTGCCAAGCGAACTGTGGTATACTTCATCCTTCGCAATATCGATGAGAAAAAGAAAATGGAGGAGGCTCTCAAGGCAAAGGCTGAACGAGATAGTCTTACTGGTCTGTACAATCGTAGTACAGCCACAGACATTATCAACGTATTCCTCCATTTGAATACCCATGCCACATCAGGAAATCATGCCTTTGTTATCTTGGATCTGGATAATTTTAAGGTTTTGAACGACACCTTGCTTCATAAAACTGGGGACAAGGCTCTGCAGGATGTGGCCTCTCTTCTAACAAATTTCTTCCGCCGAGAGGATGTGGTGTGTCGTCTTGGTGGTGATGAATTTGTGGTTTTCCTAAAAAATATCAGCTATGAAGTGCTTGAGCCAAAGCTTCAGCGTCTCATTGAGGACTTGCGGTTAACCTATTCTCAGGATGATAAATCGGTAACAATTTCTGCTTCTGCAGGAGTGGCGATAGCTCCTGTCAATGGAGCTACCTTCAAGGAGTTGTATACTGCCGCAGACAAGGCCTTGTATCAGGCAAAGCATGCCGGCAAATCCTGCTTCCGTCGAGCTGCAAATCCATGACAACTGATTTTTTCCTATAAAGCCTCTTGAAAGTCTCCGAAAATCAGAGCAGAGAATAAAGAACAATAGTGGAAACCTGTTTCTTGTTGAAAAGCTGTTTGTTATTGATATGTAGTGTACCATTTTTTATTGGAGGAATTATGAAGAGATTTCTTTGTACAGCGGCTATGGTGTTGTCTCTTTCTTGTGTATTTTCCATAGACTTTCCCATTGGTGGGGATTATGCTTTTCGGCTGACAAATCCTGAATTATTGTCTGGCGCTGGCTCTGTAGCAGGTGGTGGATTTTATACCTCTGGTCCCAGCTCCATAGTGAATAATCCAGCCTTGACTGCCAATGACCAGAGGATTATGCTGAATTTGGGCTACACCGCCCTTTTTAGCTCGGAATATAATGCAGGCTTCGGCTCTGGCGCCCAGATTGCCCTGCTGGTTCCCAGTCGTTGGGGAGTGTTCACCGGTATTCTTGACGGTATTTTCTGTGATGTGGGCAAGCTTGAATACGGCAATCTACTGAATCTGCGGGGCGGCTTTTCCAAGGATATTACGGAGCGATTGTACGCTGGATTTGGCCTGAGTGCTGGTACCCGCTGGGCAGACGGTACTGACTGGCATCTGGCCCTTGATTTGGGATTTGTCTATCACTGGGGGAATTGGGGCTTCCTGAAGGATTTTCGCCTTGCAGCGGCTATTACCAATTTAGGAAAACCTTACGAAATCGGTATGCCCAGCATTGCAATTCCCAAGGTAGGAATTGCAGGCACTTTGTTTTCTGTTTCCAATGACAATGTGGCGGCAGGATTTTCTGCTGATCTGTCCTTTCCTATGTTTATGAATATGGTATTTGATGCTGGGCTTCAGCTCCGTATTGCCAAGGTCATTACCATAAAAAGTGGCTGGCAGCTTGATGTGCGTGATACGGTTAACAAAAATTATAACCTGCTTCCCTCCATCGGTTTGACGGTGCGATTTGGAATCAATACAAAGAAGAATCAGTTTATGATTGAAAATGGCTGGCAGCAAAGTGAGATAACCGTCAGTGGTGCTTGGCAGAAGCTTTATCAGGATGTAACTGCTATTTCTGCTGGTGCTGCCATCAATTTAGGTTTAAGAGACACAGAGGCTCCCCAAATTCAGCTATGGGGTGAGGAGTAAAGGAGAGATGATGAAGGGAAATCGTAGTTTTGTATTTTTTCTTTGCGTGGTTTTAGGCATGAGTTTTCCTGCCTTTTCCCAGAAGGGCAGGATTTATATCTCTCCCAATAATGATGGTGTTCAGGACCAGCTGGAGGTTCCTCTGTCTATCACCGACAAACGCTACATCAAGGAATGGCAGTTTATCGTTGAAAATCAGTCCAATGATGTCGTCCGTAGAATCGGCAACAAGATAAGCCATCCTGAAAAAATAACGGTCAAGAACTTTTTTAGCAGGCTCTTTTCTGAAAAAAAGGGAGTTGATGTTCCTGACACCGTAATTTGGGATGGTTCATTGGATTCTGGAGAAATTGCTTCTGATGGAATCTATTTTTACTACCTTACTGCCACTGATGACAATGGAAATGTAAACACTACAAAAAAATATGAGGTAGTGGTGGACAATACGCCTCCAGTGGTTAATCTTGCCCAGCCCGTTTCCGATGATGACAAGATTTTTGGTGAAGGCCGCAAGCTGGAATTCAATGTGGAGCAATTTGGTTCACAGGAGGAGGTATGGACAGGCAGCTTCTTGGATACTGCTGGAGCTGTTGTTCGTACCTTTACTTGGAAGGCCAATGGTCCGGAGTCCTTTTCTTGGGATGGTCGTGACGATCATGGGATTCCTGTCTCTGATGGAGTGTATATCTACAATATCACTGCTACAGACTTGGCGGGAAATACGGCTCCTCTTACCCAGATTACCAATATCATCTATTCTGCAGAAAAGCCTAGTACCAATATTCTTGTTAACGGTAGCCGCTATTTTTCTCCTAATGGTGACAGCGTTCAGGATACCATGCTGTTTGACGTTACCATTCCAGCAGGAAGCGGTGCTCCAGCAGGTAGTAGAGGCGAGACTGGAGGAAATCGTCTCGTTCATTGGAAGATTGATATTGCCAGTACCTCCGGCACTGTCGTCAGAACCTTTTCTGGAGAGGAAAATCCCCCGGTGGTGCTTCTCTTTGATGGAACTGACGGCAACGGCAGGGTTTTGGCAGACGGCTCCTATCAAGCAATCGTTTCTGCCGGCTATTCCAATGGATATGAGACGCCTGCCCTGCGCTCTCCCGTTTTTATCGTAGATACAGAGGCTCCCTCTGCTACAGTTCGTTCTGATTCAGCTATTTTCTCCCCCGATGGAGATGGTCGTCTTGATACCTTGAGGATTTATCAAGAGGCTTCCTTGGAAAAGGAATGGAAGGGAGAGATTGTGGATGAGTCGGGAAGGGTGGTGCGAACCTATTCCTTTGGGGGGCATCCTTCGGAATCCTTCTTATGGGAAGGCTTGGATAGTCAGGGCCGCCTTTGCAACGACGGCAGCTATACCTATCGTCTTTCCTCCACCGACCAGGCCGGGAATAAGGGGCAGACGGTTTCTCAAGCCTTTGAGTTGAATACTGGAACCACAGAGGTTATTCTCACCGTACAGCCCCCCGCCTTCTCGCCCAATGGGGATGGAGTGCAGGATGCAGTTGTTTTGACCCCGGTAATCAAATCCAATAGCGGCATTGCCTCCTACGATCTTCAAATCAAGGATGCATCAGGAGCTACCGTAAAAACCTTTGGAGGAACAGGTTCCCTGCCTTCCCGAATTTCCTGGAATGGCTTGGCAGACAATGGTGAACGCTGCGGGGATGGTACCTATTCTGCTGTTTTGGAAACCTTGTCTAAAAATGGGAGCATGGCAAAGACTCTTTCTCAGCCTTTTACCATGGATACCCTTGTCCCAGAGATAACAGTGTCTACCCCCTATCTTTTGTTCTCTCCAGATGGAGATGGAAACAAGGATGCCGTTGATTTTACTGTAGAATCCAGCTCAGAGGAAAAATGGGTTGGTCGCATTGAAAGTGACAAGGGAGACTTGGTTCAAGAGCTTGTGTGGGAAGGACAGGTTCAGACCTTCCAATGGGATGGTACAAACGATTCTGGCAACCTTGTGGCAGACGGTAATTACAGGCTGACTATCTCATCCCAGGATGCGGCGGGAAACAAGGCTGTAGCTTCTATCACTGGATTACAGGTAGACACTCGCCAAGGCAAGGTATACCTTACCGCTGACCAAAACACCCTTTCTCCCAATGGAGATGGCTTCAAGGATCAGCAGAAGTTCAACATTCGCCTTACTTTAACAGAGGGAATCGACTCCTGGCACTTTGACATTAAGAATGCTGCCGGGGCTGTAGTTCGCTCCTGGAACCAGGATGAGTACAAGGACGTGCCTTCCACCATTGTGTGGGATGGACTGTCTGCTGCAGCTATCCCTGTGGAAGGTAGCTTGACAGGAAATATTACTATCAACTATGCAAAGGGTACTGTACTGACAGCTACCACCTCTCCCTTTGTAAGCTCTGTTACACCGCCCCAGCTGTCTGTTCGCACTGCACCGGAGTACTTTAGTCCCGACAACGACGGTGTCGATGACGACTTGTACATTGCATTGGGAGCTGTATCCGCAGTACCCTTCAAGAGCTGGTCCTTCCAGGTATATGATCCTGAAAATGGCAAGGTGTTCTGGTCTCGCACAGGCTCTGGCACAGTCACGGAACGGCTTGTATGGGATGGACGAGGAAATAACGGTGAGCTGGTTCAGTCTGCCACCGATTATCCCTTTGTGTTCTCTGTTTCTGATGAGCTGGGAATGTCCTCTGAGATAGCGGGAATTATTTCTGTGGATGTTCTTGTTTTGAGAATTGGTGATGTGCTCAAAATGCAGGTGCCTTCAATCATATTCCGTAGTGACAAGGCTGACTTTGTTGGCAAGGATGAGGATCCTCAAAAAGGCTTGGAGCAGTCCGTCATTGACAATAATGTGCGAGTTCTGAAGCGTATTGCTGAAATCTTGAACAAGTTCAAGGATTACACTGTGCGTATTGAAGGACACGCCAACAATGTAACTGGTACCGAGGCGGAGGAAACATCTACTGCCAATGGAAACATTCCCTTGGTTCCCTTGTCAGAGGCTCGTGCGGAGACGGTACGGAGGATGCTGGTGGAATTCGGCGTGTCATCTCATCGTTTGACCACAGTGGGAATGGGAGGACGTAATCCCATTGTTCCTCGGGATGATAGAGACAACTGGTGGAAAAACCGCCGGGTTGAATTTATTCTGAATAAATAATCTGAAGCAGGGGAGGAGAAGGAAGGAATGTCAATTGTCAGCAATGATTTTTTGATATATCCTTCATCAAGGCTTCTCCCCTGTTAATTCCAAGAAACAAATAGGACACCCTGAGTCCAAAACCTGTGTTAGAATGAAAAAAGCAAAACAACATTTTAACAGAGGTGAAGATGAGAACAGGGTGTCCCATGCACATTGT
>JAZNAS010000060.1:0-2613 GCA_045586625.1 Treponema sp.
AATGTCAGAACAGGCAAAGCATTTAACTGACGAGCAGTTAGCTAACAAATTAGCCAATACATCATTTTTTAATAAAAACTGGTCTCAAGATGAAGTTGTAAAGTATACACAAAAGGCATACAATACATTGCGAAGTCAAGCTAAAACTGGCGTACATTCAGTAGACATAAATGGAGAAATTATTAATGTTTTTATAAAAGATGATGGAGCGTTTGATACTGCGTATGGTGTATATCAGTATACAGTAGACGATTTTAGATAGGGGGTATATATGTGTTTGAATTAGATTACAGAATAGTTCATAGTGAATATGATGATTTCGTAGGACAAAATGGTTTTTTACAAATCAACTGTAATGAGTGTAAATATGGCGAAATATATCCTAAAGAGTTAGAAATGGTTATGGATAAAATTTCACTATATGATTGGTTTGAAAGACTGGCAAGGGTTATTAAATATTTAATGACAAAAGATTATGTTGTACTTAGTGATGTTGAATCATATAATACATGGATTGAGTTTCGCAAAAAAAATGAAGAGGTAATAGTAAGTATTGTAAAGGCTGAGAAAGAAGCAGGATCTCATGATATTGAGTTCAATTTGAAAGAGCCCATTGCAGGAGAATGGGAAAAACAAGTGATTTGCTACAGTGAATTGAAAACAGAGATAATTGAAAAGTTAAGGGAATATGTAGAGTCTATCACAACCTGCAACCCTGAAAATCCTGAGATCGAAAAAATAGACGAACTCCTTAAAAGTTTTTAGAAAAGATTTTGTCAAGTATTGTAAGGAAATTTTACAATATTTTCTTGACGCTCCTCCAATGCTCATGTTACAATACCACTCACTCAGGGGGTATAAGGGGGATGTGATATCTCCATTATACTTAATCGAAAACACGGAATCGAGGATGTTCTATTGGCGATAATGGCCAGAAAACATTCTCGATTTTTCTGTTACCGGGCAATTCCAATAAAATTCTTCTCAAGCATAATAAATTCTGGAATAGTTAAAGGGGTTATTCCATCTTAGATTCTTCCCAACAGCTTTGCTGGTGGGTGTTTTTCTCATTATGCTGTCCTTGAGCGGCCCGTGACCCAGTACCGGGAGACGGATTGGGCGTTTCTTATTCGGATGGCCAGCCATTGTGGGGGTTTGGTGGTTCCTGAAACCAGCCGAAGCCTGCCCCGGGTCTGGTTCGGCTTTCCCGAACGCTCCTACCCCTGCCAGTTTGACGAAGATGCCTACACCAGCGGCATCAGCCAGCGGTATTACGAGCTGGGGGGAGCCGCCGCCGGGATGGACAAAGCAGACTTTTTTTATTATGATGTTAAGAGCTGGCAGAACTGCGATCTGGGATGGCATACCATTTTTCAGGGAAAACCCTTTCTGATTATGGAAAAACATGCTATCCTGGACTGTGGGGAGGTGATATTTACCTATCGTCTGGGCGGTTCCGGTCTGGGCTGGAATGTCAGGCGGTACAATCCGCTGTTCAGCGGCCTGACCCTGCTGGGGGAGGTGCTGGAGACGGAGCGGGAAACCCTGAAGCTGAAGCTGGATATTGACGAAGGGTGGGAGCCCGGTGGCCCCTTCCCCTACACCTGGCGGCCGGAGACGGGCAATCTCATGTACTGCATGCCCCAGGTGGGCACACGGGTGTCCCTGTACATTCCCGGCTGGGACGAGCAGGAGGCCATGGCCATCCACTGTGTGCGAACCAACGGGGACAGCTGTGAGCGGATGGGCGACCCATCCCGGCGGTCCTTTGTGAGTGAGCACGGCAAGGAGCTGAACCTGTACCCGGAAGAAATGTCTCTGGTGGGAGCACAGGGCCTTGTGGGGCTGTCTGATGAAAACGGAATTGTCATCCAGTCCCGGAAGCCTGTGGTCATTGTGGGACAGAGCGTCACTTTTGAGGCCCCAGTAGTGGACATACTGGCTCCCGCCGGGGAGGTGGTGATGGCTCAGGGACAGCCCGGCGGGTCTCAGGCCAGCCTGATGATGTCCAACCGCTACGACCTGCTGACAGCCGCACACACCCAGGCAGAGGGGTGGAAGCAGGTGATCTATCCCCCCTTCGCCGACGTGCCCCAGCCGGGGAAATTCGACTGGGGCGGGCTGGTCGGAAATGTGCTGGCTGGTCTGACAGTGGTAGCGGCTGTGGGTGTCACCCTGGCCACCTTTGGAGCAGCGGGCCCCATTGTGGTGGGGGCGATGGCGATGGGATCCATGGCAGTGATCGGGCAGGGGGTGTCCGATGTTGTGTCGGGCCAGGTGTCCAGCCAGGAGGCCTACATGAGTGTGGGCTTCTGGTCTGCGGTGGCCGGTGCGGTAAGTGGTATGGTTGGCTCGGGTGTGAGCAAATTTCTGACCAGTAAGGTGAACATGCTTACCCCGATGGCGGTAAACGGACTGAGCGGCATGGTGGAGACGGTGGCAGAAAACGCTGTGCTGGGGATAGGGACGAAGCCGGGCGATCTGGGGCTGGGCTTTGTAGCATCCGCCACTTTACCCGTGATTGGAGACAATCTTGCCCGTGGTGCCAAGCAGCTGGCAAGGCAGACGGACAACCGGATCCGTAGCATCAGGGGGATAAATAAAAAAATAAGT
>JAZNAS010000061.1:0-54422 GCA_045586625.1 Treponema sp.
GCCGGCGACTGCATCATCCAGGACATAAACATAGGATCAGGATGCTGGATAGGAACTCGTTCCACCATCCTGTGCCAGGAAATTGGCTCTGGTTCCGTAGTGGGCGCCGGCTCACTGGTACTGAACACGGTTCCTTCCAATGCCATGGTGGCAGGAGCTCCTGCCACCGTCAAAAAGCACTACAAGCCAGACTGAACCCTCTGATTCGGCTTCACTCGACCTCCATCTCCACCATGACATAGGCAGTGGAAGACTCTGAATCATACAGGGAATTCACCACCCGGTAGTCATGGCTGCGGCTTGCCACCGTCTCCACCACCTCGTAGAGCCGCCGCTCCTGATTGGTTTCATATCCACGGCTTTCCCTTGCCACGGTTATGCTGATGGCAGAAATTGCCTCTGCCACCGCCGCAGCCTCTGCCAGCTCCAAAGCCACAGCCCTGTCCTCATGCCGCTTCATGCCCCGGCCAGCAGCGACACCTGGGGAGGTGTCCAAATCAGCCACAAACCACAGGGGCGGAGGATTTTTCCTGATTTCACCGGCAAGGTTCTTGGAAGCGGCCTTGGAGCCACCGGCGAGCGTCCGCCCCATTTCCTGCCCCAACTTTTCCTGCAGCTGCTGGGAACCGCTGGTAGCCACATAGTTGACTTTCGCCTCCTGGGGGGCCATCATCCCGGTGCCGAGCGTCTTTGTAATTGAGGACACGGAAATGGAGCCGTCAAGCTCCACCTGTCCGCTGGTATACACTTCAGAGGAAAAGGTCATGTCATACATACCGACCATGCCGGAGCGGGTAATCATTTCAAGGCTATAGACTATGGTGCCGTCCGGCTGCACCACCAAAGGCCATGGCTCAAAGTCATCTTCTTTGGGCTGGGCATAGTGCCAGAAATACAGTCCATCCTGAACCAGCACCTGTTGCTCCCGCCCTGTTCCCGGATCTGTCAGCACAAAGCTTCCGTCATATCGTGAATCCGCCCGATCCTGAGCACGGGAGGGAAGCAGCTTGCCCCGCACCAGAAGGTTCCGCAGGACACCGCCGGACTCCTCCACTCCCTGCCAGTAAAAGGTTCCGTCGTCATGATATTTTCCTGTTACGGAAGCATTGTCCCGACTGGAAATCCGTCCCGAAGGTGAAATCTCCAGCAGGTAGCCGTAGTCCGGCTCCACAAATCCCGAATCCTGCATCTGCACCACCACATTGGAGGCTGTCTTGGTGTAATCCTGATACATCCTCATGCCTGCCGACTGCTGGTACAGATAGCTGCTTTCCGTGAAGGAGAGCAAAAGCTCATAGTCGTAGGTGTAGAAATTCCCCGCAAGAGAAGCCTTCGGCACCGAACCACAACCTGCAAAACAAGAAAACACCACGAGGACAAGCATCCCTGCCGCAGTCCGATGAAATTTCCTTCCTTCCATGAAATTACCTCCATACGAGGAAGTCTACCACAACAGGAATGCAGGGACAAGCTTCATGAAATGGAAGGGACGGAGAGCCAACTAATCCTGAACCTTTTTGTGAAGATAGTACTCCATTCCCCTGTTCCGCCACTGCCAGAAAATGACGCCCAAGCCAGACAAAACAAGCAATGCCCCGCAAATCCTCACCAAAACGATTCCTACTTGGGCTGGAATGATAAAGAGAATCACCGCCAGAACAATGGAGCCTATAATTTCACCGTAATAGGGCTTGGTATCCACACCAGAAGAGCGAAGTCGAATAGAAGCATACAATTCCAGCAGGGCAGACACCAGCAAATAGGCTGCCAGCACATAAACCATGGCTGTCCACACAGCTGTAGCTAAGGCCAGGGGCAAAATCACCGCCACCAAGCCCACCACCAGACTCAACAAGCCACGGATGATGATGCTCCTGCGGAAAAAGCTGTCGTCAAAAACCTGCCGCACATAGAACAGGTTGAAGAAGCCGTTGATGATTGCGCCGATGCCCAGCAGAATCACCACCACCTTGGTCCAGGCCTCAGGGGAAAAGAGCATCAAAAGCCCCGCAACGATGGACAGGAATCCCATTCCAAGATATGAACTGCGCATAAAACCTCCTGAAAAAACGGCTGAATCCAACTCAGCCCACAGTACTAGTATACGGGGAAATTTGCCGGAAATCCAGCGTGACTTCCAGCTCGCACTAACTGGGCCTGCTATGGTGTCCATTTCCTAGAAATGTGGTATAGTAAGGTATGGAGGCGATACATGATTTATGAATATATGCGTTTGCCAGACGACACGGAAATAACCCACACCGAGGTACAGCAGGACGGAACTGTCATTGTGTATATAGAAACCCCTCACGAAAAAGACGGATTTCACCACGCACAGTGCATTCTCCCTACATACGAATGGCTCGATATTTTCGGATATTCAGAGAAGGAGCTGGCATACTTTAAAGACATCATTGAATCTGGTGCCCATCTGATTATTCGCTTTGCAGAATGCGGAGGCTTCAAGAATGCCTCAAATCTTTAGGGTCGGTTCCTACATCATCTATTTTTGGTCATGGGAAAGCGAGCCACTGGAACCAGTTCATGTTCACATTGCAGAGGGAGCTCCCCAAGAACACGCCACCAAAATCTGGATAACACAAAAAGGCAAGGCTCTGATGGCAAACAACAGGTCAAGGATACCAGACCATGAATTGAACACACTAATGCGCATGATAGAAACACGGTGCTTTGAAATTATGGCGAAGTGGAAGGAGCGCTTTGGAGAAATCTCCTACTATTGCTGATATGACAAAAAAAGCCAGAGGGACTCACCATCCTTCCGGCTTTTCATTCAAATATCCTTACACTGTAAACAAGTCTATCTGTCCGCCAATCTTTTTGATGGATTCCTTCATGTCCTGGGAAATGTTGCCAAGCCCCATTCCCGTCTCACGAATCTTGTGGGCTCCAGAAGCCATCTCGTTCATTCCCTGGCTCATCATCCGGGATGACTCCTGCAGGCTGTCCATCTCCGCCAGTATGGCCTCATTCCGGACGGATATATCCTTGGATGCCCCCTGAACGGCCACCGTGCTTTCGTTCATGCCACGCAATGCCTCACGAATCTGGCGGGAGCCCACATCCTGTTCCGCCATGGCCAGCTTGATTTGAGACACCAGCCCATCAGTCTCCTTGAGCTTGTCAGACATGACAGTCAAGGCCGAGCTTGCATCCGTGGAGGCCTGCACCACCTCCGCAATGGAGCCCTGGATATTCTTCAGCTGACTACTGATGGTCTTTGACTGGACAGAAGAGGTTTCCGAAAGCTTCCTGATTTCATCCGCAACTACAGAGAAACCCCGTCCCGCATCCCCCGCATGGGCAGCCTCGATGGCGGCATTCATGGCCAAAAGGTTTGTTTGGGAGGCAATGCTGGAGATTGCCATGTTTGCCTCCCGCAGCATTTGGGACTGCTTCTCGATGATGAGAATCCGCTCGTTCACATCCTGCTGCTTGGCAAAGCCTGTGGCCGCATTCTGGGAGAGGGAGCCGAAGGACTCCGCCATAATGTCCACCGAGTGATTTACGGAGGAAATGTTCCCCATCATCTCCTCCACGGCGGAGGACGCCTCCGCAATCCCTGCAGACTGGTCCTCAATCATGATGTTCAGACGGGAAATCTCCTGCATTATCTGGTTCACCGCTGTGGCCGTTGACTCCACCGTGGAATTCTGGCCTGAGATTTGATGGTGGACGCTATCAAGATTGCCAATAATCTGGGAGATGGAGCTGACAGTATTCTCTGTGCTCACGGCCAACTCTCCTCCAGTGGTTTCCAGATCCCGCTTGGACTGCTTTATTTCCGCCACTATATGCTGCAGCTTGGCGCAAAACTCATTGAAGTTGATGGCCAGATTTCCAATCTCATCTCTATGAAGGAGCTGCACCCGCTTGGTAAGGTCAGCCTCCCCCGTTGCCATATCCTTGAGGGCGGCCACAACGTTGTTTATCCGGGTCATAATCCACTTCATGAAGAAGGAGCAGAGGGTCAGGAAAATTGTCACCGTCAGAATTGCGATGGGGACAATCACCTTCAGGGTGTTATTTCTGATGGCATTGATTTTTTCGATGCTCTTGGCGATGAACATCATGCCGGTAATGACTCCGTTCTTGCAGGTGATGGGAAAGTAGATGGAATAATAATCCTCTCCCTGAATCCTGTTCGCACCCTTGTACACCTGCCCTTGGTTGAGAACACTGTTCAGAATTGTACTGTTGTCCAGAACCGTCCCCTTGAGGCTATTGCCAGCCTGGTCAACGATAGTGGTTTCAGACCGGGTGTCTCCACAAAAAACCGTACTCTCCACATTGTAGCTGTCCTGAATCAGGAAGGGAAACTCCTCCATGCTGAACCCCGCCAGTACGGTTCCTATAATCCCGCCGTCACCCTGCAAATCGTACACCGGGGCGGCAGCCAGAATATAGTAGCCGACGGAATCTATGCTTTCCACCGTGTAACTGATTTTGCTCTGCATGGCCTCCCGAACCGCCATCAAGGAGGTCATGCTGGTTCCCACGGGCAAGCCTGCATCCCCTCCGACCACAACCCGGCCAAGGCTGTCCAGAATCACCATCAGGTCAAGCCCCAGCTCACCTGAAATCCTCTGCACATATTCCTCAATCTTTACCTGATTTCCCGCGCTTACAAGATTGTGTATCTCCTCCTGCTCGGAAAGCATCTTCACGTCTCCCTCCAAGGACACCTGCCAATCCTCCAGAATATACTGAACACCATAGGCCGTGTAATCCAACTGGGATATGGTATCCTCCATGATTTCCCGGTCAAAGATGAGGAGGGAGGCGACCGCAACCGAAATGCAGCTCACGAGAATGGAAGCGCCAACAATCAAAACAAGCTTTGTCAACAATTTCATTGATTTTTTTTCAGAAGATATTTTCTTTTGCGACATACAGGGCTCCCAGAATATAATCTATCCTTATAATTATAGAATTGAAACAGGCTTTTGTAAATGAATAATTTTTTATATAGAATTAAAATCCTTGGCCTTCATATTAACTGACATAATTGACAAAAGTGTCATAATACCCTACTATGCTTTGACACCTGTTTATTTGCGTCAAAAAATCCATTTTTATTTATCAAGGATGCAACCTTTTCTTTATCAGCTGTGTCTAAATTCCACCGGGTTGTTTGAACACAAATCAATCCCCGATAATTTCTTGTAAGAGGTCTTTTTTAGAATGATGTTCAAAAAATATGTAAAGGGAAATCACGAATGCACAAGCTACGAAGAATTAAAAGACAATTTTTCCATCAAAATGCCAGAAAATTTTAACTTTGCCTACGATGTGGTAGACGAATATGCCAAAACAGAGCCTCACCGTACAGCCTTGGTTTGGTGCGATGACAATAATGAGGAAAGAAGCTTTTCCTTCTCGGATTTAAAGCTTGCCTCCGACAAGACGGCAAATTTCCTCCTTACCCAAGGAATCAAAAAAGGCGATGCCGTCATGCTGATTCTCCGCCGTCGCTACGAGTTCTGGTTCTTTTTGCTGGCTCTCCACAAGCTGGGAGCCATTGCCGTACCTGCCACCAACATGCTGCTGAAGAGCGACATTGAATATCGTACCAATGCAGCGGAAATCAAGATGATTGTGGCCTTGGAGGACAAGGACCTACAAAAGCAAATTGACTTGGCACTGCCCAATTCACCTTCAGTAAAAACCTTGGTTACCACCGGCCACCGAGAAGGTTGGGTTTCCTTTGCAGATGCCTATCCTGAGCTTTCCCAGGATTTCCCGAGGCCCCAGGGAGCAGCGGCTACCTCTAATGAAGACATTATGCTGTTGTACTTTACCTCTGGAACCTCAGGCTATCCCAAGATGGTGCAGCACAACTTTGCCTATCCTCTGGGACACATTGTTACCGCCAAGTACTGGCAAAAGGTGGTGGATGGCGGACTCCATCTTACACTGGCAGAAACTGGCTGGGCAAAGGCTGTGTGGGGAAAGATTTACGGACAATGGCTTGCAGGAAGCGCCGTCTTCGCCTATGACATGATTACCTTTGTGCCTGGTCGCCTGCTGGAAAAGATGGAGAAGTACAAGGTCACCACCTTCTGCGCTCCACCAACAGTATACCGATATCTGGTAAGGCAGGATTTTACAAAATATGATCTTTCCAGCCTTGTTCACTGCACCACCGCAGGTGAGGCCTTGAACGGCGAAATCTTCAACAAGTTTTACGAAAAGACCGGTCTTAAAATGAAGGAAGGCTACGGCCAGACTGAACTCACCCTCACCATCGGCAACTTTGACGGTATGGAGCCAAAGCCAGGCTCCATGGGAAAGCCTGCTCCTGGTTATAACATCGATATTATCGATTCAGAGGGCAAGTCCTGTGCCCCAGGTGAGGTGGGAGAAATCGTCATCCGTCTGGACAAGGGCCGTCCCTTTGGCATGTTTGCCGGCTACTACAAGGATGAGCAGCGGACTCAGGAAGCCTTTATGGAAGGCTTATACCACACAGGAGACATGGCCTATACCGATGAGGACGGCTACTTCTGGTTTGTGGGACGAATCGATGACATGATTAAGAGCGCAGGCTTCCGCATCAGCCCCTTTGAGGTGGAAAGCACCTTGATGCAGCATCCAGCCGTTTTGGAATGTGCCGTAACCGGTGTAGCCGACGACACCCGCAATCAGGTGGTAAAGGCTACCATCGTTGTCGCTCCTGGATATGAGGCAAACCAGAACCTATCCTTGGAGCTGCAGGAATTCGCCAAGACAGAATCAGCCCTGTACAAGGCTCCCCGACTCATTGAGTTTGTGAAGGAACTTCCCAAGACCATCAGCGGCAAGATTCGCCATGTGGCCATCAGAAACAAAGACAACCAGAAATAAAGTCTTTCAAGACAACCAGAAATAAAAACACGGGAGAAAAATTTCCCAAACCAACAATAGAAGGAGACCTAGATGTCACAAAGAAGAGTTGTAATCACCGGAATGGGAGCCGTAACCCCCATTGGACATTCAGTTGAAGAAACATGGAAGTCCGTAATGGCCGGTGAGTGCGGAATCGACAAAATCACCCTGTTCGACACAACAGATTATGCTGTAAAAATTGCCGCCGAGGTAAAGAATTTCGATATGACCAACTGGGGAGTGGATAAGAAGGAAGCCCGCAAGATGAGCCGCTTCACCCAGTTTGCCGTGGCTGCCGCTACAGAAGCCATCAAGGATGCAGGCTACACCAAAGAGACCATCTCCGCCGAAAAGTCCGGTATCATGCTGGGCAACGGTATTGGTGGTTTTGAAACCATGGAGGCCGGCTACAAGAAGTATTTCGAGGCTGGAAACACCCGCATTCCTCCCCTGTCTGTTCCCTTGTTCATTACCAACGAGGGAGCCGCCAACATCAGCATGAGATTTGGCATTGAGGGGCTTTCTTGGACCTTGGCAACCGCCTGTGCCTCCGGTACCGATGCCCTTGGAGCGGCCCTAGACTTGGTTCGTTCTGGTCGCCTTGACGTTTGCGTTGCTGGTGGAACAGAGGCTGCCATCACCGGCTTTGGCATCGGCTGCTTTACCGTCCTCCAGACCTTGGCTACCTCCTTCAACGACAATCCCAAGGCCGCCAGCCGCCCCTTTGACACAAAGCGGGAGGGCTTTACCATGGGAGAAGGCGCTGGTATCCTGATTCTTGAGGAGCTGGAGCACGCAAAGAAGCGTGGCGCAAAGATTTACGCCGAGTTCGCCGGATTCGGGGCATCCAGCGACGCCTACCACATCACCAGCCCCCGTCTGGACGGAACGGGCGGAGCAAAGGCCATCAAGCTGGCGCTGGAGGATGCCGGAATCAAGCCAGAGGAGGTGGACTACTACAACGCCCACGGAACCTCCACCCCCATCAACGACCCATCAGAAACAAAGATGGTAAAGCTGGCCTTTGGCGACCACGCCTACAAGATGAAGGTTTCCTCCACCAAGAGCATGACCGGCCACTGCGTCGGAGCGGCTGGTGCCATCGAGGCCATCATCAGTGTGAAGGCCATGAACGAGGGCTTTTATCCTCCCACGATTAACCTGGAGAACCCCGACCTGGAGGCAGGCTGTGACCTGGACTACGTTCCCAACAAGCCTGTAGCAGGTGAAATCAACTGCATCGCCTCCAACTCCTTGGGCTTTGGCGGCCATAACGGTTGTGTTATCATGAAGAAATTCAAGGATTGAGAGCAGCGAGGGTTGCCACAAGGTAGCCCTTTTTTACGTCCATATCGATCAAAAAATTAAAGGAGAAAACAATGGTAATCAAACCAATGATTCGCAGCAACATCTGCATCAACGCTCATCCTGTGGGATGTGGCAAGGAAACTGAGCATCAAATCAACTATGTAAAGTCCTGCAAGGAAAAGCGCGGGATTAAGACTGCCGCAGAAGGTGGAAATGCACCAAAGGCCGTTTTGGTTTTGGGTTGCTCCACCGGCTACGGACTTGCCAGCCGTATTACAGCCGCCTTTGAGTACGGTGCTGCCACCATCGGTGTATCCTTCGAGAAGGAAGGAACAGAAAAGAAGGGGGGAACTCCCGGCTGGTACAACAACCTGGCCTTTGACAATGCCGCAAAGTCAGCAGGAATTCCTTCTGTTACCCTGAACATGGATGCCTTCAGCAACGACTGTCGCAAGGCTGTAATCGAAGAAGCCAAGAAGATGGGCCTTACCTTTGACCTCGTGGTTTACAGCTTGGCAAGTCCAGTCCGCACTGACCCGGAGACAGGCGTACTGTACAAGTCTGTGCTGAAGCCCTTTGGCAAGCCCTACACCGGCATGACAGTGGACATGATGACCGGGGAGCTTTCTGAAATGAGCGCTGAGCCTGCCAACGATGAGGAAGCCGCCGAGACAGTGAAGGTTATGGGTGGCGAGGACTGGCAGCTTTGGATTGAGGCCCTGCTGAAGGAGGGACTGCTGGCGGAGGGCTGCAAGACCGTGGCCTACTCCTACATCGGCCCTGCCCTGTCCCACGCCATCTACCGTGACGGAACCATCGGCGGTGCCAAAAAGCATCTGGAAAAGACCGCCTTGGACCTCCACGCCCTGCTGGGCGAAAAAGTCAAGGGTGAGGCATACGTTTCTGTAAACAAGGGGTTGGTGACCCGCTCCAGCGCCGTTATCCCCATCATTCCACTGTACCTTTCGATTCTGTTCAAGGTGATGAAGGAAAAGGGAACCCACGAGGGCTGCATCGAACAGATGGAGCGTCTCTTCGCCGAGCGGCTGTACACTGGCGGAGCGGTGCCTGTGGACGAGGCCCATCTCATCCGCATCGACGACTGGGAGCTGGATCCCGAGGTCCAGGCCGAGGTGGACCGCCGCATGGCCCAGGTGACACAAGAAAATCTTCCCCAGCTGGGAGACATGGAGGGCTACCGCCACGACTTTATGGCCACCAACGGCTTTGACGTGGCTGGAGTTGACTACACCGCCGACGTGCCCCGCATGGATGCAGTATAGCATCGGTGAAAACTTAATGTAAAAGTGGGAGGGAGGCCAGGAGCCCACTGTCGGCTTACACTTCACTGCGTTCAGAGGGCGCCGTCAGCAGGCACCCCTGGCCTCTCCTCCCCGCTGATACCTTAGTTCGCTCTACTGCTGGGTAGGGCTCTATCCTGTTGGGTAGAGGGGGCTGGTTATGGTGCTTCCCACGAAAAAAAAACACCTGCCGAGCCGTAGCCCGACAGGTGACAATACCTACAGACGTAAATCTGACAAACAGCTTGACTTTATGGTTATCACTCAGTCACACCGTTGTAACCCACGTCCGTGAAGTTTATGACTCCTGAGATTGTAAACTCCGCACACCTTTCGCTGGCTGGTCTGTACTTTATCCGGTGCACCTCCTTTGCACTACATATTGAATGCTGCCTTGAATTAGTCATTCGCATACAGGGCGTACGGAGAACCCAGATACACGCGACTGTGAACCTTGGTGTTCATATTTTGATTCTGAGACCCTTAAGGAGTATGCAGCTGCGGCGACCGCCGTGTTGAGTGAACTCGTCCAGTAGCTGCCGGCTGACCCTTTCGATAATAATGATGAGCCGCTATAATAGCCCGCTGTCGGCAGGAAAATACTATTGTTGTTGGAGCCTTTTACTTCGTAGCCAGACACACCATTCAAAGTCGTCCATGTCCAGTCACCCTTCTCTATAAGCATGGTCATCTCCTCTTCGGTTGGCATGCGCCAGGCTTCTCCCCAATTGGCGGTGGCAGCATCATCAATAGGCTCTAGAACGGGCTTGCCATTATGGGTATATTTATACTTGCTCGGAAGATAGTTGTCTTTAGGCTCCGTCTCGCCCCACGAGAAATAGTCGCCATACTCTTCGGGCTTGGTGGCGCCTACGTTCATTGTCGCCCACTTGACGCTTAAACCAAGGTCAACGCTATCAAGCAATTCGTTACAAGCTGTACAATATCCACGCTCAATGACAGCTGTATGCGAACAAGTGCTGTCGCTGTCGCCAGTCTGCTCCTGCTGTGGTGCGCTGGTGTCCACCTCCGTCTTGCAGCCAGACAGGGGTAGCAGAACCATGGTGATTGCTACCAGCAGGACAAAGCCAACCATCACAAACTTCTTGGATTTCTTCATTTTAAAATCCTCCTTTATAAAACTTTATTTTTCCCGAGCAAGCTGCCGGGATGATGACCAGGGAAAAACGATTTAAACGCAGCGAGGCCGCAGACGGAAATTCCGCCTGCGGCCTCAGTTGTATGGGAAAGGAAATTTACGCTGTAAATACTACCATTATGTGTTGTGTTGTGTTCAGGGATTGTATCAGGAGAAATTTATTTGTCAAGGGGTTTTTTGAGAAAATGCTGACTTTTTTTGCTTCTGGATACATTTTTTTCTCCCACAATTTGTTTGTTGGGTTGGTTCGGCTTCGCTCACCAACCCGATAAACCACTAAATCTAACTTTAAGTAATTATAACGCATTTCTGTGATTTGTCTAGCTTCTGGGTGGGATTTTGTGGAAAAATTACCACACGGATTGGGAAAACCTACGGTTTTCCTGGGGTGAGAATGTACCATGTATAATATTTGGCTTGTACAGCGGGTAAGATGGGCAGAACCACTGGCAAAACCCCGCCCAGAGCAGCTTTCTCCACACACACTTTACTATACAAACATACCGTGGTATACTGTACCCAATGGAAGCACTCGGCTCCAGGCTCCGGTTTCGCAGGGGCTCAACCGAGACTCGCTAAAATCGCTCAACATATCGCGATTTTCCGGCCTTGTAGGCCGTCGCTCCCTATCTCCCGAACTCTACCGGCTTTCAGTCGGAATACTGGATTGAAGGAGGCTTGCGTATGACAGCTGAATTTGTCGTCGGATTGGTGACGTGTGTCGCAACCGTGGCAGGAACTGTTATCGCCGCTCTTTCGTACTTTAAGGACAAAGAGTAAGAAATAACCGCCAGCGGCCTCAATCTACTGGCGGTTATCAACCAAAAGCGGAGACGACCCGGTGCCGAGCCTTCCTTCTCTTCACTGTACCACATCCTCACTCCAAAGTCAAACCCCAGTCTGTACAATTGCCACACCTTCGGAAAAGCTACGGTTTTCCTAGGTGCGGGTTCCTTGCGTATCAAGTGTGAGAATTCCTCCCTTGCTCCCAGATTTTGCGTAGCAAAATCGAATCCGTGTGACAATATCCACACTTGCTCACGCCGCCCCATCCAGAAAGTCCCTTCATCTGTATGTTAAGACGGTAGCCAGAGAGGTACCATCAGTAGGCACCCCCTGGCTTTCTCCCACAATTCCGTCAGTTCCACTGCAATCCAACTATTAGTAGATAGAAAAAGTACTTAGCCCAGCTCCACCGAACGATTGTAGGCGGCGGTAGCGGCGGCCATTACAGCACTACGAAAGCCCCTTTGCTCCAAGACCTCCACAGCCGCAATGGTGGTACCTGCGGGAGAGCAAACACCATCCTTCAGGTCTCCTGGGTGGCGGCCTGTTTCCAGCTGCATGGTGGCGGCTCCACGGATGGTTTGGGCGGCGTAAATATATGCTTGCTGGCGATTCATCCCCAGCTTTACGGCGGCATCTGCCAGTGCCTCAATAAACAGGAAGCAGTAGGCGGGGCCAGAGCCACTGATGGCAGTAACTGCATCCATAAGCTTTTCTTCCACAATCTCTACCTTGCCAGCTGCAGACAACAGGTTTTTCACCTGTTCCAGGGCCCCGCAAGAGGTTTCAGCCGCCCCGCACAAGCCAATCATGGCCTCGCCCACCACCGCTGGCAGATTCGGCATAATCCGCACCCACTGAACAGCATCAGCCACAGAACAGGCTTCACGGATAGAGTCCAGCTTTAATCCCGCCGCCATGGAAACAAGGATTTTTCCAGACAAATGGGGCGTGATTTCTTCCACCACCTTTTGAATCAAAAAGGGTTTTACAGCAAGAAAAATCACCTGGGCTGCTTGGGCGGCCGCTCCATTGGAAGCTACAGCTTGACAACCAACTTCTTCAGCATAGGCTTGAGCCTTGGAAAAGTCTCCATCGGAAACCGTGAGATTCTTCCCTCCCACCACCTTTGCCACCGCCTTCATCAAGGCGCCCCCCATCATGCCAGCTCCAATACAAGCAACCTTCACATCACTCATGTCTTCCTCCTCGCCAATCTTACCAAACTGGGGAAAGGCCCAAAGCTACACGTCCTGTCCTTCAAAAAGGGTGGCCTTCATCATGCCCTGAGCCAGCTGCTCCAAGGCGTGGCTTTTTCCACCATTAGCCAAAATCATGGGAATGCCGTAGGAGGTGGTTCGCTCCGCAGCCTCCAGCTTGGTCTCCATTCCGCCGGAACCAAAGCTATTTGTTTCTCCAATAATAATTTGTGTTCTCAACTCACTGATATTTGTCACCTGTTCTATCAGCTGGGCATCGGGATTTTTCTTGGGATTGTCGGTAAACACTCCATCAATGTCACTGAACAAGATCAAAAGATCGGCATTCCACAAAACTGCGGTCAAGGCACTGAGGTTGTCGTTGTCTCCAATGCGGATTTCATCAAAGGTAACGGAGTCGTTTTCGTTGATGATGGGAATCACCCCCTCATCCACCAAGGTAAAGAGGGTGTTCCGCATGTTCAAGGTACGATGGTCATCGGCAAAGTCTTCCTTTGTCAAAAGCAGCTGGCCAATGTGCAGGCCAAAATCTGCAAAGGCCTGACGCCACCTGTCCATAAGCTCCACCTGACCAATGGCGCACAGGGCCTGCCGATAGTGAATGTCCTTTTTGCGAGACCAGCGGTCAAGGGTGGAAACACCAGCTACCTGGGCACCAGAAGACACAAGAACAATCTGCTTGCCTGCTTTCATCAAGTCACTGCATTGGCGGGCAAAATCTCCCATAAAATCGGTATTAATCCTGCCATCTTCTTTAGCAAGGGTATTTGAACCGATTTTTATCACGATTTTCCGTGCTGATTGGATGGTTGACTGAATCATTAACGCACCTGCCCTTTTCCTTCGATGAAATATTTTGTGGTGGTGAGAGCCTCCAAGCCCATGGGCCCTCTGGCGTGGAGCTTTTGAGTACTAATGCCTAATTCCGCCCCAAAGCCAAATTCACCTCCATCTGTAAATCTAGTAGATGCATTTACGTACACGCAAGCGGCATCAACTAGCTGCTGGAATTTTGTGGCATTGGTAAGGCTTTCTGTAATAATTGACTCGGAATGCATGGTATTGTGACTGTTGATGTATGCAATGGCCTCCTCCACAGACGCCACGGTTTTCACTGCCGCAATGGTATCCAAAAACTCATAGCCAAAGTCCTCCTCTGCAGCCTCAACCACACAGTCGGCTCGTCCGGCCTTTTCTGCAGCGGCCTTCAGCACCGGAAAGGAAGCCTCGTCACACCGCAGTTGACAGCGACCAGCCAGCTTTTCCTCCAGCAGGGGAAGGAATTCCTCCAGAATATCCTGATGAACCACAAAGGTTTCCAGAGCATTGCACACGCCAGGCCGCTGAAGCTTGCCGTTCTCTGCAATGGAGCAAGCCATGGCAAAATCAGCTGATTTGTCTACAAAAAGATGGCACACCCCACTACCAGTCTCAATGACAGGAACTCTGGCCTTTTCCACCACCATGCGAATCAGCTGGGCTCCACCTCTAGGCAGCACCACGTCAATCAAGCCGTTGGCATTCAAAATATCATCAACCTCGCTACGGCTTCCAGAGGAGGCCAGCTCGATAGCAGAAGCCACACCCACAGGCTCCGTACCTTCCAGCTGACTCAAAGCAGTTTTAATGATAGAAACCAAAGCCTTGTTGGAATGCAGGGCGGAGGAGCTTCCCCGCAGCAGAATGCTGTTGCCACTCTTGTAGGCCAAAGCAAAGGCATCCACTGTCACATTGGGGCGAGACTCGTAGATGATGGCGGCAACTCCCAGCGGCACACGCTGCTGGCGGATTCGCAAGCCATTGGGTGTGGTCCAGCCTGCCACAACCTGTCCCACGGGATCTCTTTGTTGAATCACGATGTCAATGCTGCCGATAATGCCGTCAATTCGCTCAGAAGTAAGGCGGAGACGATCCACCAAGCTCTCCTTCATGCCTTCTGAAAGAGCACGCTGTACATCCAGCTCATTGGCAGCAAGGATTTCATGCCGATGGGCATCCAGTGCAATGGCCACAGCCTTCAGGCCACGATTCTTCTCATCTGCAGAATAGGAAGCCAAGACACTGGCTCCCAGACGCAAGGACTTACAAAGAGAAACTATATCATTCATGCTGTACCTCCGGTGACAGGAGTTTTATGGGGAGTTATTTTAATAATTTGAAAGGAAATACATTCCCAAGAGGATTACTACACGACATTTATCATTTGTCCATGTACGCTCTCTGGGCAAGGAATGAAGATACCACCAGAAAATACCGAATTCAGGGTCAATACGAAGGGCATATTCAGCAAAATCTTCTTTTTTGGCCTGGGAGCCAAACATGAGATACACCACATCTATCATAACATTGATAAAATCTCGGTAACAATTAGCGTAATCTCCTGCCGCAAGCTTTTCACACAATTTATCTATCCGATAGAGAACTTGATCTTTAACGGTAATATCAGAAGCTTCTACCCAAGTTTTTTCAACAAGGAGCTTGAGATTTTTATGGAAACTCTGGGTAAGCCGCTCTTCACGGTCAGACTTTGCAACATCGATGATAAAGGAACCACAATCCTTGCTGTTGCCGAGACAAAAAATCTCTGTAACAACCAATACATCTTCTGCCTGGGGAACCACATCCTCACTAGAAGCGATGGCATTAAAGGCTCTAAGTACCTTTTCATCAACAAACTGTAGTAACAACTCGTCTTTACACTCTGAATTTCCCATGTATATTTTTATATTCCTTTCTGACGAAATAATCAAGGCCTAAGAAGAATCTGTTTTTTGATATATACTCTTTTCACAAAACATGATACAATTACAAGCCATGGGAAAGGTATTTGTTTTTGTAAACCAGAAGGGAGGCGTTGGCAAGACCACTTCTGTTATCAATCTGGGAGCTTACATGGCAGAGGCCGGAAAAAAGGTTCTGCTGGTTGACTTTGACTCTCAGGGAAATATGACTTCAGGCGTAGGCATCTCCAAGAATAAGCCCACCGTTTATGAATTGATAGCTCGTTTGAACACCCCAGAGGAAACAATCCGTCGTTCCTGTATAGATAACCTCCATGTGATTCCGGCCTCCATCGATTTGTCTGGTGCTTCCATAGAATTAGCAGATCAAGAGGATCGTGACTTTTACCTAAAAAATGCTCTTGCCCCCCTTATTCCCCAATATGATTATATTTTGATTGACTGTCCGCCCTCCTTGGGAATTCTCACCCTGAACGGTCTGGCGGCGGCAGACTCCGTGCTGATTCCCATGCAGTGCGAGTACTTTGCCCTGGAAGGAATCACCCTCTTGTTGCAGACCGTCCAGCGGGTTCAGAAGGGAATCAATCCCAAGCTGGGCATTGGCGGCATCTTCTTCACCATGTATGACTCACGGACACGTCTCGCCCAGGATGTTGTCGCTCAGGTAAAGTCTTATTTTGGAGACACTGTATTCAAGACGATTATTCCCCGAAACGTGCGCCTTTCCGAGGCTCCCTCCCATGGTCTGCCCATCTGCAAGTACGACCCCTCCTGCGCTGGAGCCAAGAGCTACCGGAGTCTGGCCACCGAGGTAATTGAGCGTGGCTAAGAAATCTGCCTTGGGAAAGGGCATTGACGCCCTCATTGAAGAAAGCCCCAGTTTATCTACCTTGGGCAACATCTCTGACCTGAACACTCCATCCCAACAGCAAGCTGAGACTGGTTCCTCCCAGGTGGCGACGAGCCTGCCGGAAGGAATTACTCTGGAGGAAGACGGCTCCTTGAGTCTGGAGGTGAGCCGCCTTGTTCCCAATCCCCACCAGCCCCGCAAGGAGTTTAAGGAAGAAGCATTGCAGGAGCTGGCAGACTCCATCCGTGAGCACGGGATTATCCAGCCGGTGACGGTGGAGGACGCTGGCAACGGACAGTTCTACATCATTGCCGGTGAGCGGCGGACACGGGCTGCACGTTTGGCGGGGCTTGCAAGGATTCCTGTCCAGCTGAAAAAATACTCCGACCAGAGGAAGCTGGAGGTGGCCCTCATCGAAAACATCCAGCGCTCCGACTTAAATCCTGTTGAGGAGGCAATGGCCTACCAGAAGCTGATGGAAATGAGCCAGTTGAGCCAAGAGGAGCTGGCACAGCGGGTGGGAAAAAATCGCTCCACCGTGGCCAACGCACTCCGCTTGCTCAAGCTGCCACAGGATATGCAGTCCGCACTGGAAACAGGGGCCATCACCTCCGGCCACGCACGGGCCCTCCTTTCTGTCAACGATGCCGCCGACCAGCGCATCCTCTTTGGCAGGATTACCGGCAGCGGCCTTTCCGTGCGGGAAGCGGAGCAGCAGGCGGCCGAATTGAACGGCGGAAGACGAATCAAGGTGGCCGAAAAGAAGGCCACTACCGAAGCTAAAAAGGATCCGGATCTCGCCGCCTTGGAGCAGCAATATATCGAAGTCTTTGGCACCAAGGTTTCCATCAAGGGGAGCCTGGACAAGGGCTCCATCATCATCGAATACTTTTCCCGGGACGACTTGGACCGACTTCACACCATCATCACAGAATAGGCCACGGTGTCCATCCTGGCTCCAAGGCCACTGAAAGGAGGCTCTCATGAAAGGAATCATTCTGGCCGGCGGCTCTGGCACCCGGCTCTACCCCATCACCAAGGCTGTCTCAAAGCAGATTTTGCCCCTCTACGACAAGCCCATGGTGTACTATCCCCTGTCGGTACTGATGCTGGCGGGCATTCGTGAGGTGCTTGTCATTTCTACCCCACGGGACATCAGCCTGTTCAAGGAGCTTTTTGGGGACGGAAGCCATCTGGGCATGAGGTTTGACTATGCCGTGCAGGACCAACCACGAGGTTTGGCAGATGCCTTCATTGTGGGAAAGGACTTCATCGGGCAGGATTCCGTGGCCCTGGTGCTGGGGGACAACATCTTCTACGGCCAGAGCTTTACCGCCACCCTCAAGGCCGCTGCCGCAAAAATCCAGCGGGAGGGCGGAGCTGTCATCTTTGGCTACTACGTAAAGGACCCCACTGCCTACGGTGTGGTGGAATTCGACGAGTCAGGCAGGGTGCTGGGAATCGAGGAGAAGCCCGCCCAGCCCAAGTCAAACTACGCCGTGCCGGGCCTCTACTTCTACGACAATTCCGTGGTGGACATTGCCGCCAAGGTCAAGCCCTCCGCCAGAGGAGAAATCGAAATTACCACCGTGAACAACACCTACCTGGAGCGGGGGCAGCTTTCCGTGGAGCTTTTGGGCCGTGGAATGGCCTGGCTGGACACCGGCACCTACGATGGCCTGTTGGAGGCCAGCAACTTCATCGCCACCATCCAGAAGCGGCAGGGCATGTACGTGTCCTGCATCGAGGAAATCGCCTTCCGCAACGGCTGGCTTTCCAAGGAGCAGCTGCAGCAGCTGGCCTCCGGCTACAAGACCGACTACGGCGACTATCTGGCCTACATTGCAGAACAGGGACGATAGTTGCTGAAACCCATCACCCAAAGGAGTAATTCATGAGTTTAGGAAGAGTCATTCTCTGCATCATCTTTCCGCCCCTAGCCGTGCTGGACAAGGGCTGCGGTTCCATTCTGCTGGTGCTACTTTTGACCTGTGCCGGCTGGATTCCCGGTGCCATCGCCGCCCTGATTCTAAACCAGAAGAAGTAGGTGAGCCCATGCCCTTTTCCATCGGTGAATGTTCCATCAAGGGATTGTACGAGATTCAGCCAAGGGTTTTCGGCGACCAGCGGGGATATTTCCTTGAAACCTACAGCCAGAAGGACTTTGCCGCCGCCGGCCTTGCCATGACCTTTGTGCAGGACAACCAGTCCCTGTCATCCCGTGGCGTGCTGCGGGGCCTGCACTTCCAAAAGCACCATCCCCAGGGAAAGCTGGTGCGGGCCATGGCGGGAACTGTCTACGACGTGGCAGTGGACCTGCGGACAGGCTCCGCTACCTTCGGCAAATGGCACGGTGTGGTGCTTTCCGCCGAGAAGCAAAATCAATTCTATATCCCGCAAGGCTTTGCCCACGGCTTTGTCGTGCTGAGCGAGACTGCCATCTTCGCCTACAAATGCACCGACTTCTATCATCCTGAAGACGAGGGCGGCCTGCCATGGAACGACCCCACCATCGGCATAAACTGGCAGGCGGCACTGACCCAAGCTGGAATCGAAATCGGAATGGAATTCCAGCTTTCAGACAAGGATACCAAGCATCCGGCCTTTGACCCCAGCGGCAGCTACTTTGACCTAGACGGCAGGTGGATTGGGGAGTGACCAATAAAACCCGCTGCACGTGGTGCAATACAAAAAATAGCCGCTATGTGGAATATCACGACAATGAATGGGGCAAGCCCAATTTTACTGACCAGCATTTGTACGAAATGCTGATTCTAGAATCCTTTCAGGCGGGGCTTTCCTGGGAATGTGTCTTGAACAAGAGGGAGCATTTTCGGAAGGCCTACGATGCTTTTGACCTGGAAAAGGTTATTGCCTACGATGAAGCCAAGATTCAGGAGCTGTTGGCCAACAAGGATATTATCAGAAACAAGAGGAAAATCCTTGCAAGCATTACCAACAGCAAAGTCTTTAAATCTATAGTGGAAGAATTCGGCTCTTTTCATCAATATCTAAAACGCTTTACCCAGGACAACATCATCTACGAAACAGACAAGACCACAAACCACCTGTCGGATGATATTTCCCAAGACCTGCAGCGGCGGGGCATGAAATTTGTGGGCCCAATCATCATCTATTCGTATCTTCAAGCCATTGGCATCATCTATTCCCACGAAAAAGCTTGCTTTTTGTATCGGCAAGGCTGAAGATAGCAACCTTCATTGCGTACCGCCCTCATTTATGGTATCATGATTAGGTTGATTTCTGCCACACAAGGAGACACCATGGTTTGGCTTATTGGAAAAAATGGAATGCTGGGCAGCGAAATTGCCCGTCAGCTGGAAGCTACAAGCATCCCCTTTGTGGAAACCGACCGGGAGGTGGACATTACCAATCGACAGGAGCTGGAAGCCTTTGCCACCAGCAATCCCGGCATCACCTGGGTGGTAAACTGCGCCGCCTACACTGCCGTGGAAAAGGCGGAGACGGAGCCAGAGCTGGCGGAACGGCTCAACGCCACCGGAGCGGGAAACATTGCGGCCGTTGCCCGTTCAGTGGGAGCTGGCATGATTCACATTTCCACCGACTATGTGTTTGACGGCACAGGAAAAACTCCCTACACGGAAATCATGCCCATAGCCCCCCTGGGAGTCTACGGAAAGACAAAGGCGGAAGGCGAGCGGTTGGTGCTGGAAGCCCATCCCGACGCCTACATCTTCCGCACCGCCTGGCTCTACGGGCCACGAGGCAAGAACTTTGTCTACACCATGGTAAACCTCATGAACAGCCGGGACAGCATTTCCGTGGTAAACGACCAGTTCGGCAGTCCCACCTGTACCTTGGACCTGGCCCGCTACATCATCCTGACGATTCTAGGCAACCAAGACCTTCCCGGCAATCCCCATCCCAAAATCATGAGCGGAATCTATCATTGCACTGGTGAGGGCGAGACCTCTTGGTTCGGATTTGCCCAAGAGATTTATAGAATCGGACGGGAAAAGGGCATTGTCACCAAGGAATGCGTGGTGAATCCCTGTACAACGGCTGAATTCGGTGCGGCGGTGGAACGACCAGCCTATTCCGTTTTGTCCAAGTCCAAGCTGAAAAAAGCCCTGCAGCAAAAGATTCCCAGCTGGCAGGAAAGCCTGCGAGCCTTTATGTGCAGTCCCTTCTTCAAGGAAATGCCCCAATAACAGCGAAGGAGAACAAATGACAACAAGAAAATTACAGAATATTTTGGTGACCGGTGGAGCAGGCTTTATCGGCAGCAACTTCATCCACTACCTGTTTGGTATGTCCACCTCTGGCAACAAGGCTTTTACCGACGCAGGCTTTTCCGGCACCGTGGTGAACGTGGACAGCCTCACCTACGCCGGCAACCGAGAGAGTCTGGCGGACATCGAGGAAAAATTCGGGACGGGCTGCCCAGAGTCCAGCCGCCGCTACTTCTTTGAGCAGGTGGACATCTGCGACCGAGCCGCCATTGACGAAATCCTTAAAAAATACAATATCGACACCATCGTTCACTTTGCGGCGGAAAGCCACGTGGACCGCTCCATCTTGGGGCCGGAAGCCTTTGTCCGCACCAATGTGCTGGGAACCTACACCCTGCTGGACGCAGCCCGCAATTTCTGGAAGACGGAAGATGGATTCCGTGACGGCGTGCTGTTCCACCATGTGTCCACCGACGAGGTGTACGGCTCCCTGGGAGAAACCGGCTACTTTACCGAAACCACCCCCTACGACCCCCGCAGCCCCTATTCGGCCAGCAAGGCTTCCAGCGACCACCTGGCCATGGCATACTTTCACACCTACGGCCTGCCGGTGACACTCTCCAACTGCACCAACAACTACGGCCCCTACCAGTTCCCGGAAAAGCTCCTGCCCCTGATGATCCTGAACATGAGCGAGGGAAAGAGCCTGCCAGTCTACGGCGACGGAAGGAACATCCGTGACTGGATTTATGTAGAGGACCACAACCGGGCGGTTTGGCAAATCATGCGGCAGGGACGCACTGGTGAAAAATACAACATCGGTGGCGAAAACGAGTGGGAGAACATCAGGCTGCTGGACAAGCTCATCGAGCTGGCGGCCCAAGAGCTGGGAAAGCCCGCCGAGGCAATCCGACAAACAATTACCTACGTAAAGGATCGTCCTGGCCACGACCGCCGCTACGCCATCGACTGCACCAAAATCAAGACCGAATTAGGCTGGCAGCGAAAGATGACCTTTGAGGAGGGCCTGGCCGCCACGGTCATCTGGAACCTGAGCCACTCAGCGTGGATTGAACGAATCCGCAGCGGCGAATACCGCAGCTGGGTGGCCGCAAACTACGACCAGCGGTAGCAGCAAAAGCCGAGCACGGACCGGCGGAGACAGCAGTCATGACAGATGCGACCCATGAATTGAATCTAGGGTTCTAACCACCAGCTCCTCCACCGTACCCCGTAGCTGGGGTGGAAGCTTCTCCAGCACATCAATAGTTCTTTTGTTCTTTCGGTACAAGGCAATTTCAATTTTCTCGAGATTCTTTTGGGTCAAGCATGCTTCATCCAAGGCGTTTATTTCGACATCTCCCAGAAGACTTTCCAAGGACATGTTCAACGCTTTTGAAATCTTCAAAGCGATGTCCGCATGGGGCATGCTGTTCTTGTTCATTCCGTTGATGATGGTGGAGTAAGAAACATTTGATTTATAGGCTAATTCCTTGATTTCTAACTCTTTAAATACAAGGGCTTTTTTCACATTCATCCAAAAGGAGCTCATGCCCCCATTATTGCACAAGGAGAAAAATACTTGATGGTATAATCCGAACAAAGATATAATATCTCTATAAAGATTAACAATCATTAGATGATACCATGTATAGATTATAATGAAATTCAAATTATTTACAGGAGGCTTTTATGAAAAAGCAGGAATCTTGTATCCCTTGTATCATGCAAGTGCAGAGATGGGGAGCGAGTACAAGTAAAAAGAGTATTGTCCTTTTAGCAATGCTCCTCTTTCTTCTTTCTTTTTCCCATGCTTCTGGAGGAAAAGAAGATTTTACTTCAAAGCATCTAAAAGAATATTCAAATATTCTGGATAAAGTGGTTTTTTACGTTGAAGATGACTTAGTTTTGGAACGTACATTAGATGAATGGGAAAATCCTGCTACGACAAATGATGGAGAAATCTTTGTGAGTGCAGGAAAGCACATTCAGCGGATTATAATAAAAAAGGACACACCAGGGAAGTTATCTGAGTCGTCAAAAAATAAGATTAGCGTCACCTTCTCTAAAGAAAGGAACAGAAATCTCTCATTTTCAGAAGAATTTGTAGGCGGTGACTTTAAGTTAGATGCAGGTTTTTCAGGAAAGGTATCCTATGATGGTAAAACATACCATGCAAACAAGAAGGTAAAGTTGCAATGTGTTGTCAATGAAGAGTACATAAAAAATATTCAAAAGGAGTACGAAACAGGTGGTTGGTAGCACAAATCTACATGAAAACGAAGTACCATAGGGATTCAACCATCTAACAATTTTTCTGTCAGATGTCTCACCTTGATAAGGTAGGTTGCCAATCTTGGTGAATGACGCGTTGCACTGACATCATACTGATGACGGCGCCCTCTGAGCGTAGCGAAGTGTAAGCCGGCAGCGGGCTCCTGAGAACCAATTTACCTACCCCGCAGTAGAGTCAACCTAACGTACCAATAGGGAGTACGTCGCAGCCCTTACATTGGATTCGGCCATAGGTTTCATTGGAGGACAGGTGGCTAGAGCGGCTTCCCATACTCATAAATCATGTCACTGGGGAGATCTATCTGGTCATTCCAATAGACGCAGGTTCTACTTTCGTCTAGCTGAGCCTGCAGCCATAATCCGCTGACAGACACAAGGTCTGAATAACCAGGAAGATTTTCAATGTCATCCTTTACATCATAAATAACTTTTTTTCCATCCTGAAAGGATACCTTCAACAAGAAATCTTCCAGCGGCTCCAGGGTCTTTATCTTGGGAATCATCGCTTTGCACCAAATCAGAGCAGGGGAGGAAGCTTTCCTATGGTTTGGTTCCTCCACATTTTCAGCAGCTCATCCTCATGGAGAGCCAACCATTCAAGAACCATCTGCTGGGCCTTTCCCGGCAAATCACCTTCAGTCATGAGTTTAGATTGAATTTCAAAAATACCATTGAATTCACCATAAAGGACGTGAATATGCGGTGGCTCATGCTCCCTGGGCTTAAAGAACATCTTGACCACCAATCCATAAAATCTCGAAATTTCAGGCATTGCAATCCTCCCTTTTCCCACTATACCACATTCAGCGGGCCTTGTCTTGTTGGGCAGCTGGGTGGTAGCAAACTACGACCAGCGGTAGCAGCGGCTCATCCTCATGGAGAGCCAACCAGTCAAGAACCTTATTGTAGATTTTTTATAAGAGCGGTGGCCACCGCTTCTCCGTCCATGGCAGATGAAACTATTCCCCCTGAATAGCCAGAGCCTTCCCCGGCAGGATACAGGTTTGCTGCGGCCACACATTCCAAGGTTTCGGGATTGCGAACAATACGAACGGGAGTAGAGGTGCGGGTTTCTGCGGCAATGAGCAGGGCTTCTGTACACACAAAGCCAGTCATCTTTCGGTTAAAGTCACGGAAAGCCTGTTGCAGCCGCTCCTTGATAAAGTCTGGAAGCCAGGAATCAAGGCGAGAAGCCACCAAGCCGGGAGAATAGCTGGAACGTGGCAGCTCCTGGCTGGGCCTTTTTGCAAGGAAATCCACCAAAAGCTGGGCGGGAGCTTGCTGCCCCTTTCCCTGAGCCTTGGCAAGAATTTCCAGCAGGGTTCGTAGATACAGCCCTGGGTTGGAATTCTTGCTGGATGCAAGCTTGGCATCCACAGCAATATTGTACTCAGAAAATTTTTCTTCCAGCTGGGCAATTACCAGCTCAAAGTCCTGGGGGCGGATTTCCACCACAATGGCGGCGTTGCTCCACTTGCCACCTCGGCTGGAAGGAGACATTCCGTTTACCACAAGCCCTGCTTCACAACTGGCAGAGGGCACCACCAAGCCGCCGGGACACATGCAAAAAGAATAGACTCCACGCTCCTGCACCTGGGTCACCAGGCGATATTCCGCCGCCCCCAGTTGGGCCTTTTTCTGGGCACCGTGGAACTGAATATTGTCAATGATTTCACGAGGATGCTCCACCCGCAGCCCCATGGCAAAGGTCTTGTCCTCCAAGGCGGCGGGTAACTGCCTTCCCAAAAGCTGGTACACATCCGTAGCAGAATGACCTGTGGCAAGAATAACTGCATCTCCAGGGAAAACCTGCTCTTGATCAGCGTTACCTTCAGCAACGGAAACTGCTTTCACACCCACCACTTGCAGCCCCTGAGCCTTCGTTTTTTCCAGCAACAGCTCCGTGCAGCGGCATCCAAAATGAACTTCTCCCCCACACTCTACAATCCTTTGTGTCATAGCTTGAATCACGGAGGGCAATTTATCGGTGCCGATGTGGGGGTGGGCATCGGTGAGGATTTGTGAGTCGGCTCCAAAATGATGGAAAATCTGAAGAATTCCTTGGATATTTCCCCGCTTGTTGGAGCGAGTGTAGAGCTTTCCATCGGAAAAGGTGCCAGCTCCACCTTCTCCAAAGCAATAGTTTGAATCGGGATTCACCTCGTGGCGGGTGCTAATGGCGGCGATGTCCCGCTTTCGCTGTCCAGCAGGATTTCCCCGCTCCAGCACAATGGGCCGGATACCCGCCTGAATCAATTTCAGTGCGGCGAACAAGCCCGCAGGCCCAGAACCAACGATTACCACCTGTGGCGCATTTTCTGGACAAGGCAAATATTCCAGTTCTTGAGGTTCCTCTGATTCCTGCCTGTCTTGTCCAGTAAAAACCTTGTACCTCAGGTGGAATTTTACCTTTCCGTGGCGGGCATCCAAGGATTTTTTTACCAGAACAAAGCCATTTATATCCTTTTCCTTGCAATCAAGCTTTTTTGCCAGCTGACTGCGAATGAGCTTTTCCTTGGGATTTTCTGCATCAGCAGGATTCAACAGGGTAATGGAGGTCTCTTGTATCATGAAATCAGTATACCATGAATAAAACTTCAGGTAAAAGGGAAAAGAAAATCAGACACAGCCTCCTAAACCGAAGCCTGTATCCTGATTTCAATCTTCCACCACAAAGGTGATTGACTTATCGCCAGCTGTCCCTTCCATTCTTCCCCGAACAATGCCGCCATCTGCAAGCTTTCCAAACAAAATCTCATCCACCAAGACAGTGGCAATCTTTTCGTCTACCAAGCGGGCAATGTTTCTGGCACCGTACAATGGGGAATATCCTTCCTCCGCCAGATATGCCACACAATCCTCATCCACCACCAGCTCCACTCTTTTGGCAGCCAACCGCAGGGAAAGCTTTCTTATCTCTTTTTCCACAATATTTTTTGCCACCTGCATGTCCAAGGCTCCGAAGGGAATGATTCCATCCAACCGATTGCGGAATTCAGGAGAAAAGGCCTTTTCCACCGCCTCGCCCACAGCACCTGTTCCCTGCAATTGGCCACCAAAGCCGATTCTAGCACGACTCATATCACGAGCTCCGGCATTGCTTGTCATGATGATGATGGCGTTACGGAAATCAGCCTTTCGTCCTTGGTTATCCGTCAACTGGCCATAATCCATCACCTGCAGCAGGATATTGTAGATGTCGCTGTGGGCCTTTTCAATTTCATCCAGCAAAACCACCGAGTGAGGCTCCTTTCGCAGGGCCTCTGTCAGCAAGCCCCCCTCATCAAAGCCCACGTAGCCAGGAGGTGCACCGATGAGGCGGCTTACGGTATGTTTTTCCTGATATTCGCTCATGTCAAACCGAAGCAGCTTCATACCAAGATGAGCCGCCAAGGATTTTGCCAGCTCTGTTTTTCCCACCCCAGTTGGCCCCACAAAGAGAAAGGAGGCAATGGTTTTGTCTCCGTCCCGTAACCCAGCTCTCGACCGTTTCACCGCCAAAACCACCGACTGAACCGCCTCCTGCTGACCAAAAATTTCTTGAGAAATCCTTTCTTCCAAGGAATGCAATTG
Source organism: Treponema sp. (assembly GCA_045586625.1). Classification (GTDB taxonomy): domain Bacteria; phylum Spirochaetota; class Spirochaetia; order Treponematales; family Treponemataceae; genus Treponema_F. The sequence goes on from JAZNAS010000061.1 coordinate 26,336, forward strand.
TTCTCGCTCGTCCTTTGCCACAGTATTTTCTGGAATGCGAGCCATTTTTGCAGTAATCTTACCCACCAATGCCTTGGTGACACGGCCGCCACCAGCACCAGTCTTGTCTCGCATTCGCAAAAAGGAGCCTGCCTCATCCATAATATCGATAGCCTTGTCGGGCAAACGGCGATCCGGCAAAAACTGCACCGACAAATCAACGGCGGCCCGCAAGGCACTTTTTTGATACTGCACCTTGTGATATTCCTCGTAGGAAGGACGCAAGCCTTCAAGAATTTTCATTGTTTCTTCTGGACTTGGCTCCACAATATCGATTTTTTGGAAACGGCGGGCCAAGGCTCTATCCTTTTCAAAAATCTTTGTAAACTCGTCGTAGGTGGTAGAACCAATGCACCGTACCTTGCCAGTGGAAAGGAAGGGTTTCAAAAGATTGGATGCGTCAAGATTGCCGTTTCCAGATGCACCGGCCCCGATGATGGTGTGGATTTCATCAATAAAGAGGATGGCTTTTTCCCGCTTCATCAGCTCATCCGTCAATTTTTTCAGTCTCTCTTCAAAATCACCACGATATTTTGCACCGGCCACCAAGGCTCCCACATTCAAACTAAATATTTCATAGCCAGCTAAAACTGCCGGAACCTCTCCTTGTACAATCTTCAAGGCTAAGCCCTGGGTAATGGCAGTTTTTCCCACCCCAGGCTCACCCACGTGAACGGGATTATTCTTAAATCGACGACACAACACTTGAATTGTTCTCTCCAGCTCTTCTTCTCGGCCAATGAGAGTGTCGTATTCCCCAGCAAGGGCTGCTGCCGTCATATTCTTGGTGAATTGTTCTAAGATGCTCCGTTTTTTGCCCGAACTAGAGGTAGTCTGGCCTTCTCGTTTTTCCTGAGCATCCTCCTCGCTGGAGGGTGTTTCCCAGGAATCTTTCTCTTCATCCTTCGGAATGACCCCATCAGTAAAACTCGTATCTGCCAGCAAATCATCAATAAGCTCACGAATATTGTCAGGGTTGCTTTGCCGAATGTAGCTTACAACCTCTAGCAATCGGAGACGCTCCACTCCACCAGCACGTAGATAATAGGAGCAATAATTATTTGTTTCTTCCATCATGCTCACTAGTACATCAGCGATTTCCACTTCTTTTTTTTCTGCAGAAGCACAATGAAAAATAGCTCGCTCTATAATATTGTGAAAACCAGCAGTCTGCAATGGCTCACCTGATTGCACCACCAGCACATTTTCTTCAATGTATTTTGCTACATTTTGACGAATTGTATCTACATCGCCACCACAAACTAGCAAAAGGTCGCAGACAGAGGGAAACTCAAGGGAAACCTTTAGCAAATGTTCAGGGGTAACAAATTCGTGACCTGCTCTTCGGGCATCTTGATAAGCCCTATTGATAATATTTTGTAATTGGGGGGCAAGATTCAATGAAAACTCCTCTATTTTATCAATTATGAGATTTGATATATAGCATTATGCTTCTCGCATTTCACAGCGAAGGGGGAAACCATACTCACGGGCAATTTTCATAGTTAGGTTTACTCGAGTGACAGCAATATCATAGGTATATACTCCCACCACTGCAGACCCTTCTTGATGAACCTTTTCCATCAAGAATTCTGCCTCGTTCTTATCCTTGTGGTAGATGACTTCCAGTATTTGGGTCACAAATTCCTTCGTGGTATAATCATCATTTAGGAAAACCACCTGATATTTCTTTGGTTCCAACAACTCAGTCTCTGTAATACTGAATACATCTTCACTAAAATTTATATCCATACATACAATATAACACATTTTTCTTGTAATCGACAGTGAAAATCAACAGATATAAAAAAATCCTTCTGGATTTGGCCTGAACCATACCAGAAGGATTTCAATCTAAAAGCCTATTCCAAGTAAATCCTAGAATTCCTCAAAATCATCATCAGAGATGGTTACAGCAGGCTTGTGGGCTACAGCTCCAGCTCCGGTTGGCTTGTGGACAGTAGCAGGAGCTACTGGCTTAGCCGGAGTATGGGGCATATTTGATACGGCCTTATTCATGGAACGAACTGGTTCCGCAGAAGAAGCGGAAGCGGAAGCAGAGACCTTGAAGAAGCTTACCAGCTCAACCAGATTCTTGGAGTTGGAGGAAAGCTCCTCGGCCATGGCTGCCATCTGCTCGGAGGCGGCGGCGTTCTGCTGTACAACAGAGTCCAGCTGAACGATGGCCTTGCTGACCTGCTGGGCACCATTGTCCTGCTCACGGCAGGCAACGGCGATTTCCTCAACAAGCTCTGTGGTTTCATCAATGCTGGGAATAACATTCTCAATCAAGGTACCGGCATTTTCTGCAGCAGACAAGGTACGGGCGGAAAGCTCGCTGATTTCACCTGCAGCTACCTGACTACGCTCAGCCAGCTTGCGAACCTCACTGGCAACAACGGAGAATCCCTTTCCAGCCTCACCAGCACGGGCGGCCTCGATGGCGGCATTCAGTGACAACAGGTTGGTCTGGCTGGCAATGTCTTCAACAATGTGAATCTTCTCAGCAATGTCCTTGACAGCGGCAACGGCATCAGTTACAGCAGCACCACCAGTCTTGCTGTCGGAAGCAGTACGTTCTGCAATGCTATTTGTCTTGGCTGCGTTGTCAGCAGTTTGACGAATATTAGAAGCCATTTGCTCCATGGTGGAGGACATCTCCTCGGTGGAAGCAGCTTGCTCGGCAGCACCAGAGGAGATGGACTGGCTGGTGGAGCTGATTTGCTCGCTTCCACTCTCAATCTGGCGGGCATTGGTCATGATGGAGGTAACCATCTTGGTAAGCTGCATCAACATTTCTACCAGAGCACGGCTCATGGCACCAAGCTCATCCTTGCGGGAGCTAATCTTGTTCCGCTGCTCAGCAGGAATGTGGGCCAGAACCAAATCACCCTTTGATATTCCCGCCAGGGCGGAATCAATGACCTTGATGGGGTTGCTGATGGAGGTTCCCAGGAAAACAGCCACTGCAATACCCACTGCAATCAGAATGACCGCAACAATTATCATGATTTGCAGCATCAGTACAATTTCGTCGGTAAATTCTTCCATGGGAGCCTGGATTACAACACCCCACTGCAGCTGCTGCATAGGAGTGTAGGCAAGCAGCCACTCTTTTCCCTGGTAGTTGTATGAGGCAGTTCCCTTCTTGCCTGCAACGAGGTTGTTGATGTGGGAGGAAAGCTCCACCAGATCGGAATCTGTCCTGGAGGCCTGGGCCAGATTCTCGCCCCGCTGGATACGCTCGTATTCCTTGTGAGCTACAGTATTTCCTGTATCAAGGCTAACGATGAAGGGGCCTCCAGTTTGACCAATAACAATATCTCCTACGATAGTAGAAATGTTCTGGGCATCCTTCTCCAGGATGATGGCTCCGGTAATACGCCGTGTCACCGGGTCAGTGATGGGGACGGTGTAGGTAATGGCCATAGTTCCAGGACGCAACTCGCTTTCAATGGGGTCTGTCACCACGGAATTACCCCGGATTGTTTCCTTGTAGTTGTCGCGGTCTGCCATATAACGAGCGACGCCAGTGTTTGTGTATCCATTTCCCTCTGTGTCACAAACGGTGTAGGCAATGCGCTGGGAATCCATGGCGGCAATATTGTTCAGGAATAAGGCCTTCTCCTCCAAGCTTAATGTCGTGCTCGTCATTTCAGGCTGAACGGCCATGGCCGACAAGACCTCAATCTCCACGTTCGCCCGTGCCTCCAGGAAGTCGGAGACTGTTTCCGCTAGAACCATGGAGTCTTCCAAAATGATTTTTGTAGCCGCATCCTTGGCAAAAAGATATGCCAAAACTGTGCTGACTAGGGCCACAACCAGTACGATAGCACTAGTTACAACGATTAAGGTAGCTTTTAAGCTTTTCATTATTACACTCCCCCTAAATTCCTCATTCTCTGTCCTACGGACTTGCAAAAAATCCTCCGTGGATAACTTTCATTATATCACTGAATTTATCGGTAATCAAGGATAAAACTAGAGGAAAATAGAGGGCGCAACAATAGAGTTCAATTTAGCTTCAATTCACCTAAAATCACCTAAAAAGACGGGCATTTTTTTCCAGAAGCCTTTCTTTCCTTCAATCATCAGCTGACTTCCATCCCATAGGAGCCTTCCCTGCTGCTTGTCCAGTTTTTTCAAGGCATTTGGCAGGAGACCTGAATCAGAAAATACCTGAAATTTTACTGGCAGCACCAGAGGGTTTTCTTGGGAAGGCTGAATATTTCTATGATAAATGGCCTTTACAGACTGCTCCAATTCAGCCAGCACATAATAAAACTCCCCCTCCTTCTGCAGCACAAGGCAATACCCTGGAAACAGGGGCACATCTGGCAAGAGGAAGGCGGTGGCACAGCATTCTTCCTGCAAGGGAGAATGTCCTTGGATGGTGTCAGGCAAGGTAGCAACCTTGAGATACTGATAGTGGGTATTGAAGAGTTTTTCTGGAATAGAAACTGACGCTGCCCCCTCCTCCAAGACTTTTTGCAGGGCCTTGTAAGCTGCAATACGGAGCTCCAGCAGCTCCAGCAGATGAGAATAGGTCCAGGTCCGGGACTGAGCTTGAGCCTTGTAGGTACGGGCATTTTGGGCAAGCAACTCACCCCCAAAGGAGGTGGCAGTCTTTATCTTTGGCAGGTCAATCTGGTTCAGCAGGGTTACGGTGGTGAGCAAGTCCACAAAATTGTAGCCCCAACGGGAAATTTTTGCCTTGGAAGCATATTCTTTGAACAAGTCCAGCTCCTGGAGCAGCATCTGACGATACTGCTGGTTTGCCACCAGAGCCTTATCCAGAAGCTGACGATTTGTTTGGGAAATGAAAGTGCCAGGTTCCAGCTGCAATTCCTCCGATGTAAAATGAGCCAGAGCGGGAGAATCGTAGAACAAGGCTGCGTTCACTGTGGCGGCATTTTGCTGATGACCAGGGTTGGTGAGGACAAAGACAAAATCATCCTTCCGAGGCCTTGCCGCCACCACCACTGGAACGGTGGAGTCTCCACGGCTAGACAAAGGGCTTGGAATAAAGCTGGGCTCCTTATATTTGACACTGAGATGGAACACAGAGTCTGTAACGGAGGCTTGGCTGGAAAACACCACCTTGTTCTTGTCTCCAAAAACCTTTTTTAAAAAAAGCTGGAATTCAGGGTATTTTGAATGGAGACTTCCTTCAGGATACTCAAAGGTAATGAAAAAATTTTTTGGCGTGCCGTCAAAGCCAGGATTGTTCCTGAACATGAAGGACCACATTTCCACAGGATGAAGGGTTATTTCCTTTGTCTCATCCTTGTAGCTCACCTTCATGGTGCAGCTTCCCTCACTCATGATAAAATCATCGATGGAACAGGTGATTTCTGGAATATGGCGACCTTCCTGCCACACGGAGCCAGTAAATTGCAGGAATTGGCTGGGACCAGACAAGCTTTCCAGCACCTCAGGAGGAACGCCTGTAGCAGTAACAGGAAGAAAGGTGGCTTCATCAAGATACAGGGGAGCCTCCACAAAGCTCCAATCCTCGCCCTCGTCCTGAAAAATGGACTTGGAATAATAGCCCGTTTGTCCAAACTCATTCGTTCCCGCCACTCGTAGCTCACGGCTGGCATTACCACGACCGTTTTGCAGGATGGTGATGTGCTTGGTGAGCCGAGCCTGACCCTTTAAGGGAATTTCGGGCTGCTGGAGCCAGGGCTCTGAAGGCAAGCCCCAGGGGGAATAGTTGGAAAGATACTGGGTACCATCGTATTTTTGCGGCAGTTTTTCGTAGGTGTACTTGAAGAACATGGGATCGCAGCCAAGGGTGTCAAAGTCCGCAAGGCGGGTGTACATGGTTCCGGCCTTGTTAATCACAAACATGGTGGAGGCACTGACACTGAGATTTTCCGCAATAAAGGTTCCAGATTCCGGGCCTTGAATACTGCGGCTAAAGTCGGCAGGCAGCCCAGAGTCCGTAAAGCGAATCTGCTGCCCGTCCTCCGTCAAAAAATAGAGGGTTTCAATGCCCATGGTGCCGTAGTGGTGGGGATTGCCGAAAATATCCTCGTGCCACAGCACATCCTGACGGCGGGCTCCCATGGCCCAAGCCCGCTTGTTTTTAACCAGCTGGTTCTGCACCAAATGGACTCGCTCAGGAAAACCAAAGTCATAAATCCACTGGAAGGGCTTTCCGGGAGCATTCGTATTGGTAAACAACTGGTACATGCCGCCCTCTGAATCAAAGGCCACCAGAGCATCTGCATCAGCGGTAATTTCTACAATTTCTTCAGGAACAGGAAAAGCCCCGGACTTTGCGGGAAAGGGAAGCCCTGTTCCACATAAAAGCTGCCATTCAGTTTCATCTCTGCCAGGATTGCTGTACTGGGCATTGGGCATGAGCTTGTAATAAATCAGGCCGTCCACCAGACAAAACTGGTAGTCCCGGCAAAAGGTTTGGGTCAGGGTTTTGATATACACCTGCTGGGGCAAAAATCCGTTCACGTTGTAGGAGGCATCCAACATATCCAGGGAAACTGCCGTTTGGTGATAAAAGCTGTGCAGCTGGGCAGTACTACGAGAAGGTGCAACGGTACAGGCGGAACAAGCCAGAAATGAAAAAAGTGAAAGACCGAAAAAAATTGCAGTGAAAAAAGTGTTCCTCATACTTTTACTGTAAGTGAAAGAGCTCCCCAAAACAAATTCCCGGCCTTTATTCCTTGGGGAAAAGAATCTTGTACAAACTAATGGAAGGAAGTATAGTTGAGCCATGAAAGACGCATTTATTCAGGTAGCCTGTAGAGAAGAGAACCCCAACTGGCAGCAGGCCATTCAGCGGCAACATGAATTGTATTCTAGAAACAATGACATTCGCACCGAATTCGAGCGGGACTACACTCGCCTGCTCCACTGCGAGGCCTTCCGCCGTCTCAAGCACAAGACCCAGGTTTTCTTTGCCCCCAAGAACGACCATATTTGCACCCGCATGGAGCACGTCTTTCACGTGGCGTCGGTAGCTTCCACCATCGCCAAGCACTTGGGACTGAACGAGCAGCTGGCCTCCGCCATCGCCTTGGGACATGACATTGGTCATGCCCCCTTTGGTCACTTTGGAGAAGAGTGCCTGAACAAGCTTTTGCCACAAAAACCAGGAGAAAATGCTCCAAAACGATTTTGGCACGAACGAAACAGCCTTTTTTTTGCAGATTACATCGAAACCTTGCAGGACCCAGAAGGCAGGGCAAAGAACCTAGATTTGACCTACGCCGTGCGGGACGGAATCGTGTGCCATTGCGGCGAGGTGGACGAGAGCGGTATTCAGCCCCGAGGTCAAGCCATGCCGCTGTACGAGATTAAGAAGGCCGGCAGTGTTCAGCCCTACACTTGGGAAGGCTGCGTGGTCAAGCTTTCTGATAAAATCGCCTACCTTGGCCGGGACATTGAGGATGCCCGCCAGTATCACATCCTGGACATGGGAGCCTACCGCCAGCTGCGAGAAATTGTAGGAGAATGCTTTGGCTTTCCCGCCACAAAAAAAGGCAAGACGGTGAACACCACAGTCCTCATCAACGACCTGATTGTAGACCTGTGCCAGCAAAGCTCCCCGGAAACAGGCTTGGTATTTTCACCAGCCTACTTTAAGTTCATGAAAAAGCTTAAGTCCTTCAATTTTGCCAACATCTACAATCACTGGCGGCTCCAAGAGTTTGAGCATTACGCCACGGTGATACTCCACACCATCTACCGATTGCTGTGCCAGACCCAGCCCTTTGTTCCCAGCCAGAAGGTGGGATTCTGCCTCAAGCAATATCCCCTGCTCAGCACCACCTTTGAGGACTGGCTGGTAAAATACACCAGCTACGACCTTGAGAAACGAGCCTTAATCAAATTCGACTCCATCAAGCCAGTGTTCGATCTGTCCCAACCGGACAGCTTCAACAAGTGCATCATCGAATTTATTTCCGGCATGACCGACCAGTTTGCCATCGCCATTCACGAGGAAATTGTCAGTTTTTAGACCCTTCCCGCCCCCTTTCCAAAGGGGGCTTTTTTCATTATCATTTTTAGCATGAACGCAATTATTACCGTCGTAGGAACAGACCAGGTGGGCATCATTGCCAAGGTGAGCAATTTCCTTGCTCAGCATAGCATCAACATAGCAGACATTAGCCAAACCATCCTTTCTGGCAACTTCGTGATGATGATGATGGTGGATTTATCTGCCGCTAGTCTCCCCATGGAAGAGCTGCGCACCGCCTTGAATGAGCTGGGCCAGCAGCTTTCTGTTTCCATTAACATCATGCACGAGAAGGTTTTTAGTGCCATGCATCGGATTTAGGGTATATCCATGATGTATGAGTATATGACCTTAGCCGATAATACCCTCATCACTCACTCTCAAATCTTAGAAAAGTCTGGAGAGCAAGTTGTTCAAGTTCATTTTGAACGACCAATTGAAAATGGATTTTGTTCTGCCCGTGCAGAGCTCCCTAGCTATAACTGGATTTACAATGAGGGGTTCACCGAAAATGAAATCACAGAATTCACACGACTGATGGAACGACATGCTCATCTTTTCTACAAATATGCATTAGAAGAAGGAGAAACTGTTGCCTAGCCTGTTTCATGTTGGTGCATACACTATTTATTTTTGGTCAAATGAAAATAATGAACCAATCTATGTTCATGTTAGTAAAGGAGTACCCACCAACAATGCCACAAAATTACGGCTTACAAAAGACGGAGGTTGTATCCTTGCTTCAAATGCTGGTCATATTCCCCAAAAGGATTTGAACAAGATTGAAGACATTATAGCCGCAGAATTCTTTATCATTTGTGCTAAGTGGAAAACATTCTTTAATACTGATACCATAAGATTTTATTGTTAATGTTGACTAAAACAAAAAAGCTGTTTCGCAATGAAACAGCTTTTTTGTTTGTATTCTATATTTAGGTTTCTGTAGCGGGAACAGGTTCTGGCAACTCGTCCAAGTGCTGGCGGGCCTTGATAATGTCTTCAAATTCAGCCTGCTCGATAACTTCTTTTTCCAAAAGCCGCTGGGCGATGTAATCCAAAACGTCCCGCTTTTCCGTAAGCATATTCACCACACCAGTGAACCGCTCATCCATAATGCGAGCCAGCTCCTGGTCAATGTACTGCTGGGTTGCCTCAGAATATTCACGCACCAGCTGGGGAGAATCGGAGCCGTAGCCACCACCTCGCTGGGAAAGCACCACATTCTTGAACTTGTCGCTCATACCATAGTCAGTGAGAATCTTTCGGGCAATGTCTGTAGCTCGCTGCAAGTCATTGGAAGCACCAGTAGAAACCTCACCAAAGCATACCTGCTCTGCAGCCCGCCCTCCAAGCAAAACGTCAATCTCCCCGTACAGCTCTCTTTCTGTACGCAGATATCTATCTTCCTCGGGAATCTGCAAGGTGTAGCCCAAGGCGGCGATACCACGGGGGATGATAGAAATCTTATGCACCTTGTCGGCTCCCTCAGTAAAGGCGGCAGCCAAGGCATGACCAGTCTCATGGACGGCAACAATCTTTCGCTCGTTCTCCTTGATGACACGGCTCTTCTTCTGCAAACCTGCAATGGCCTTTTCCACTGCCTCGTGGAAGTCCTCCATCTGGACCTCCTTACGACCGGCACGAACAGCCAGCAGGGCAGCCTCATTCACCACGTTGGCCAAATCAGCACCGGCAAAGCCAGAGGTTGAGCGAGCTACGGAGGCCAGGTCAACGCCATTGCCCAGCTTGACGTTCTTGGCATGAATCCGAAGAATTGCCTCACGGCCCTTCACGTCGGGGCGATCCACCACCACCTGGCGGTCAAAGCGACCGGGTCGCAGCAGTGCCGGGTCAAGGACATCGGGGCGGTTGGTGGCAGCCAAAAGAATCAAGCCCTTGGAGTTGTCAAATCCGTCCATCTCCACCAGCAGCTGGTTCAAGGTCTGCTCCCGCTCGTCATTTCCGTGGATGTTGTTCACACGGCTCTTTCCGATGGCATCAAGCTCGTCAATGAACACAATGCAGGGAGCCTTTTCCCTGGCCTGACGGAAGAGGTCACGGACACGGCTGGCTCCCACACCCACAAACATCTCCACAAAGTCTGAGCCGGAAATCTTGAAGAAGGGAACTCCCGCCTCGCCAGCTACCGCACGAGCCAGCAGGGTCTTTCCCGTTCCCGGAGGCCCCACCAAAAGCACGCCCTTGGGAATCTTTCCGCCGATTTCTGTATATTTTTGAGGGGACTTTAAAAAGTCTACCACCTCCACCAGCTCTTCCTTGGCCTCGTCTACGCCAGCCACATCGGCAAAGCGTGTTACGATGGAGCCTTCCTCCACAGCGCTTGCACGAGAGCTACCGGCAGAAAAGATGCTGCCGCCAAGGCCACCACCCATCTTTCTGAAAATCAACATCCACATAAGGAAAATAAACCCAAAAGGAATGATGAGATTTACTAAAAGTTGGGTCAAAAAGCCATTTTGTTTTGCAACAACCTTGTAGGAAACCCCCGCCGTATCCAGCAATTGCAGGAAGCTTTCTGTTAAAATACCGGCGGTACGGACGGAATTACCTGCATTTGCAGCAGGAGTGCTAAAAAGATTCAATCCAGAAGGTGTTGTCTCTTCTACAATAGCATTTCCTAAATATCCAGTAAAATACGTTTCCCCAATATCTACTGAAGTAATCTGACCATTTTGAATCATGGCCTTAAAATCAGAAAAGGGAATCAGATTGTCTGGTTGGGAAGTAAGAATCATATTGATGATGCCAACGGCCACCACCACGACCAAAATAATGGCCCAGAAAGGAAAGGATGAACCTTTTTTTCCACCGCCACCCTTTTTATTACCCGATTCAGGAGACAATTTGAAAAAATCAAAGGGATCCTGATTTGGCTTCTTGTCATTTTTATTATTTTTATCGTTAGAATCGCTCATTATTCAACCTCATACTAAGAATATACGAAAAAAAAGAAGAATAGTCGATACTGTTCTGTTTTTTTAAATTAAAACTAAAGGGCATTTTTACTACTCCGATATTTAAAAAAGCAACTGTAGGGGGTAAATATGGGTTACGGTCAACCTTATGGTGCCTATGGCGCCTATCGGGACACTGGTGTAAAAACAGCTAGTCAGGGAAAACTTGTTGTAATGTTGTACGACGAGGCTATCCGCCAATTAAGCTATGCCGTGTCCTATCTTATGGGTGGCAATAAGATTGAGGCTCAGAATATTGAGCAGTTCTCCAAGCACATCATGAAGGTTCAGGAGATTATCACTGAGTTGATGATTTCCTTGGACATGAATGCCGGTGGAGACATCTCAAAGAATTTAATGTCACTGTACATCTATTTTAATCAGGAGCTCCTGAACATCTCTATCAATCACAATCGGGATAAGATTACCTTTATCCAAGATATGTTGATGCAATTGCGGGATGCGTGGGCAGAGGCTGCTACAGAGGCTGGACGTGAGCCAGCTCCTCTCATGAACGGTATTGATATCAACGGGTAAGTGTATGGATCTAACTCAGGCTGAAATTGAAGAGCGAACTGCAATTCTCCGACGCTTTCGTTCCTTGCTGGAGCAACAGCGGGAAAAATTTAGGGAATATCTTCTGGTTTTGGAGTCCCAAACAAAGGTGATTGAAGAAGAAAATACTGATTCACTATTGGCTCATACCGAACTTGAACAGCAGATTGCGTCTCACATCATCAGCCTGCAAAAGGTTATCAAACCGATGGAGCTCATGTATCAAGAACGTGTTCGTAAAGGTGATGGGGATGCGGAAGACATACCCCGCTTGCAGGCCGATTTGGAGCATCTGCAGCAACAGGTTTTGGAGCGAAACCAGTCCAACCGTGATTTGCTCAGAATGCACATGGGTCAAATAAAAGAGCGGCTGGCAAACGTTGCCAATCCCTATCGCCACAGCAAGAGCGTGTACGCCCAGTCGTCCCAGGTGGCCAACATGGTGAACATCAGCATCTAGCCGGGAAGGGGCTGCCCGTGCGGAAGCTCCTCCTGAAAAGAAAGCGTGCCGGAATCAGGGTCAAACCTGAGCCAGCACGCTTTTTTTGTTCCCCCCGCAAAAACAGCTGTCAGAGCTCCAGTCTGAAAGGGGCCCAGCCTAAAAAGCCGTCAGTCCTTCCTGACAATCAAATGTAGGTCATCAATCTGCTTTTGGTCCACCTCTGAGGGGCAGTCGTCCATGGGGCTTTGGGCAAAGCTATTTTTGGGGAAGGCGATGACCTCCTTGATGGAGGTTTCCTTGCACATCAGCATCACCAAGCGATCCAATCCGGGGGCAATTCCGCCGTGGGGTGGAGCTCCGTACTTGAAGGCCTCGGTCAAAAAGCCAAACTTCTTCTGGCCTTCTGCCTCGTCAAAGCCTACAATCTGGAAAATCCGCTTTTGCAGCTGGGGGTCGTGGATACGGATGGAACCAGAGGCCAGCTCGTAGCCGTTGAGCACCAGGTCGTAGAGGTCGCCCTTTACGCTCGCGGGGTCGCTTTCCAGTGTGGCGTGATATTTTTCCTGGGGCATGGTGAACATGTGGTGGGCGGTGTCCCACTTGTTTTCCTCCTCGTTCCACTCGAACATGGGAAAGTCCACAATCCAGGCGAAGGAGAACTGGTCGGGATTGCACAGGCTCAAGTCCTTGCCCAGGCGGCTGCGGACAGCTCCCAGGGCGGTGCAGGCCACGGACTTCTTCTGGTCAGCAACAAAGAGCAGCAGGTCTCCGCTCTTGGCTCCCAGCTTCTGGCAGATTTCAGCCGCCGTCCCCTCGAAGAACTTGGCGATACCACCTTCCAAGGTTGGCTCTGCCTCGCTTCCGGCCACCTTGGTCCAGCCCAGTCCACGAGCCTTGTAGATTTTGGCTGTTCCCTCCAGCTCCTCAATCTTCTTGCGGCTGTAGTCGGCGGCGGCTCCCGGCACAACGAGGGATTTTACAGCACCTGTTACCACGCCCTTCTCGTTGGGAGCCACTGCGTCCTTGAAGGCTTGGAAGCTGCCGATTTCTGCCATAAAGGCCGCATCCTGCATCTTCATGTCAAAACGAAGCTCCGGCTTGTCGCTGCCGTACCAATCCATAGCATCGTCGTAGGCAATGCGGGGGAAGGGAGTTTCCAAGGTAATGTTCATGGTTTCCTTGAACACGTGGGCCATCATGCCCTCCGTCATGGAAAGCACGTCGTCCCGGGACACAAAGCTCATCTCCATATCGATTTGGGTGAACTCAGGCTGACGGTCGCCACGGGCATCCTCGTCACGGTAGCAGCGGGCAATCTGGAAGTAGCGGTCAAAGCCGGACACCATCAAAAGCTGCTTGTACAGCTGGGGCGATTGGGGCAGGGCGTAGAACTTGCCGGGGTAGAGGCGGGAGGGCACCAGATAGTCTCTTGCTCCCTCCGGCGTTGACTTGATGAAGGTGGGAGTTTCCAGCTCGTAGAAGCCCTGGCTGTCCAGGTAGTTGCGGACGGCCATGGTGACCTTGTGGCGGAGAGCCAGATGGTGCTGCATGGAGGCGGTGCGCAGGTCAAGGTAGCGGTATTTCAGGCGCAAGTCCTCGTTGGGAATTACCGGCGTGCCGTCCTTGTTCACCTCGTCAATCATAAAAGGAAGGACTTCGCTCTTGGAAAGCACAAGGATTTCCTTGGCCACCACCTCCACCTCGCCGGTGGGCATTTCTGGGTTAATCATGGAATCAGGGCGGCCACGAACAATTCCTTCCACCGCCAGGCAGTATTCCATCTTCAAGTCCAAGGCCAGGTCCACCAAGTGTGCGGGGGAGTCAGAATCCACCACCACCTGGGTAAGGCCGTGACGGTCCCGCAGGTTGATAAAGGATATTCCGCCGTGGTCACGCTTGCGGTGAATCCATCCATTCAATATAACAGTCTTTCCAACGTCAGCCTTGCGCAGGTCTCCGCAGGTGACAGTTCTTCTCATAGCTTCCATGGGGGGCAGTATAGCATAGGTGAATTGAAAGTGAAAGGGGGAGAGGGCTTCAGCAGGCCCGCCGGGGTGGGTTGGACGCTGGGAAGGGGCCAGAGGACGAGAGGAACAGCGAGCCACAAGGCAATTTCAAAAAATGGGAAGACCTGAACATTACCGATGACTTCATCTTCACCAGAGTCATGCGGAACAAGAGGCTCTGCCGCATACAGCAGGAAGGACACCAGAGACACTGGAATGAAGGCCATGGAAGTGGTCTCCAGCAGGTACAAAGGGTGTTGGTGAGTATGGCTATACTTCTTATTGCAAGAACAGAAGCTTTCTGATGGCACGAAAGGATACAGATCCTGCCATCATCAAAAGGATTTACGAGGGCTATAAAGCAATACTTGAAAAAGAAGAGATAAAAGAATTGTTCAATAGCCTGATGCTAGAAATTGAACCCCTTGATTCTGCTGCCATAGACAGCCACATTGCTCAGGTGCGAGCCATGGTAAAGGCAAACCTTTAGCTTGCAAGCCCCAGCTTTTTTTCCGATATTCCATACATGAACCAAGATTTTATACCTCGCCATTCTCCCAAAAGCTTCTTCCAAGCACTCCAAGAATTACATTTGAAAAAGGTTGTATCCGCTCGTTCCATACTGGGGGGAGACATCAACCATGCCTACAAGCTGGAAGTGAAATCTCAATCTGGTCAACAAACAACCATCTTTATGAAGGCAAATTCCCGAAAGAATGCAGATTTTTTCCGCACTGAGGTGGAAGGCTTGAAGGCAATTTCATCCTTGGGAATCCTAAAAACCCCACAGGTTTTGGCCTGGGGCATAGATGAGGGAAATGACAATCCCCTACGAGGCCCCTGTTCTTTTTTATTGCTGGAATTTCTTCCTCCCACAGAAAAAGCCTCAAATTACTGGGAGGCCTTTGGTCAAAGGCTTGCTGAATTCCACTGTGCAAATTGCAGACATCTCGTTCCCCAAACTGAAGGCTCTTCCTCAGCGGAGGATGATTCCAAGACAAAGACTTTTGGCTTTGTCCTTGATAATTATATTGGAGCCACACCACAAAAAAATCAACCAAAGGCTTCTTGGGTGGAATTTTTCCGAGAATGCAGACTGGCTCCCCAATTTCACTGGGCGGAAAGGTATTTTTCTGTAAAGCAACGGGATATGAATGAAAAATTCCTTTTCCGCCTGGAGGAATTTCTCCCTGAGCCAGAAAAACCTTCCCTCCTCCATGGCGATTTATGGGGAGGTAATGTTTATACCGGTAGGGATGGCCAGGGATGGCTTATTGATCCAGCGGCTTATTGCGGCCATTGGGAGGCAGATCTCGCCATGACTCGGCTATTTGGTGGGTTTCCTCGGAAATTTTATGAAAGCTATCATCAGGTCAATCCGATTCCCAAGGATTTTTCCCACCGCCTGGATATTTACAATCTCTATCACCTGCTGAATCATCTTAATCTGTTCGGGGCAAGTTATTTAAATCAAGTGCTTGATATCGTCGAAAGCTTTAGTTGAGCTTGAATTTTGACAAGAGATTATCTAGTCTCAGGGTGGTGACTCCCACAAGCTCCACCTGCTGCTCCACCATCTTGTCATTGGACTCGATTTCCCGAACGCTCATATCCATACGACTCATGCTGGCAGAAACATTGTTTGCAATATTGTCAAAGTTGTGAGAAGACCTTTGCAAGTCTGTCATATCTTTGTTGATTTCCGCAGAAGTCTTTTGCAGCTGAATACTATTGTCATTGATAGACTGCAATGACAAAAGCACCTGTTTGGAAGTTACCTGCTGTTCTGACATGGCATTGGAAACTTCCTGTACAATGGCATTTGTACTGGTTACCTTTTCTGTAATCTCAGAAAAGCCCTCTTGGGATTTTTCGGAAGTATCCACAACCTGCTGTATGACTCGAGAAATATCTTTAAGCTCAAGAGAAATTGCCTTGGACTGCTCCGCTGCATCCTCCGCCAATTTTCGAATTTCATCGGCAACAACGGAAAATCCCTTTCCAGCCTCTCCTGCATGGGCAGCCTCAATGGCGGCATTCATAGCCAAAAGGTTTGTCTGGTCAGCAATCTGGGCAATCACCTCGTTAGCCTCAGCCAAATGCTGGGATTGCCGCACCATGTTATCAACCTGCTGGGCAACTTCATCTTGACGATTTCTCCCCTCTTCTGTAATTACCGTCAGCTGTTGATATTCACGGGCCATTTTCTTCATGGAATTAAACACTGAGCTAATATTGCCAAACATTTGTTCAATAGCGGAGGATGATTCCAAGATTCCTGAAGACTGCTGGTTGATGAGCATATCCAATCCGCCAATCTTTTTTACGCTGGCCTCTATGATTTTCACGACGAACTGCAGGGCATCATTCTGGTTTTCCACCTGCTGGTTTACACTGGAAATATTCAGGGTGATATATTCTGCCGCATTCGTTGCGTCACGACTGGAAGAGGACAAGGTTTGGCTGATATTGGAAAGGGCATTGCTGGAATTTTTTACATCCATCAAGATTTCCTGTTGCGTGTCAATAAACTGATTCACGTAATTACAAAGCTGACTGATTTCATCCTTACTCTTGACTTCCACTCGGTAGGTTAAATCTGCCAAGCCATCAGTGCCCTGTAATTTTCTAAAAGCCACAATAGCCTTATTGATGGGAAGCAAGATATATGTCTGGAGAATGATGATGGAAGTGATTCCCACCAAGCACAGGACAAAAATCGTAGAACCGAGAGACAACAAAATTACCCTTGTGGAAACACCATCTCCAAGATTCATGGAATTAAGCTGGTTGAAAAGAAAAATGGACAAGCCCACAATACTGCTTCCAATAACAATGCAAACAGAAAAAATGATTTTGAAAAGAATTTTATGGCGAAGCTCTAACAATCTCACTCTCTACCTCTCAGTATTTTGTTATCTATTATTAAAACAGAAAATGAATATACTTTTCATTATAATTCCTAAAATGCTATAAGTCAATCAAATACAGTTTCATTCTTTACAAGTTACATTTATTCTTGACAAACATATATCCCTTCTATACCATTCTGAATAATATCAATTTTGTTTAATTTTGGAGGAAAAAATGCTTCAAGCTGGAGATATGGTACCTGAATTTTCCCTTCCCAATCAGGATGGCACAATGATTTCACCTGCTGATTTTAAGGGAAAGAAGCTGGTTATTTATTTTTATCCCAAGGATAATACCCCAGGCTGTACCACAGAGGCCTGCGGCTTCCGTGATGTGTACGACCAGATTCTTGCAAAAGGTGCTGTAGTTTTGGGAATCAGCAAGGACAGCACCGCTTCCCACACCAAATTCCGGGACAAGTTTGGCCTTCCCTTCCACCTGCTTTCCGACGTGGAAACTACCACCATCCAAGCCTTTGGAGCCTGGGGAGAGAAGAAGATGTGTGGCAAGAGCTACATGGGAATCATCCGCTCCACCTTTGTGGTGGACGAAAATGGTGTGATTACCCACGTGTTTCCCAAGGTAAACACCAAAACCCACGCACCAGAGATTCTTGCAGCCCTGTAATGGAGTAACAAGAAAAGCTAGAAAAGAGCCGGAGCTCCAGCCCTTTTTTTACCCCTTCTTCATCTGTCGCCACTCAACGCCCTTCTTGCCGGGCTGCACCACAATGTGGAGCCTTGTTTTTTTGGCATGTTGGCAGAAAAAGGCCAAATCCTGGGAATAGGGGCTCAGCAAGTCATCGGGGTGGAAGGTCAGACTCAGGTTGGTTCGTTCTCCGTCGGCATAGGCTCTGCTAAAGGCACCGTTCAGCTTGACAAGGTCTGTGGCGGCAGGCAGCAGGGACTTGAGCTTGGAGCTGGAATACTGGCTTTGGATGAACCTAAGCTGAACCTGCTCCACCTCCCTGTGGCTGCAATCATCTTGGATGGCAGGAATACGGATATTTTCTGCCTGCAAGAATTCTGCAAATCGAGTGAAAAAGACTGAGGGACTGCAGCGAAGGGGTTTGAGCAAGGAATAAAACCAGCTCACCGCCCGCCCACGGGAATAAAAATAACTGGTGGCACGGGCCAGCTCTTCAGCCTTGTCCAAGTCCTCGGCAGAAAATCGAGGGGTGGATTCCACCAAATACGGAGGCGTTGCAGGAGCCACCAGTCCCAGCTCCTGCTTTTGGTCAAAGAGGGCGGTACCAGGCAATACGGAAAGGCGGAAAATCTCCAGGCTATTGGGATACAGGGAAATGGCATAGTCAATGCTTTCCTTGAAGCCTGCAAGGTTGTCTCCTGGAAGACCGTAGATTAAATCAAAGCCAAAAATGATGCCAGCATTGTTCAGCAGGGAGATTTTGCCAGCAAATTCCTTTCGGTTGATGCTGCGAGCCACCAGCTTAAGCACTTGCGGGTGGGCGCTTTGCAATCCGATTTGCAGTGAACAAGAAATTCGGGAGAAGGCTGCCACCAGCTCAGGATTCAGCAATTCTGCACGACATTCAAAGTGGAAAAAGGTGCTTGGTGCCTTTTGCCGAATCAGCTTGAGGATTTCCACCGCCCTGTCTTTTTTTGCGTTGTAGGTGGGATCCAGCACAAAGATTTGGCCCACCTTGTGCTTTGCAAAAAAATCCAGCTCCTGACGAATCCGTTCCAGGGGAAAGTAGGCCACCGTCTTTTCACCCTTGGATTCATAGCAATAGGCACATTTGAAGGGGCATCCACGAGCCAGCTCCCACAAGGCCCCATTTTGATATTCAGCAGGATTCAATGTGCCGGTCAAATAAGGCGAAGGGAGATTTTCCTGATTGGCACGGGGAGAAAAAATCTTTCGTGGAGGAAGCTGCTCTTTGCCAGCTCCCTCTGAAGCGCCAGAAACAGGAGGGGCCGTCAGCAGCTGACGCAAAAGATTCGGTACCGACTCATCCCCCTCCCCGCACACCAAGTAGTTGAAAGGATCCTTGTCCGCCGCCTCCGCCGTCACCTCTGGCCCACCTGCAATCAGGGGAATTTCCGGGCTTTCTTTCTGGATGATGGCTGCAACCTGAGCCAGCACTGTCCGGTTCCACACAAAAAGAGAAAAGCAAAGGGCGGAGGGCTGGAGCTCCAACAGCCGGTTTGCTATGGCTTGGGCTTGCTCCTCCTGCGGCAGCTGGAATTCTGGCGGAATGGATATGAGTCGAGCATCAACAGAGGTTTCCGGTGCAAGGGGCCTTTCTGCAAAGCTCTTGTTGATGGCAGCAACGATGGAGGCCGCTCCCAAGGGCAGGGCTTGGGGAGAGACCTCTGCCGGGATGGTACAAACAGGAACAATAAAGGTACACATGAAACTATAATATACTCTTATTTTGGTACTACGGCTAGCTAGGAGTAATTTATTTTTTTTATTTACAAAACATACAATATAAAGAATAATATATGTAAAGGAGATTTCTATGACAAAATTAGTTTTATTAGTTGTTTGTAGTCTAGTTCTTTGTGCAGGAGGAGTTGTAGCATCTTATGATTTTCTTTCCTTAAGAAGTGAAGAAAAAATTTCTGCATTCCATATCAAACCACGGCTTGGTCTTGGTTACCGCTGGTAAAAGCGTCATTGATTAACTTGAAAAACGCTCAAAAGTTGAACGTATTCAATCTTTGGACGTTTTTACGAAAAGAAACAGTCAAAATATTCCTTCCAAATCTAATGCTCCGAGCCCTAATCAGCGATATAGCGGGCTCTGCTGGTATCTGTCTCAAACACATCTACAGCGCAGAGCTTGTTTCCTGGTGGCAAGCCTCCTTCTGCATCAATGGCAGCTTGGAGTTGGGAAAAAATCCACTGGGCAATTCGTTCTGCACTGGGATTTTGATTAAATACAGAATTGCCCTGCCCATCCACCAACTCATTCAAATGGCTATGATCCAAACGACCACAAATGGCTCGTAGATTCCGTTTGAGAATGGTAAAGTCAAAGAGCATGCCACCTTCATCCAATTCCGTTCCCCGCACATGGGCAAAGACCCGGTAATTATGACCGTGAAGGTTCTCGCACTTTCCATGATAATCCTGTAAAAAATGGGCCGCCGCAAAATCGGCTTCTACTCGAACTTCAAACATGGGATGCAGTATAGCATGGTAGGACTAAAAGTGAAAGTGGCAACAGGGAAACCCTAATCAGCCTCGCACTTTCGCTACGCTCACAGTTCGGCTGCTCAGGGGACCTCCCTGTTGCCGCAACTCTTTCGTTCATCGGCTATACTGCTGGGTCGAAAGCTAGTTCTTACAAAAATTAAGCTACCAGGGAGGCTGGTAGCTTAACATGAGAAATGCTTTAATTGGCAGAGCCAACTAAACACATCTTGTTTGTGGCTTTCGCCACAACTATTAGTTTTGCTTCGCAAAACTGTGGCTGCGTTTAGTTTGCAGAGCCAACTAAACACATCCACTCGGCTTCGGCGGCGAGGTTTTCACCTACGTAGGCCTTACCGCTTTGTTTTACCATCTTGGGGGAAACACGCATATTGGTGATTTCCAGTCGGACGGTGTCACCGGGGCGCACTTGGTGGCGGAATTTTACCTTGTCCACAGTGGCCAAGAAGAACAATGCATCGTCGGCAAATACCTTCTGAAAGCTCAATGCGGCACCACCAGCTTGAGCCATGGTCTCCACCAAAATCACTCCAGGCACAACGGGGTACTGGGGAAAATGTCCCTGAAAGAAGAAATCTTCCTCCGTAAAGGTTCTGGTGGAAACGCTGCCCTTTTCATCGGCACTAACAATCTCATCTACAAAGAGGAAGGGCTTGCGATGAGGCAGCAATGATTCAATATCCTTTGTTACGCTCATGCCTAGTCCTTGATTTTTTTGAAGATAACGACACCGTTGTGGCCACCAAAGCCCAAGGAGCCAGAGGCAGCACAATTGATTTCACCTTCCACACCCTTGTTGGGAACGTAATCCAAGTCACATCCACCTTCAACATCCTGATTCTCCAGATTGATGGTGGGAGGATAGAAGCCATCGTTAATGGCCTTGATACAAATCAATGCTTCTACAGCACCAGCTGCACCGAGGCAGTGGCCAGTCATGCTCTTGGTGGAAGAAACCTTCATCTTATAAGCATGGTCACCAAAGGCCTTCTTCAACATGGAGCTTTCTGCAGGGTCGTTGATAGGAGTGGATGTTCCGTGGGCATTGTAATACTGAACCTCCTCAGGCTTGATACCAGCATCCTTCAAGGCGGCCATCATGGCAGCGGCGCCACCGTCTCCAGAGGGATCGGGGCTGGTGATATGGTAGGCGTCAGAGGAGCCACCGTAACCAGCAAACTCAGCGTAAATCCTTGCACCACGCTTCTTTGCATGTTCATATTCTTCCAAAATCAGCATGGCAGCACCTTCTCCCATTACAAAGCCCTCACGAGCCTTGTCAAAGGGGCGGCTTGCTTTCTGGGGACAGTCGTTGAAGGAACTAGCCAGTGTTTGGAGTATTGCAAAGGAGGCAATTCCGAATCCTGTAATAGTAGCCTCAGTTCCACCAGCAACACAAACGTCAACACGGCCACTGCGGACACTGTCCAAGGCCAATCCCAGGGCATCGGAGCCAGAAGCACAGGCTGTGGCAATGGTGGGAGCTGGCCCCTTGATGCCGTAACGCATACAGATGTTTCCTGCAGCCTCGTTGGGAATCAGCATGGGGATGGTGAGGGGGGGAACGCGCTTTCCTTCTGAGCTAAAGTATTTTCCACAAGACTCCTCCAAAACCTCGAATCCACCAATACCATTTCCTACGAAAACGGCGGTATTACTTGGCTCCAAGGCACCCTCTTCCAAAAGGCCAGCGTCCTTCAAAGCCTGGCCAGCAGCTACAACCGCAAACTGGGTAAAACGAGCCATTTTTCGGGCTTCCTTCTTGTCTACAAACTCAGATGTATCCCAGTTCTTTACTTCAGCAGCAACCTTGATGTTGGTGTTTGATGTATCAAAAAGGGTGATATTTCCAAGACCGCTTCTCCCGGCCTTGATTCCTTCCCAGGTTTCTTCAACATTGTTTCCCAAGGGAGTAACTGCTCCTAAACCAGTAACTACGACTCTTCTCATTTTCGTTCTCCTATTAAATGAATAACCCCCGCCAAAACTCATGAATCGGCAGGGGTCTAAAGATTTATGCTCCCATTCCACCGTCAACACCCAGAACCTGGGCGGTAATGTAGGAAGACATATCGGAAGCAAGGAATAATGCGGCATCGGCCACGTCTTTTACTGTACCAACTCGCTTCAGTGGCACTGAATCGAGCCAAGCCTTGCGAGCCTCCTCGCTTATTACTTGAGTCATTTCAGTTTCGATGAATCCGGGGGCAATGGCATTTACACGAACGCCACGGCCACCACACTCCTTGGCAAGACTCTTTGTATAACCAATGAGACCAGCCTTGCTTGCAGCGTAGTTTACCTGTCCACTCTGTCCGTGCAAACCAACAATGCTGGTCATGTTAATGATAGAACCCTTTCGCTTGCGAATCATGTCGGCAGATACAATCTGGCTTATCACAAAGGTTCCAGTCAGGTTAACGGCAAGAACGCTAGTCCAGTCTTCCATGGACATACGGAAGGAAAGTCCGTCACGAGTAATTCCAGCATTGTTTACCAGAATGTCAAAGCCTCCAGAGGATGCCATTACGGTCTTGATTGTTTCAGACAAAAGCGCAGTATCAGCAATATCTACGTATACCTCGTGGTAGGCGGAGCCTTTTTCCTGTGCCAGAGCTTGCAGCTCATCACGAGCGGCTGAAGGCTTGGAGCACAATCCCCAAATTTCAGCTCCTTCTTCTAAAAAGCGACGAGCGATTTCCTTTCCGATTCCCCGCGAGGAACCTGTAATCAAGGCCTTTTTTCCCTGCAACAACATAATTCCCTCCTAAAACTAAAGACTAGTGATATTTTCAGCTGTATTAACAGGCTGTGAAGCAACTAAAGAAGCATACTCGGTATCCTTCCACAAGCCACACAATACCTTTCCTGGACCTGGTTCAAGAATAGCCCATTCCTCTCCAGCTGCCTGTCCTTCCTGAATCAATTTGCCTAAAACGGCTTCTTCGTCAGTCCACAATACGGGATTTGTCAGGTGGAGAATAGCATTCTTCTTGATTTCTGCTCCGCTGGTAACGGCCTTTCCCGTAACGTTGGACAAGAAGATTGTCTTGGGATCATTGAACTGAACGTCGGCAATCACCTTTTCAAACTCGTCGGCGGCGGCCTGCATCAAGGGACTGTGATAGGGACCTGCAACTGCAAGTCGCAACACACGACGAGCTCCAGCGGCCTTTCCCAGCTCCTCCAGCTTGGTCAAAGCTTCTGCAGTTCCAGAAACAACGGTCTGCTTTACGCTGTTCATGTTGGCAGCATACGCCTCTCCGGCTTCCTTGGCAATTGCTTTTACCTGATCGGGAGCCAATCCCATAACGGCGGCCATTCCAGGAGGATTTCCTGCACTGCGAGCGGCAATGTCATCACAAACCTTCTGCATGATTTCACCACGAAGCTTTACGATTTTAATGGTATCCTCAAAGGACAGCACTCCACTGAGACACATGGCAGGGAATTCTCCCAGACTAAAGCCAGCACAAACAGCAGGCTCTATGCCCCTTGCCTTGAGGGCAGCGGCAACTGCCAAGGAGGCTGAGGTAATAGAAAGCTGGCTGCGGTCACTGCGGGAAAGCACGGATGCCTCGGTTTCCCACAAAAGCTTGGTAATATCTTCCCCTGCAATTTGAGAAATGGAGTCCAGACAGGCACGGGCTTCTGGATAGGTCTCGCAAACATCCTTTACCATACCTGGTGCCTGAGCTCCCTGACCGGGAAATAAAAATGCATATTTCTTAGACATACTAATGGAATCCTCCGTAAAATGATTGCACTTTTTGAAACATGACAAAAACAAATATTTTGTCATAAACAGAATAACAGAAATCCAGAATTTGTCAAGTATAAAAACAGAAGGGAAATAGCTCCTATTCGTGACATCTTCTCAGTTCCTATTTTCTTCTATCCTTGACTTTAGGCCACGGTTTTTATACCATATTACTTATGGAAATTTTACACCTTGGAGAGGACTTATTGAGACAAAAGTCCTTGCCAGTAGAAGAAGTGAATGACGAATTGCGCGCCACTTTGGAGGCAATGTTCGATACTATGATTGAAAGCAACGGCGTTGGGTTGGCCGCACCTCAGGTGGGAATCCTCAAGCGATTTTTCGTGGTTCTGGCTGATGATGAGGTACGCCGTGTCTTTATCAATCCCCAGATTGTGGCTACCTCCCAGGAAATGTGCGACTACGAGGAAGGCTGTCTAAGCATTCCCAACGTATACGAAAAAATTACCAGACCAGCAAAAATTACCATTCAGGCTTTGAATGAACGAGGTCGCCCCTTTACCTTGGAGGCTGAAGGCTTTTTAGCCAGGGTAATTCAGCACGAATACGACCATTTGGAGGGTGTCCTCTATATTGACCGAGGCGACCAGGATTTTCGTCAGAAAACAATCCAGCAGTTTGAAAGAAGGGCTGCTCGCAGGGCGGAAAAGGCTGCGGCAAAAGCTGCAAAGGCGGCAAAAATCGCTGCAAAAAAAGCAAAGAAGGCAGGTGCCTAGGTGCTACGAATTCTCTATGCTGGAAGTCCAGAGGCGGCAGCCATCCCCTTACTGCATTTGGGAAAGGCCCAGGGAAAGGACTTTACCATTGTCGGGGTGCTGACTAACCCTCCCTCAGCCCAAGGCCGTAGCAAGGCATTGATTCCTACCCCTGTGGCTCAGGCAGCCCAAAAGCTGGAGGCTGAGTTGGGAGCACACATTCCCGTGCTCACTCCAGAAAAGCTTGATGCTACAGCCCGTGATGCGGTGGCGGAATTGCAGCCCGACCTTTTGGTGTGCTTTGCCTACGGAAAGATTTTTGGGCCTAAGTTCTTGTCCCTCTTTCCCATGGGAGGCATAAATCTTCACCCTTCCCTGCTGCCCTTGTACCGAGGCTGCGCCCCCATTCCTGCCGCCATCCTTGACCAGCAAGATGCAACTGGGGTGACGGTGCAGAAGCTTGCCTTGGAAATGGACAGCGGTAACATCCTTTCTCAGGTTACCCTGCCTTTGTCAGGAACGGAAACTGCCGATTCCCTTTTGATGCAGGCAGCGGAAATCGGTGGCAATCAGCTGGAAGAAGTGATTTTACAGGCGGCACAAGCAGGAGTTCTGCCAGAAGGAACTCCTCAGGATGGAAGCAAGGCCACCTACTGCCAGATGATGAAAAAAGAAGAGGGGTGCATTTGTTGGAGCGATTCTGCCTCTGCCATCGATGCAAAAATCAGAGCCTTTACTCCGTGGCCAGGAGCCTTTACCTGCGCCCAGGGAACCACCTTGAAAATTCATCAGGCAAGAGTCTATCGGCAGGAGATTCCAGCCCACATTCAGTCTGCATATCCTGAAGCCCCCGCCCCAGGAACAGTTTTGGGAACAGACAAAAAACAAGGGATTCTTGTGCAGACAGGAGAGGGAATTTTGTGCATAACAAATCTTCAGTGGCAGGCAAAAAAAGCCATGAACTGGAAGGATTTTATGAACGGAAGCCCCAGTTTTACTGGTTGCTGTTGTTCCAGTAACTAAAAAAATACAAATAGGAAGATTATATGGGAGATTCTAAGAAAAAATTGCTGAACTTAGGTTTTTCGCTTCAGTCAAATGGAGAGGATGGCCAGCTTTCTGGTAAGGCTTTGTTTTTTATTTGTCTTACCGTCATCCTTTTTATGATGGCGGTGACTGTTATTGTGTTTTTTGTAGCTGTAAAAGGCTCAGAAGAAGTGCTGGTTCCTAATGTAACTGGCTTGCAATTGGAAGAAGGCTTGCTGGAAATGCAGGTACGAGAATTGTATCCCAAGATTCAGCTGCGGTATTCTGATGTACCAGGTGACGAGGGAACGATTCTGGAGCAAGAGCCGGTTGCTGGAACCATCGTAAAGGCAAGCCGACGCATTGACTTGGTGGTAAGCCGTGGTGTTGTAGTGAACCAAATAGAAGATTATACCGGGATGAAGCTGGATGATTTGCGTATTAAGCTTCAAACCTTGTTCTCTGGAAGCCGTACCCTCATTACAATTCCTGAGCCCCTGTACAAGGCTGATGATTCAGAAGCTGGTACCATCCTTGGACAAAACCCTCCTCCTGGCACCCAGATTTCCCAGCCGGTGGAATTGGAGCTGGTGGTAAGCCGTGGACCCAGCTACGAGCAAACACGGGTTCCAAATCTTGTAGGTATGACAGTACCAGAAATTCTTGCTCAAATGAGCCGAACAAAGATTGCATTTAACTTTACTGCTCGACCAGCCACAGAAGATGAAATGGCTGCTGGCAAGGAAGGCAAGGTGGTTTCTCAAGATACATCCAAGGAGTATGTCCGAAACTTTAGTCGGCTCCCTGTGGAATTTGCCTTCCCCACAGAGCCAGTAAATGGCAATACCTATGGTATCTTTACGGTGCAGCTACCAGCCTATCCCTATGCCTTGAATATGCAGGTTCAGGCTGTGAAAGCCGATGGAAGCACCAGCGTACTGACCAGCTTCTCTCACCCAGGTGGCCAGTTAACCGTGCCCTACTCCTTGCCTAAAGGTACTCAGCTGATTTTGCTGGTAGAAGGCAGGGAAACTTCAAGATCACAGGTTCAATAGCTTTATGGATAACAAGAAAACCCTGCAGACAGCTTTTATTTTTGGCCTCTTTGCCTTGATGTTTGCCCTCATCGTCAGTATGCTCTTTCCCTTTTTTACAGTGATTTTGTGGACGATGTTATTGTATGTTTTGTTTAATCCCCTGCACAAAAAATTGGTGTGCAGGTTGGATAAAGATAAAAGATTCTATGAGGCTAAACGTCATGGCTTGGCAGGCAGCTTTGCTGTAGGGATTTTTTTGCTGATTATTGGTCCTATTGTGGGATTGTGCTTTATGCTGGGTCAACAGTTGATATCTTTTCTGACGGAGGTGGAAAAATTTATCTCCAATAACCCAGATATTCTAGTGAATTCTGAAATTGGTAAGAAACTTGCCAGCCTGATTCAAGAAATGGGAATCACCGTTATTGATTTGAATCATCTTGATTTAAAAGCCGATTTTTTAACCTTTATTCAGCAATATAGTTCCAAGCTTTTTTCTGTGGGAACAAGTCTTATTAGCGGTACAGGTCATATAGTGATATCTATCCTCTTTGTGATTTTTGCCCTGTATTTTTGCTTTCTTGATGGACAATATCTTGTCTCCTTGTTGGGAAAGGCAATTCCCATCGATCCCAAATATATGACAACTCTCACAAGAAAGTTTACGGAAATTACCCGTCATCTTTTTTCAGGTTACATTCTCGTTTCTCTGTATCAAGGGGCTGCTGCCTTTGTCATTATGTTGATTTTTGGCGTCAAAGGAGCACTGCTTTTTTCTGTAGTGTTGATGTTTGCTTCATTTATTCCGTTATTTGGTGCTGCCATTGTGTGGGTTCCCATTGGAGTAGTGATTTTTATAACCGATTCAGCTATCAAAGGCATTCTCTTCCTAATTATCTGCGGAATTTGCGTCAGCTTTCTGGATAATTTTCTGCGACCCATGTTCCTTAAAGATAGAATTCATGTCCATCCTCTTGTTATTTTCTTTGCCATACTTGGAGGAGTACAAGTGTTTGGACTGAACGGACTTTTGCTTGGTCCCATGATTGTGATTCTTTTCTTTACCGTATTGGATATGTTGGTAAACAACGAATCTAAAGGAAATGAGACAGAAATAGAAAAATTGTAGCAGATGTTTAACGAGAATTTACCGTAAACCTTGCACCAACTCCAGCGGAAGTCCAGTTCCTTGTGCAACTTGTTCGACAGATAATCCCATGGCAATTAAGTTTCTCGCCGTCTCCAGTTTAGTTTCGTAGGCTCCACGTTCAAGACCCTGCTCCAGCCCTTGCTCTAGTCCTTGCTGAAGCCCCTGCTGAAGGCCAACTTGGAGTCCAGCTTCACGGCCTTCTGCAAAGCCTTCATCAAAACCATTCTCGTAAGCATCATATTCTATATCTGCCATCTTTAGTGCAAGTGTCATGAAGGACCTCCTTTCTAGGGAATTG
>JAZNAS010000062.1:0-120804 GCA_045586625.1 Treponema sp.
TACTTTAAATGTATTCTCATTGGGACTGGGAAACTGATGAATCCCCAGACCAAAGAGAAGGCAAACAGGACAAAACTATTCGATGGGCTGGGCATTGCGGGGGATGCGGAGAAGGCCGTGTGTGAGAATTTGACGGATGACGACCTGACTTAGAACCTCTACTTTGAGAACGAGACCGAATGGAAGAGGGATGACGGCAAAATCGAAGAGCTGAGGAAGATAGCGGCGTACAGCCAGACAGAGCTGAGGTCCGAGGCGAAGGACTTCGACATATTCAAGGAGATCGCCAAGCTATTCAACAGGAAGGCGACAAGATTTGTATATTTCCAGCCGTGCGCATTCCTGAACCATCTGGACAAAGTTGCAGCGGCGCCGGAGTTCAACCCCTATGAAAACTTCAAAAAGTTAAAACCTAGGCACCCTCATCCTTCAGCAAAATCCAAGTTCGCAGAACACTATAATTCGGCTATAAAAGTCCTGTCAAATCCTGGTTTTGCACCCGCTGCGGATGCTAACTCAGATTCAATGCGTTTTCTGTATCCTTATTCTGGACTATTTTATGGAGCGGTCAACTGGTGCTATCAATGTAGTATTTATGCAGATCAAGATATGGTTGGAAAACAGCATACAGGTGTTGATTTTGCAGGTTATGAAGGAACACCAATTTATTCTTTTATACAAGGCAAGGTCTGGGCAACTACTTACATGGGAAACACAAATAATGGTATCAGTAACGGTGGAAAAAGCTATGGTAGGCTGTTGCTAATTTTAGAGGTAATCCCAGTATGATAAACTTCTTGCTGGAAAATGGAGCGGATAAATTCAATGAAAATGATTATGGGGTCTCGCCATATAGTTTGGCTGAAAGTGTGGGTAATTATCCAGTGTTTCAATAGCTGAAATAAACTGTACTCACCACCAAGACCATCGCCTACGGCACCTGCAGCTGCGATGCCGAGAATCCCCATTTCTCACTCCAAGGACACGTAGGTCTTGCCGGTGCCACCTTCCTCCGGGCGGGCAAAGTGGAAGTCCGTGACGCCAGGGTAGTGGGAGAGGTAGTCGTGGACTGCCTGCTGAAGGATGCCGTTGCCCTTGCCGTGGATGACGGAGAAATGGTAGAGTCCCTGCATGGTGGCCAAGTCCAGCTGTCGCTCCAGTGCCTTGAGGGCCTCCTCGCAACGCATACCCAAAAGCCGCAGCTCCAGCACTGGCCGCTCTGTGGTGGAATCCTTTACAAAGCTCCTGTCCTGGGGAGTGGCAAGGCTGTGGGGCAGGGAGCTGCTGGAAGCATCTCCTTCCACCAGGCTGTATTCCACCATTCCGGCGGGATTGATTTCCAAGGGCTGCAGCAACCGCAGCTCCTTTTCCTTCATGGTGAGCTTAAGTCCTCCCACCTGAACAAGCCAGCTTCCCTTTCCGCCTTGCCGCAGGATGGTGCCTGTTCTGTTGCCCTTGATGGTGGCCACCGTGGCTCCTTCCTGGAACTGCAATTCCTGCTGAAGCGGCTTGGTTCCTGCTCCTGAATGCTCCTGGGCCTGTGTCAAATCCTGAGCCCGTGCCAAGGCCAGGGCATCCTTGTTTTTCAGCCGCTTCTTTTTGCCAGCCCTTGCAGGTGGGGCAAGGGGAGCAGTTCCATGGATTTTTTCCAGTTCCAGTTGATCCTGCTGCAGCTGCTCCTCCTGGCTTTCCAGCTTTTTTTCTTGCTCCTTGATATTTGCATCCAGCTGACAGATGAATTGCTTGACGCTTTGGGTCTTGGCCTTGGAAATCTCACCTTCCCGCAGCTCCCGCACCAGATTTTCCAGCATCTTGCGGCTTTCTGACAGGAATATGCGACCTTCCCGCTGGTCTTCACGAGAAAGCTCCTGCTCCCGCTGACGAAGCTGCAATTCCTTCAAATCCACCCTTCGCCGCTTGTCACGAATGCTGTGCTGCTCCTGCTTCAATTCTTGGGCCAGCTTGTCTGCCTCCTGATGCTTTTGGGTAAGGGAGGTAATCATGGCAGAAATGTCTGCCTGCTGACCTTCCATGTAGGCGGTGGCCTGATCCACAATGGCTGCAGGAAGACCGTTGCGACGGGCTATGTCCAAGGCTCGGCTTTCTCCAGGAATTCCTGTCCGAATGCGATAGGTGGGAGCCAGGGTCTTTTCATCAAACTCCGCGGAGGCGTTGGTGCAGGTGGGGTGGGTGTAGCCGTAATTCTTCAGGACACCGTGATGGGTTGTGACAACCACAATATCGCCTTGTTGAATGAGCTTGTCCAGCACCGCCATGGCAATGGCGCCTCCCTCCTGAGGGTCGGTACCGCTTCCCAGCTCGTCCAGCAGGATAAGGCTCTTGCCGTCGGAATGCTCCAGCATCTGGCCGATGTTCTTCATGTGGCCGGAAAAGGTTGACAGGGACTGGTCCAGGGACTGCTCATCTCCAATGTCGGCAAAGACTCCTGAGCACAGGGGAAGGGCAGTTTCCTCTGCGGCGGGAATGGGAAAGCCACATTGATTCAGCAGGGTGAACAGGGCCAGGGTTTTCAGGGAGACGGTTTTACCGCCAGTGTTGGGACCGGTAATAATCAGCACCCGGCAGTCCTGGGGAAAGACCAGGTCAATGGGAACGGCCTGTTCTCCCAAAAGTGGATGGCGGGCCTGCAAAAGCCGTGGCTGGCTTTCCGGTGGCAAATCCTTGGCAAAGATGGCCTTGTTGTTCACTGCCCAGCGAGCCGTTCCGTAGGCTCCGTCCAGCCGCACCATACTGTGATGCGCCAGAAGAATGTCCTGATGGAAGGGAGCGAGGCTTGCGGTAAGCTCTCGGAAAATACGGCGGATTTCTGCTGAAAGGGCAAACTCCTCCTGCACCAGCTCATTGTTCTTGCGGACCACCTCCTCTGGCTCAATGTAGACGGTGTGGCCAGTTTGGGAAACCTCGTGGATAATGCCCCGAATCTTGCTTCTGCTGCCAGATCGGACCGCCAGCACCTGTCTGTCGGAGCGAAGCACCGGCACATCGGACTGCAAGACATCCTTCAGGCTGGTGTCGCTGGTGTAGCGACGGATGGCTGAGTCGATCTCACGGCGAATGCGGGCGATGTTCGCTCGAATTTCCCGCAGCTCTGGCAGGTCCTTCAGCTGGCCGCCTTTGTCCAGGACCCGGCCAATCAGCTGGATGGGCTGCTGAAGGTCTGGCAAATCCTGGGCCTGAGCTTCTAGGTGGGGGATGGGAAGGGATTTTGCCGCAGACAAGAGGGCCTTTGCCGTTTGCACCGTAATGGAGCAAAAGGTGGCCAGGGTGTGAAGCTCCTGCTGATTTAAGACTGAATTGGCCACGGAGAGAATGTTGGCAATGGGCTCCACGGGTTCCCAGCCAGCGAGGGGAAGGGGACGGGCTGAATCAAGGTAAACGACCCATTGGCCTGCCACTGCTTTGAGACGGCTGATTTCTTGGCTCTGGGTTATGGGAAGGCGAGCTTCTAGGAAAGAGCGTCCCTCTTGGCTGAGGCAGCAGCCTGCAATGGCTGAGCGGATTCTAAGGAAATCTAATTGCTGCAGGAGCTTTTCTTCCACCTGCATAAGGGCATTGTTCTGTTGCTCCATATTAGAATTCCCAGCTTCCGGTGTTGATTTCGTCACAGATTCTCCGCCAGCTTTCAAAGCGCTCCTCGCTGATGATGCCGCTGTACACTGCCTCCTGAATCTTGCAGCCCGGCTCCTGGTCATGGTTGCAGGACATGCCAAAGGAACAGGTTCCCACCAGGGGCTTCATTTCCCGGAAGTACAGGGCGAGGTCTGCGGAAGCAATGTCGTGGAGCACAAAGCGACGGACACCGGGGGTATCGATGATGGAGGCTCGGGCGTTTTGCCGTCCTCCCATCAAGGATTCGTTCAAAGTCAGGTGGAGGAGGGTGCCCTTGGTGGTGGTGTGGGTTCCTCGTCCGTATTTTTCTGAAAGGCTTCCTGTTTTCAGCACGCAGCTGGAATCAAGTACATTGATGAGGCTGGATTTGCCCACACCGGATTGGCCCACAAAGGCGGTGAGCTTGTCCTCCAGCAGGGCTGCCAGCTCTGGGATTCCCTCGCCGCTGCGGGCAGAGATTCGCAATACTTGGTAGCCGATGTTTTCCCAGTCGGTGAGGCGATATTCCACATCCTCGTCGGCAGCCAGGTCGTACTTGTTGCAGATAATGATTGGAGTGATTCCCGCCTGCTCGGCCTGGGCCAGGGCTCGGTCCACAAAGCGGGGACGAAAGGGCGGCTCCTGGGTGGTGGTGACAATCATCAGGTAGTCCAGGTTGGCCGCCAAAAGCTGTGGTGCCCGCCCCTTTACATTCCAGCGGACAAAGGCATTGGTGCGGCCCTGTAGGGAAAGGATTTGTCCCATGTCCTGCTTCAGCTGGTCTAGCTGGATTTCCACCCTGTCTCCAGGTGCCAGCGGATTGTAGTAGCCCTGGCTGTCCTTAAGCTTTTTACCCTTGATGGAACACTGACGGATAATTCCATCCTCACACTCTACAGAAAAAAAATTATTGCTTCCACTAAGAACGATACCTAACACGGGATGTAGTATAGCATAGGTTCAATGAAATTAAAAGCGGTGGAGGTTGCTAGCAGCCCACCGTTGCCTCACGCTGAGCAAGCTCAGAGATCGGCACCGGTAGGCGCCCGCTGGCAACCTCCACCAACTCTTTCGTTCATCGGGCTATACAGTAAACAGAAAGAAACAACCCTTGAATTAGTGATAAAAGTGTGTAAAACTAATGGTAAAGAACTGAGTCAAATTATTTCAAAATGCTCAGATTTGGAGCAACAGTAATCGTAGTTTAGGGAATGGAGTGTATAAGAGAATGGAAATAATAAAAAAAGTTGTCTTTTCGCTGGTATTTATTTTTGTTGCTGTAGGAACATCCTTTGGGGAATCTATTGCAATTCAGAGTTTACCCTTGCAGAACGTGCCATTTTATGAAGGAATAGAGGAGTTTTCCCAAAAAATACAGCAAATTAGAGAAGCTGAGCAGCGGGAACCATTAGGGCTTGTTTTGTGCGGTGGCTCTGCAAGGGCTTTTGCCCACATCGGTGTTTTACAAGCCATGGAAGAAAATGGAATTGTTCCTGACTTTATTGTGGCAAATTCCATGGGAGCCATTATCGGAATGTTATATTCCTACGGATTTTCACCTGATCAAATGTACAAGATAGCAAGTATCCTAAACCTTAACTCTTATTTCGATTTAGTTGCTCCTTTAAAAGGAGGGATAGTTTCTGTAAGGAAATTTACTGCCTTAATCAATGAGGTGCTTGGAATGGAATCTGTTGATATCAAGGATTGTGCCATTCCCGTCTTATTGTTAACAGAAGATTTGAATACAAAAAGACAAATATGGCATGCTTCTGGTGATTTTGCCCAGGTTATGGCTGCGGCCTTTGCCATGTCATTTTTTATGGAGCCGGTTGATTATGTGCTGGAATCTGGAGTCAAGGTAAAATTGGTGGACAGTGGCACCATTGATATTGCAGGCTTGAAGGTTGCCGATGCTTTTTCAAAGAACCTTATCGTGTCCACGGCCTTTTATGATAAAAAACTGAACCTGAACAATCCCATTGTTGTTATTAGCAGAACTATTTCCATTGGCAAAGAACGGATAGCCATTGGTGACATTCGCCAGCTACAGCCTGTTTTAATTAGAAATGACGTGGAAAAATTCTCCTTTATGGAATTCAAGAAAATCCATGAATTGGTGCAAGTAGGTTACGATTCTGCCATGAAGTCAATGAACGAGATTGTTGCCCGTCCCCACGGTTACAGGGAATTTTCAGAAAGGCGAAAAGAAACAGCTGCAAGCTCCAATGAATTGATAAAAAGGATGGAACGGAATCCAGAAATTAAAATTCAGCAAAATTATCTTGGAATGAAAATTCGACCAAACATTTCTGCTGTAGATTATCCTTCTTTATATTTGTGCAATAACTATGGTGCTGGAATTTATGGATTTATGGAAACTCCTTCTTGGTTTGGTAGACTAGGGGTGGGCGCAAACTTTACCAGTCCCGACTATTCTGTTGACATGTATGTAAAATTCCGACCAAATTATTTTTTCCAAGCAGAAGCTGTTGTAGCCTCAACCTTCTTGTACGATAAATTTCAGCCAAATACATTGTATTCAGGGCTTTCCTTTGCTTTCATGCCAAGCTTTTTCCCTGCTTTTATCAAAGCTTTTTCCCTTTCAGCTGAATGGCAAGGAAACCTCTTGTTTCAAACTGAGAATTTCTTTTCCTCGTCAAGCCTTACCATCCAAAATAAAAAGAATAATCTTGTACGAATCCTTTTCAAGCCCATTGTATATTTCCAAGGAAATACCTTTGATGCGATTTCTCTTGGAATAGGAGCTTTTTCAGAAAACTTATTGAATGTGGCCTTTGTAGGTTTTTCTCAAAATCTTTCTGCCCGTTATTCATTTCTCAGCTTGAATAAAACATATTCTCCCAGCACAGAGCTTATTTCAAAGGATTTTTATCGTTCCTTACAAGCATCCTCATATTTACAAAAAAATCCTTATATTATTACCTCTTCCACCGAGCTTTTTTACACAAATACAAGCTCCAATCTTACCTTTGCAGAATTTCTCATTATGCAGCAGCTTGACATAGGCGGTTATTTTGATCTTGTCTATGACAGTAAACTTTCTTACACAGCTGGTGGTTTTATACGGTCTGATATTTCTGTTCTTGGGCTTACCTCCTTTGTGATGGAATTTGGCTGCGGCTGGGATTTTACTACAGAAAAAGTCTATGGATTTTTCCTGATGAAAAATTTCTTGTAAAAGATATGTTTTAATCTCTTGCGTGGAAAAATCTCCCTGTTCTGCTATACTACAAGTCCTTATATCAGGAGCAACTGTGAAAGAGATTCCCATCATCTACGAAAACAACGAAATCCTCATTGTAAGCAAGCGACCTGGCTTGGCGGTGCAGGGGGAAGGGAGGTTTTAGGAGGACAAAGGATAAGACATTGTAGCCCCTTGCCCGCTGACCAGTAGAGGGTGTGTCCCCTCCTAAATAAAAAGTTTATTGAACAAATCACCAAAATGCAGTAGTATTCATAGAATAAGGATTTAATATGAGCAGTGAGAGTCGAAAGATTGATGAGGGAACCCTTGATGCCCTCCTGTACCTGTCCCGGTTGTCACCGGAGAGCACGGACCTGACCACCCTGCGACAGCAGGTTGACCAAATTGTTGGATATTTTGATATTTTGTCTGAGTTTACCCATAACGAGAATCCCTATGATGCCTATCCTTCCACCCAGTCCGAAAAGCTTCGGGAGGATGATGTGGTAAAGGGCCTGGACATTCCCGATGTGAAAAGGATTTCCGAGGAATTCCTTGACGGCTACTTCCGTGTGCCCAAGGTGCTTGGGGAGGGAGCCTAATCATGTCACAGTTCAATATGCAGACCATAGAAGGGGTGCGCTCAGCCCTGGCAGCAGGAGCCACCACCAGCGAAAGATTGGTGGAGGAAACTGCCGCTGTTTTTCAGGCTGACTCGCAATCTGAGCTGCCCCTCAACGCCTTCCTTGAGATTTACGATGATGCCATTGTCCGTGCAAGGGAGGCAGACCAGCTTCGTGCCAAGGCATCTGCAGAAGGTGAGGCTGCCCTGAAAAAGCTGCTGGAGGAAAAGCCCCTGCTGGGAGTCCCCTTCGCGGTGAAGGACAATATTTCCGTCAAGGGACACAAGCTCACCTGTGCCAGCAAGATTCTGGAGGGCTACGTGGCACCCTACAATGCCACCGTTATCCAGCGTCTTCTTGATGCAGGTGCCATTCCCGTGGGCCGCTGCAACATGGACGAGTTTGCCATGGGTTCCTCCACCGAATACTCCGTCTACGGAGCCACCCGCAATCCCATCAACCGCCAGTATGTTTCCGGTGGCTCCTCCGGTGGCTCCACCGCAGCGGTAGCCGCAAACCAGGCCCTCTTCGGTCTTGGCACTGAAACTGGTGGCTCCGTCCGTCTTCCTGCAAGCTATTGCGGTGTCTACGGACTGAAAACCACCTACGGTGTCTTGAGCCGCTGGGGTGTGGTGGCCTATGGCTCCTCCCTGGACCAGGTGGGCTTGCTGGGCCACACTCCCGCCGACATCGCCCTGCCCCTGTCTGTCATGTGCGGGGTGGATATGTATGACGACACCAGCGCCGACTTGCCGGAAGCCGATTCCCTGCGGAATCTTTCCGCCTTGGATGAAGGCCAGCTGGCTGCCCTGAAGATTGCCGTTCCCCGCCAGTTCCTGGA
Organism: Treponema sp.; assembly: GCA_045586625.1. GTDB lineage: Bacteria > Spirochaetota > Spirochaetia > Treponematales > Treponemataceae > Treponema_F. The sequence goes on from JAZNAS010000062.1 coordinate 8,282, forward strand.
GGCCAAGGGCATGGATGCCGATGTGGCCGCTACCTTTGAGGCCACCCGCAGCTGGTTTCAGGAAAAGGGAGCCTCCATCACGGTGGTGGACCTGCCCATCCTTGATGCAGCCATCGCCAGCTACTACGTCATCGCCTTGAGCGAGGCCGCCAGCAATCTCAGCCGCTTCGACGGAATCCGCTACGGCCGCCGCCGTGATCCCGGCCAGGGCTTTGACGAGCTGTATGTCCAGACCCGCAGCGAGGGCTTTGGGCCTGAGGTTCGCCGCCGCATCATCATCGGAAACTACGTGCTTTCCGAGCAGTTCTCCGGCGACTGCTACAAGAAGGGGATGACTGTTCGTGCCCGCATTCAGCGTGAAATGGCGGAGCTATTCAAAGACTATGACCTGATTCTCTGTCCCACCTGTCCCACCGCAGCCTTCAAGCTGGGACAAAAGGTGGACGACCCGCTGGAAATGTATCTGAGCGACCTGTTCACCACCTTCGTGAACCTGGCCCGCATTCCTTCTCTTTCCGTTCCTGCAGGAGCTACAAAGGATGGAATGCCCATTGGTATCCAGTTTGCAGGAGCCATGTTCAGCGAGGCAAGGATTCTGCAGATTGCCCAGGCCTGGGAAAATGACCATCCCGGCTGCGGCATCCCGGTGAAGGCTGATTGTGGAGGTGGAAAATGAGTGTTGAAAAATATGAGGTGGTAATCGGCTGCGAGATTCACTGCCAGCTTTTGACGAATACAAAGGCCTTCTGCGCCTGCGAGAACCGCTACGGCGGAATGCCGGACACCCGTGTCTGTCCCGTCTGCCTCGGTCTGCCGGGAGCCATGCCTAGAGTCAGCAAGGGTTATGTGGAGCTGGGAGCCGTGGCTGGTCTTGCCCTGAACTGCAGCATTGCCCGCTTTACCAAATTCGACCGCAAGCACTATTTCTATCCAGACCTGGCCAAGGGCTACCAGATTACCCAGTACGATATTCCCCTCTGTGCCGACGGCCACGTGGACCTGCCCTTCAAGCATCTGCCCAAGGAGCAGCAGCCTGGTGGAGAAAAATATCGCCCGGTAAATTTTGTGGGCGACAGCTGCGACATCGACGGCCGGTACCGCCGGGTGCGGGTGGAGCGCATCCACCTGGAGGAGGACGTGGGAAAGAGCCTTCACCTGGAGGGCAGCCATAGCTACATCGACTACAACCGTTGCGGAACCCCCCTCATTGAGATTGTCACCAAGCCCGACATTTCCTCACCAGAGGAGGCGGCCCTGTTTATGCAGACGGTGCAGGAGATTCTCCGCTACGTGGGCGTCACCAAGGGAAATCTGGAGGAAGGAAATATGCGCTGCGACGCCAACATCAACCTGACAGTGTGGGAGGATGGCAAGAAGTACCAGACTCCCATCTCGGAAATCAAGAACCTGAACTCCTTCCGAGCCATCCGTGAGGCCTGCAACTATGAAATCAAGCGTCAGCTCCATGAGTTCGAGACAAACCGACAGGAATTCAATCCCGGCTTCAAGAACACCATGGGCTGGGACGAGGCGAAGGGCGAGACCGTCATCCAGCGTACAAAGAACTCCTTTGTGGACTACCGCTTTGTGGTGGAGCCCGACATCAAGCCCTTCAGTGTGTCCGAGGAGTGCATCCAGGCAGCCCAAAGCAAGGTGGGGGAGCTTCCTGAGCAGAAGCGGCAGCGTTTCAAGACCCAGTTCGGTCTCAGCGACTTTGACGTGGAGACCCTCACCTCCAGCCGGGAGCTTTCCCTGTGGTACGAGGAAGCTGCAGCCCTGTCAAAGGACCCCAAGAAGGTGGCCAACTGGATTCTGGCAGAGGTCCTTGCCGTCTTGAACGAGCGGGAGCTGACCATTTCCCAGCTGAAGATTGGTCCAGGCCACATTGCCGCCCTGGTGGATGCGGTTCTTGACGGAAAGATTACCAGCAAGCAGGCCAAGGAGGTCTTTGCCGAGATGCTGGAGACAGCGGCCATGCCGGCGGACATCATCAAGGCCAAGGGAATGGAGCAGGTTTCTGACTCCAGTGTCATCGAGTCCTTGGTGGAACAGGTTATTGCAGAGAATCCCAAGGCGGTGGAGGACTTCAAGAACGGAAAGACAAACGTCTTGGGCTGGCTTACCGGTCAGGTTATGAAAAAGTCAGCAGGAAAGGCAAATCCTGCTTCTGCTACGGCTTTGGTAAAAGAAAAGCTTTCGGCCCTGTAACAATGAAAACCACTCAGTACTGGTATTGCGCTGAATTTGAAGAAAAATATGGTACGGTCCAGCGGGCGCGAGGCTGCTATCTTTATACCCGCAAAGGACGTCGTGTCGTGGATATGTATCAGGAGGCAGGGCGCGCTATCTTGGGATGGGGCAGCTCAAAGGCCAGCACCGTCTTCAAGAATATCATGAACCGGGGCCTTACCGGTACCTTTCCTACAGACTATGGCCACCAGCTGGAGCGAGCGGTGAAGGCCCTGCTGCCGGAATACGACCAGGTGCGCTGGTACAACAGCCTCTTTTCTGCCCAGACAGCCCTGGCCCAGTACTTTGACTTCTGGACGGAGATTCCGCTAGGCGAGCATCCCCTGCTGGATGCCACTGAGTCCCCCTTTACGGAGGATTATGACTTGACATTGGATTGCTGGCTTGCAAAAAAGGGAGTTTCTCGGTGGCGACCGTGGTTAGATGAGGCATGGTTTACCTCTTGGCAGGAAATTCCCCTCCAAGTAATGGAAATCAACGAAAAGGCTCAAACTGCCATTGTGGTTGTTCCTCCCCTACCTTGGACAAAAAGCTATTACATAGTGGCCTTTGCAGAAGTGAAAGGAAGATTCATTCCACCCTCAGATGTACTTTTGCCGCCGGTAATGGCCTCCACAGCAAGAGCCATCTATGACTTGATTGCAGAAATCCCTAATCGTAGCGAGAAGGATTGGTGCAGGTTCGACTTTGTGGTGAAAAAATACTGGGATCGTCGTGGTCCCTACCTTTTACCCAAGGTTCCCCAGTCCCGGTATCGGGAGTTTTTCAATCATTGTCTGGATTGTGGCATTTTCGTCTCTCCGAATTATAGAATTCCTTCTATTATTCCTTGGGGAGCAAATGAAGGTGATTTTACACAACTTAAAAAAAATCCTTTTTCTTTTGAATTTTAAGTTTGTTGAAAAAGATCCGATAATGATGTATCATTCAAAATCAGTTTTTGCCGATGCTTAAACTGAAAACAAAGGAGTATGTATGGCAACTAAAAGCTCTACTGGATTTGGTGTAGTACTAGTTCAGATTGCCCTTGGTCTTTTCTTTATTGCTAGTGGTATTCTTACCTTGCAGCTTGACTCAGGTTTTTTGGGACGGATTCAGGCTGGCTTCGGTGGCAATGAAGTAGCAACTGCAGTATATAGCATCTTGAATGGTGATGTAGCAAATATTGTAATCATTGCCATCGGTGTATGTGAGATTTTAGCTGGTCTTTTCTTGATTCTCCGTTTCTTTATGGGAGTGGGAGTGTTGGCAGACATTGTATTGATTATTATCATGATTGTCTGGATTGCAGTTATTGTCTTGATTGATATCCTGGGAAATGGAGGTTTATTGAAGGGAGCCTTGGACAGCTTTGCTTCCATCCTTTCCTTCCTGAAGGTTTTCTCAGCCCACCTGCTGGTTCTTGGTGGCATCCTGATTGTAAAACGAGGTTAATTACCTCACCCCAAAAAACAAACCCGCAGTTCTGTTTTACGAAACTGCTTAGCTGGTTCTAAGCCAGCACCCTAAAAAAAAGTAAACCCGCAGTTTTGCCTGCAAAACTGCTTAAGCTGGCCTTTGGCCAGCGACTGGTCCATTAGCTCAGTAGGATAGAGCGGCTGCCTCCTAAGCAGCAGGTCGGAGGTTCGACTCCTCTATGGGCCATATATAAAAGCGGAAAACCCTGTGGTTTTCGGCTTTTTGTTTGCAAGGGCATGTCATCAATACAACTCTACGGAGCGTTGATTGTATTGAATGCTTCCTCAGGCTATACTTGTCCATGGAGGTAGAGTATGGATTGTCAGAAGGTGGGTAGCTTGATTCGACAACTCCGCCTTGAACGGAAGTTGACCCAACTGCAATTGGGGGAACTACTGGAGGTAAGCGACAAGGCCGTTTCAAAATGGGAGCGGGGACTGGGCTGTCCAGACCTTTCCCTTATTTCTAGGCTGGCATCATTCTTTTGCGTGGATACGGAAAGCCTCCTTGCAGGAGAATTGCATCAGGGCTCGGTATTGGGCGGAAATATGAAAAGAACGGTATTTTATGTCTGTCCTGAATGTGGAAACCTTGTCACATCGACTGTTCCCCCTTCAATTACCTGCTGTGGACGAAGGCTTCAGGAGATGGTGGCCGCAAAGGCCAGTGCTGATGAAAAACTACAGGTAGAGCTCATTGAAAATGATTTTTTTATTTCTTCCAATCACGAAATGACAAAGGAGCATTACATTTCCTTCGTTGCCCTTCTCACCGGTGATACCCTCATGGTAAAAAAGTTGTACCCAGAATGGAATATGCAGGCTCGCATTCCCCAGCTTGGCCATGGCAAGCTTCTTTGGTATTGTACACAACATGGCTTTTTTTACCAGTACCTGTAAATGTAGCTTGTTAAGAATAATTTCCCTTGTGTGTTTTCCTTGTGATATAGTATAATGGTATAATGCAAAAGTCTATTTTGAAGGCTATTCCACCATTTATTTTAATTTTTCTCTTCTTTGCCTGCTCAAATTCTCAAGATCCCCAAGGAATTGTGATAGATTATGAGAATACCCTGAGAAAGCAGTTTCAAGATAGATTTGACAGTATTTCCTGGACAGGAGAATTGGAGCCTGATTTAATTGCCCAAAGAAAGGATTCTGATTCCAAACTTTTTTCCAGCAAATCCTTGAATAACCTTGCTGCAGCTTCTGTTATTGCGGTAACAGATTCCAATGCTATTTATCCTTCCATAGCCGGTTTTGGGAGCATTGATATTACCTTGATTCCTGCTTCCCTTAAATCTATGATTACTGATTTTTGTGCCGAACTTTTAAATATATCCCAGACTGAAGCCGCTTCTTGGAGTGAGGCTGCTTCCCATGGGAATCTTTCTCAAAAGGAAGCTTCCCAAGACCAAATTTCTGAGGATATATATTCAAAGTTGGCCTCCCATATTTCCTCTGAACGACGATATATGCTGAGCATTTATTTGCAGGATACAAAAACCTATCCTGTAGCCAGTAAATTTTATCTTGGAAGGCCTGTTATTGTTGGAAAAGAATACGAGGTGCCAGTACTTTTCCTTTCGTCACAAGGAAGTTGGATTGTCCTCTTGTATGCTCAACTGCAGGATGGTGAATGGAAGATAGAGCAGATACGTTATGGAGATTTTGTCTATGAATGATGTTTTGTCAGGAATTGAACGAGATTTGGTTGTATCCTATTTATGCGATTGTAGCGTGCCATTTTCCCTCATACCCAATCATAGCTCTGATAGAATTTTTTCCTTCATCACTGGCCAGAAAGGAGTAAAGATTCTACCGGAAGGAATTATTTTATTTACTGATTCTATGGCCTTACCTCAGGATTTAATCGGAACACAGGTACACTTACGGTTTTATTTTAAGAAATTAGGTCTTTCCTTTTCTAGCCTCGTTTCCTGTACAAAGTCTGGTGCAATTGCCTTGGTGGTTCCGAGGGAAATTCTTAGAATTGCAGATACAGAAGGGAATGCTGGAACTGGTTTTTCCTGTAATCTTTTTTTAGGAGAAGCCTTTAGCGGTCAGCAGCTCATCTGTTCCCTGAGAGAAGACTATCCCTTGTTTATGCCTTGGGTTTGGCGCTATCTTCCAGAACATCCTGACAGCCAGCTATCTGGACGTTTGAAAGGAATCTGCGGTGCAGTTCCTGTAGAGGTGCCAACCATGATCAAAGAAAAAATGCTTTCCACTGGAAAGGCCTTGTTTGTTACTGCAGGATGGATACAGCCCGGCATGGTGCTCCCCTTTGACGGCTGCATTACCTCTCGTGATGTGGTGGGAGAATTGGAGCTACTGGATGGACTTGCAAAACTAAAAAGTGGCTTCTACTTTGCCTGCGGACATGCTGAAGGGGAAAAGAAGATTCAGGATAATCAAGCTCAAGTGTATTGCATCGAAGGTGCTACCTCCTCTGAGGATCTGTTGAAAGCCCTTCCCTTGCTACCAATATGCCGATACCTTGCAGAATCAAAGGAAAGGACCCCCCCTCCTGCCTTGTTAGATAGAATGCCGTCCTTGGAGCTTTTATATCTTAGCAGTACAGAGATTGTTTTTGCCACTTGGAGCGTCCCATTTCCCCTGCAGCAAGAAACACAGTATTCCTTACTGCTCCAAATTCCTTTGAAAGTCCTGCGACGCTCCATTACAGTGGATTGTTCCGTGACATCTATCTTCGAGAGCGGAGATGGAAGAACCTGTGCCCTGTGCCGTCTGGAAAATCTCAAGACAGAAGACCAACGATTTCTCTTTGAATCATTGAATAATAGTCGCTATATATAAAACTATTTGGAATGATTATATTTTAAAAAAAACTAAAAAAAAGTTAGTAAAAGCTAATTTTCTTTTGTTTTTTCCTTGATTTCTATCTGTATATTTATTATATTAAGTATATCAAAATGATTTTCTTAATCATATCTTTATTATGGAGGTTTTTTTATTATGTGTGAGAATACAAAGTTTCTTTCCTGTGGTGACTGCAAGGCTGTTTTGGTTCGTCTCCCCGGCGATTTCCCCGGTGCTCCCGAGGGAGTAAAGGCTCTTGAGGCTGGTGTAACTGATGCCGCAAAGGAAAAGCACATTCCTGTGGCTAAGGTTGAGGGAAACAAGGTGACTGTTGTTGTCGGTAGCGTTGAGCATCCCCAGACTGAGGAGCACCACATCAGCTTCATCCTGCTGGAGACTAGCCTGGGAATCCAGTGTCGCACCCTGGCCCACAGCGGAAAGCCCGAGGCTACCTTCTTGTTGCAGGATGGCGAGAAGGCTATCGCTGTATACGAGATGTGCAATCTCCACGGATTGTGGAAGGTTGACCTCTAATTAACCTGATTTTTCAAGATTTGCAATCAAACTTGAATAAAATCATAAAAGCCTGAGCAATCAAGCTTCTAGGAGAGTGATGGGCTCAGGTTTTTTCATTTTAACCAGAAAAAATCAGATACAACTATCATGTTCAAGATTCAGACCTGAATATAATTCAGACCTGAATATCAAGTACTATAAAATCATTCTGTTTCCTTGTGAAGAGCGGGTTTTGTTTCTGTGGGTGGCTTTGAACCCATGAAAATAGACAAGGGCTGCAAAAAGCTAATATTTTCGCAGACAATCTTGAGAATTACCATCATGGGTACGGCAAGAATCATGCCTAAAAAGCCCCATAGCCAGCCCCACACAGACAAAGATATGATGATGATAAAGGGAGAAAGTCCTAAATTACGCCCTTGGACCTTTGGCTCCACAAAATTACCAAGAATCATATTTACTGCCAGCATCACAAAGCCAACCCAAACAACAGGGCCTGGCTTTGGCCAGAATTGTACCAAGGCAAAGAAGGTGGTGAAAATTCCAGATAAAATAGAGCCAAAATTTGGGATGAAATTCAGTACAAAGGCAAGAAATCCCCAGATGATTGGAAAGTCTAATCCGACCACCCAAGTGCCAATAAAAACAAAGATTCCTGTCAAAAGGGAGATGAAGAATTTAACTGAAATGTATTTTGTTACCTGCTGGATAATATCCTGCATAATGAGGGTAATTCGTCCCGGGGACTTACCGTCAAGTGCAGCGATGGCCTTTGCCTTGAACAAACCCATCTCCATCAAAAGAAAGATGAGAAAAAGACTTACCACGGTAAGATTTCGTGCAAAGGTTATAAGATTGTTGGAAAAGCTTACGGCCATACTCTGGATGGCATTCCGTACTCCCAATTGATTCCAAAGATTATTGAACAAACTTAAATCCCTATCGTAGGGCAGGTTGAAAATCTCTGCTACCGCTACGTAGATTGTAAGAAATCGCTCTTCATATTTTGGATACAATGTAAGGATTGCCTTGGAGCTCGAAACCAGCAGGGTACCGATGAAAAAAATCAGCACAAAAAGCAACAAAAAAATAATGGCAATCCCCAAAATGATGGGAATGCGGAACTTTGTATGAAGTGTATTGATTACAGGCTGGAAAACAAGCCCCAAGAATATAGCTACAGTAATTGGTAAAACCACCTCTGCTGTAACTTTCAACACCGTTCCCACTGCAATGATACCGATGCAAAGCAGGATGTAAAAAATACCCTTGGTGTAATTTACCTTGTCGCCCATTTCCAGCCCCTGATTTAACGTGCGATTTTATCGAATCCGCAGAAAGGCACAAGCACCTGTGGTACTGTGACAGAACCATCCTCGTTCTGATAATTTTCTAGAATGGCCACCAAGGCACGGGATACGGCTACGGCAGTACCGTTCAGCATATGCACAAAGCGGTTCTTTCCGTCGCTGTCCTTGAATCGAACATTCAAGCGGCGGGCCTGGAAGTCGGTACAGTTGGAGGTGGAGGTAACCTCTCCCCAGTCTCCATTTTCTCCACGACCAGGCATCCAAGCCTCCAAGTCCCACTTGCGGTAGGCTGGTGCACCTAAATCTCCGGTACAGGTGTCTACCACACGGAAGGGGATGCCAAGGCCAGTAAAGATTTCTTCTTCAATGAGGCGAAGCTTTTCGTGAATCTCGTCAGACTGCTCCGGCAAGCAATAGACGAACATCTCCAGCTTGGTGAACTGGTGAACTCGGTACAAGCCCTTGGAGAACTGGCCTGCAGCACCAGCCTCGCGGCGGAAGCAGTGGGAAAGTCCGCAGTAGTAGAGGGGAAGCTTTTCCTTGCTGAGAATCTCCCCAGCGTGATATCCCCCCAAGGTGATTTCAGCGGTGGCTACAAGACAGGCCTTTTCGTTTTCCAGTGCATATACGTTGGACTCATTTCCACGGGGATTGAAGCCAATTCCATGGAGGATTTCCTCACGAGCCACGTCGGGAGTGATGAAGGGAGTGAAGCCATGCTTTCTCAGAATGTTCATGGCATACATAATGAGGGCCTGCTCCAAGAAAACAGCCTCGTTCTTAAGATAGTAGAATTTATTTCCGGAAACCTTTGTGGCGGCATCAAAGTCTACCAAGTCCAGCTCCTGAGCCAACTGGACGTGATCCTTTGGCTTGAAGTTAAAGGCAGTGGGAGTTCCCACCCGCTTTACCTCAGGATTATCAGTATCAAGAACTCCTACAGGGGCATCGGGGTGGGCCATATTGGGAATCTTGCGACCTTCTGCTTCCAGCTGCTGCTCCAGCTCATTGAGGGTTTTCTCACAGGCTGCAATCTCTTCCTTAATGGCCTTTCCCTCGTCGATGAGGCGATTTCGCTCATCTGGCTCCAGCTTGGCCTTCATGGCCTTGGCATTGTCGTTACGCTTCTGCTGTAAAGCCTGCACTTGGGTTACCAAAGCCGTCCGCTTGTCAAAAAGCTCCACCACTAAATCTGCGTCAGCACTCATATTGCGATTGGCAATATTTTCCTTTACTGCCTGAATATTTTCCTTGATAAATCTATAGTCCAACATATCATATATAATACAAAGGTGACGGACTTTTTTCAAGTTATGACTCCTCATCAACAAAGGAAAGTATAATCCAACGTGAAAGTATGTTGTATATCCAGAAGAAAAAGAGTATGCTAGCCACCATGAAATTTCTTGCTTGGCTAAAAAAGATTTTGTGCTGGGACACCCCCAACATGAGCCCACATCTTTCTTTTTGTAGTAAAAGCTTTTGCAGAATTGTTTGCGTCGGCAGTGATTCCAAGGTATTTCTTTCTTCCGATAGGAGTACATCTGGCGGGAACGCTGCATCTCATACTTTGTGATAGAATTATTTTATCGATGATGTGGCTCTCCGTCGGTGGGGAGATGGGACGATCTTGCCAGGAGCGTCGCCAAGTGCAGGCTTGCGAAATTCAACCATTGCTCACCCGACAAATTCGTGGTACACTTGATGGAGTGCCTATGCAGATGACGAGCTTAAATAAACTAAAGGTTGTTTTATATTTTATTTTCTTCTTTCAAGTCAGTCTGTATTCCCAAGAAAAATTACAGAACCAAGAGCTTAGAGTCCTATGTTCCGATGGGGATTTTGGAGGAACAATACATGAACCAATCCTAAATATCGAGATTTACAAAGGCCATGAGCTTGTTCAGACAATACAGTACACTTATGAAGATACATTCATGCTTGCAAAGCATTTCGATTTGACAGATATAAATTTTGATGGCCATGATGATATTGTTATATTGGCTGGACTTACAGCCAATCGAGGACAACCATATTATGCCGCTTATTTATGGTCGCCCAATGAAAATCAGTTTATTCATACGAATGAAATAACTCAATCCATGCCTAATCTCTGCATAGATAGGGAGAAAAAATTATTGTATTCGTTTTACCTGATGAACGATGGCAGGAGAGAATACCATGTATTCAAATTTGAGGGCGGCCATTATACGGAAATAGGATACCTTCAAGAATTTACTGGTATTTTTGACCATCCTATCTATCTATATGAGAATGAGTCTTTTGAGGAGAATTGCAATTTTAAGACAGCCCATGATTTGCCAGATGAATGGAAAAGAGTTGTTTCATTCCCAAGCTTTTCTTTGGGAGCAAGCTGAGTTATGAACAGGACAGCTGCACCATCTTTTATCGGAGGATATAGAGATGAAAAAAATCTTTGTTTTTGTTTCATTAATAATTCTTTGTGTTGTAAATGCTTTTGGTGAAATTCCTGCCAATGTGGTTATAGATAATAGTAAAAGTGTTGAATATGAAATGATTGATAGCGAGAAACTTAAAGTAATAATTTCCATAGATGGAGTTGAATACTCAGAAATTCTTTTTCATGCGGTTTATAAGGATGGGAATTGGATAGAAATCCCGGTTCCAAAATATCTTTGTGTATATAAAGATTCCATTATTTTGAGCCAGGGAAATGGTACCTCATACAGAAATATCATTGTCTATCAGAGAAAAAAAGAGAAGATAATTAAACATAGTTTTGAAAATTCCTTAACTATGTCAACTTTACCGCGTACTTTTGAAAAATACATGATTATATATAATCAAAATCCAGTATTCATTTTACATAATCAAGACAATACTTTATTTTATAATATGAAGAAAAAAGTAGAGAAAGAAATATCTAAAATTATAATTGATACTACTAAAATCACTGTTTTTTTTGTTGACAACACTCTTGAGGAGATACCGATGGAATTTTATGATACTACTGATTTTGAAGGTGGAGGCTATGCCTTGTACAGGAAGGGAGAGGTTGTAGGATGAGACTTCCACCAACAATACTTTGCTTGCTTCTGCTCATTTTTTGTACACTTGCAAGCCTGGTGATAATTATTGTGAATGTGATTTGGCCGATGGGTATATGGGAGCTACAGAAATGGAGGGAATGGGAATCGAGGATGGCAAGGCCCCCTGTAAACGAGGCATTCTACATCACCGCATTGTCCGTCCTGCTGCTTGTCCTGTGCATGGTCTTCTGCTTCATGTTGTTTGTCCATTACAAAAGACATTCCTTTGAGCTCAAGGCAAGCGACTATGTTGGAAAGCCCCTTGTTCAGGCCCAGGCCGAGCTGAAATTGTCCAACAGGGAAAAGTACTTTTCCTTGTTCAACTATTATATGGGAGCGACTTACATGACACCATACGCTGGAGCAGGAAATCCACTCCACCTGGATGACACCCCCATGTACAGAGCCTATTGCTACTACAATGGCGGGGGAGAGGCGGTGTGCTTTCTGGTGGACGAGAATTCCCCGGATCGGGAGAGCAGGCCCGTCATAGACTGCTACACGACCAGACTCTGCAAGAGGAGCGTTGACATGGAAGCTTTCATAGGGGAGAATGTCTGCCATGTATATGAAAAGCTTGGACAACCCACAACGGATGGCTGGTGGCGTGACACGGATAGATTTGGGGTGGAACAGGAAGGGAGCCATCGTGTGGTAACCTTTCTGGTAAAAGGCGAGCTTTGCCTGAGCAATTATGTCTATAGGTTTGTTGTAAACGACGAGGGGATGGTGGTGGAGCTCAAGGTGGAGCGGGAGAGATTTGTGGAGGAGGTATAGCTGGCTCAGGAGGCGGTGCGTACCGGCCTGAGGTGCAGATTGATGAAACCAGAGGATATTATACAGAAAATTGATTTTCATGATAGTAATGTCATTGAGTTGCTTCATGAAATGACAACGTTACATTAAAAATTGACTTGTGTATGTGGAGACAATCCGAAACAGATGTTGGTGATGTAAATCCAAACTATGAAACTCAACAGTCATTTTTGAACGGAAAAGAGGTTCCTTATGCAACACGCGGAAGCTCAAGACCAGATTTATATATAACAGGATCAAGTATCGAAGTTAAAAATTATAATGTAACAAATAGATCGGGAAGAAATTCTTTGATAAATATCGTATCAAATCAGGTTAATCAAAGAATTTCAGATTTACCAAGTAGTACAAAGCAAACTATAATTATCGATGTAAGAGGTCAGCAGGTCACAAATGACGTCTTGCGTCAAATCAGAACTTCCATTTTGGAAAGGTATAATACAGATGTACCAATACAATTTATGAGGTGACAATATGGCGGTTGGATTTCGAATTGATTTTTTATGGTATCAAGTTGGACACGGTGATTTTTTGCATTCTTTCTTTTCAACAGTATGCCACCATTTAGAGGAAGGACGTTGGGGAACAAAATATCCGTACTTAATGAACAAACTATATCAAGGATGTTTGGAATGGGAGGATGTAAGATTTGCAAGAGAAGAATTAACCTGCATTAGAAATAGACTGAGCAAGTTAGCACCTTCAGAAGTTGTGTGGGATATTGATGACTTAACCAAAAGACCACCATGGGGAGATGCTATTAGCAATGATATAACTGATTTGTCAAATTATTTTGTTACCAGTGATGGGCGTGATTTAATATCTATTATATTTCAAGTTTTTGATGAAGCGGAGACAGAAAAGCATAAAATTGAGATTATTAGTTTATAGTTCATATTTCCCTGTGTACTAAAAGCCTTTGCTAGGCAGGGATGAGCCAGGCCACAAGGCATTTGGAGGAATCATTCCGCCAAGTTGCCCCCAATCTGATGATAGACGTGCTGCTGTTCCTAGGCGGGAAGAGGTTGGCCGGGAACCCTACCGGCAGCGATTTGGTGCAGAGCACTCCGAAAACAAAGACCAAGCCACAGGTAGAGCCAGAGGGATGGGATGAAATTCTTGACAATTTGGACCGGAAAGAATATAAAGAAGATGCTGGTTCTTTCGTTGATACGATTAATGTAGAATTATTAAAAGAAATACAAGGATCTGCATTATTTAAGAATGCAACAAAATATCTTGATGATATTATAATTGATAATGGGAAAGCAAATCCATCAAAATTAAAGGAAATCAGACTGGCATTGGAAAAGGGAGAATTTTCATATGAAGAGGTTGCTGAGATTTATAATATAATGTGCAGACTGAATATTTCTGGAGCATACGAAAAAGAATTGGTTGAAAACATGAATTTCGGGAAATATTTGTCAGCAATGGTTGGAGCACCTCCAGCAAATATGTGTGATCCACATGCACATCATATATTGTTCAAGGTTGGAAATGGGGAGAAACAGAAGGAACTTGTAAAACAGGGACGGGAAATCCTTAGAAAATATGGAATCGATCCTATTGCAGGGAAAGAGGTGCTTTGTTGGGCGCCAAACCGTGTACTAGGACAGCACAGTTATGATACATTGAAGGAATTGGTGGATGAATTACAATTTGTTGATGAATTGAAATTAACTAAAGGTATAAAATATAAGCGGATATTAAAAACAATGGAATCTTTTAAGCGTAAAGCAGCGAAAAGGTAAAATCTGGAGGTGAAGATGAACAAAGAAGAACTCGAAAGTTTTATTACATTACTTTATGAAGGCAATATAGATGGAATTAAAGAATTCGTAAAAAATAAACAAGAAATTTTGAACGATGTAACTCCAATGGGTACTATGCTTGAAATTGCTGCAAGTGAAGGAAATAGAGATGTTGTTGATTATTTAATAAAAAAAGGCTGTGATGTAAATCTTGGCGGGGGATTGGAAGAATCGCCTTTAGTTGAAGCTTCTCTTCGGGGATATCCAGAAATTGTAGACTTGCTTTTGTTAAATGGTGCTAAGCTTGATGTCTCTTCGTTTGCTGCAAATCCCTTGTTTGCAGCAATCAGTAACGGTCAGGATGAAATCGCCGTTAAACTTATCAATCATGGTATAGACATCACAGCAAAATATGATATTGGGGAAATCAAAAATTGTGATGCAATGGAATATGCACGACAATATGGTCGCACAGAAATATACAACTATTTAAAAGATAAGATAAAAAAATAATTTACATAGGTGCTGCTGTTCCTGGGCGGGAAGAATATTGTTACATCTGGAGCGGGAGGCAACACGGCATCTCAAAGGCTAAGGGAAAATTTGAAGAGGGCGGGAATAGAGCCACCTCCGTATCCCAATGCGGTGCATCATATAGTTGCGGTTGGTTCTGAAAAGGCGAGGGCAAGCGTTGCAACCTTGCAAGCATATGGAATAGACTTGGATTCCCCGGCAAATGGAGTTTTCCTGCCGTATAGGAAGAATGAGCTTGTCACGACAGAGGCAATGCATTGTGGAGGACACCTTGATAGCTATCATAAAACTGTTGAAACGAAGTTATCTGCAATTATTGATGTTGCTGATGAGTATTGTCTTCCATTTGCAACAGTACAGACAATGTTATGTGATGTGTTACATAATATTAGAAAAGAATTGTTAACGGGAGATTTAAGGATTCATAATTAAGGAGAAAAATTGTGAAGATTTATCTGTTAGATAAAGATGTTGATAATTTTAGAAGCTGCTTTATAAAAGATACCTCATTGGAAAAAAAAGAACTGCGTGCTTTTAACACAGGAAGGCCACTTTCTATCAACGACAATACGATTGATTTTTCCTTTGATAAAGAAAGAGATTCTCTAATTGGAAATGTATTTCATTGTTGGGATATGAAAGGTTTCTTGGTTGATGAGAATTTTTATAATCTGTTTTCGAAAATAAATAATTCGAACATTCAATTTATAAAATTCCAAGACAATTTTTATTTATTTAATAATCTTAATGTTATTAGTGCACTGGATATGAACAAAACAGAATTTGAAATTCTGCAAGGAATTATTGTTGGTATAAAAAAACATATATTTCTAAATCAACAATATCCATTTTTATTTCAAATAAAATTACCGACAGGATTTGTTATACGTAATTATTTTGTAACGGATGAGTTTATCAAAATCATTAATGATAACAACATCAAAGGCTTTCTGTTTGAAGAGGTTTGGGACAGCGAAAAGGACTGATGTATGACAAAGCCACGGCGGGAAGCGGGTGCCGGGAACCCTACCGGCAGCGATTTGGTGCGGGAGGCACCAAGGACAAAGCTAGCATCCATAAGTAAGGTGGATGGAAGCGGGCGGGAGATTCGGGTTGGGGAAGTGACGGATGCTCTGCCACCAAGGGTATCGGATGCGGGAGCTTCTCCTGTGCGAAGCGAGGGTGGTGGATATTCCGTTGGAGATGTTACTCTTATGGACGCTGATGATGCATTTGTTAGTAATATTAGTCGTAGGATAGATGTGGATGCGAATGGTTATTTTGATGTAATTGCACATGGAACACCTAATAGCATTCAGATTACTCATAATGAACAACATATGGAGGAAATCAGTAGATGGTATGTGAAAAATGTATGCAAGAAATGATTTGGAGCGTTGAAGGTTCAACACAAGGATGGAGATGTCCAATGTGTGGTTGGAATATAATAACAACGTACATTGATGAGATTGATGCCGATACAACGGAATATAGTTTATATATTAGATGCTTGTCAGAGGTTGATACGGAAAAAATAAAATTTGTGGCCACAATAGCTAATGTTAATTTTGTAATTGCAAAACGTATGCTTGAAGAAAAAAAAGAAATATGTATTTTGAAAGGAAGGGCACCTAAGATTAAATCTGCGATTGTTAAATTACAAGTATTAAATATTGACTATGATGTAAACCCTTCATTCAAGTATATCGCTACTTCATGAAGGCACGGGCCGCTGTCCCAGGAGGTGAGGGAATGGATGGAAAATGCGGAGAATTACTATCTTGAATACCATGGACATAACAGAAGTGCAGGTGGTAGAATGACCGAGCGGTACTTGCCGCCCGAAAACTAAGAAAATATAGGAGATGTTATTATGGATGTTGGCTTGGATTATTTTAGTATGGCATCGAACGTGAAGGACTGTACAATCAAGGAAAAGATTGGACAATGTAATAGTTATGGCTGAAGATTTAGGCTATACAGATAGCCAAATTCAAAAACTTATTTGTAAGGAATTACAAATAATTCGTGAAGAATTATTGAAGGCTTGTTAAAGGTTCATAGTTAGAGGGATTATATGAAAATATATATATTGAAAACTGATATTGATAATTATAGAGGATGTTATTTAAAAAAAACATTAGTAGACAGAAAGATCTTTCGAAAACTTAATAAGGGGAATGAATTGACACTTACTCCTGAAATTCAATTAGAATATGACAAAGAAAATACCAATCCTGTAGGGGATATTTGTGAATGTTATGATTTTACGGCATATTTCATTAATAATAAATGTAAAACAATTTTTTTAGGCATTCCGAGATTCAATATACAGTTTATTTCAATCAATGATGATTTTATACTCTGTAATAATCTAGAAGTTATAGATAGTTTGGACAAACACAAAACGAAATTCAAATACTTTGAAAGCGATATATTTGGAGTTGAACAGTATTTCTTTAAGGATTATGATTATCCCCCTCTTTTTCAAGTCAAATTACCAAACAGTTTAATTATTCGTGATTATCTTGTAACAAATGATTTTGTACGAATAGTAAACGACAATAATCTAAAAGGCTTTCTGTTTGAAGAGGTTTGGGACAGCGAAAAGGACTGATGTATGACAAAGCCACGGCGGGAAGCGGGTGGCCGGGAATCCTACCGCCAGCGATTTTGTGCGGGAGGTTCCAAGGGCAAAGCTAGTTGGGGGAGTTGCAAATAGGGTAAATATTGGAAGAAAATTAGGCTATACAGATAGCCAAATTCAACAACTACTATGTGTCGAGTTGCAAAAAATAAGAAGCGATTTGCTCACTGGAAAATTAAAGATCCATAATTAGGGAGTGTTTATGAGA
This sequence comes from Treponema sp., assembly GCA_045586625.1. Classification (GTDB taxonomy): domain Bacteria; phylum Spirochaetota; class Spirochaetia; order Treponematales; family Treponemataceae; genus Treponema_F. The sequence continues at coordinate 25,668 of JAZNAS010000062.1, forward strand.
ATTTACAAACTGAATCTTGATGTAGACAATTATGAAAGTTGTTTTATAGAAGGAACAAATGTTTCCAAAGATTGTTTTGATAACCTTTGTACCGCAACTTCACTTGATTTCGAATACGAAACTGTACGATTTAGATATTCTGATAAAGATGATAAAAAACGTGGTGATGTATTAAATTGCTGGGATTTTTGTGGTTATTTAATTAATGACAAACTATATAGTCTATTGTCTTCTAAAAGGACAATTAAAGCTCAATATATAAAATTGCAAGAAAATTTTATTCTTTTGAATAATCTTAAGATTCTTGATTGCTTGGACAATGAAAAGACTAAATATGAGTATTTTGAAAAAGATATTATAGGAGTGGAAAAGTATTCTTTTAAGCGACTTGATTATCCGCCACTTTTTCAAATTACTTTACCTAATGGTTATGTCGAATTATTTTATTTTGTAACGGATGAGTTTATCAAAATTATTAATGATAACGACATCAAAGGCTTTCTGTTTGAAGAGGTTTGGGACAGCGAAAAGGACTGATGTATGACAAAGCCACGGCGGGAAGAGGGTGGCCGGGAACCCTACCGGCAGCGATTTGGTGCGGGAGGCACCAAGGACAAAGCTAGTTGGGGGAGTTGCAAGATATGAGGGACAGGTATTTGAAGTAGTTGGCAACCTAAAACCTCAGAAATTAATGGTAGAACTGGCTAGCAGTGGTGTAAAATATAATCCTGATGAAGTAATCGCTGTAACAAAAACAGCAGATGGAAAGTTGGTATGGTTGGAGCAGGGAAATGAGAAATCAGGATTGGTGCATATCATGCGGCACAAAGAGCAGTTTGCTTCCAAAGGCATATCCAATGACAACATACCATTTTTTTTACTTGAAGCCATAAAAAACGGTAAAATAGTTGGTATCCAAAGAAGCCGACCAATTTACGAGATATTGTATGAAGGTGAATTACAGAGGGTTGCCATATCAATCGGTGAGAACGGTTTTGTTATCGGAGCAAATCCAAAATCCATAAGATAAAACAGGAGGAAAATAAGAATGAAAAAAGAAATAAGACTGATGCTTGACTATGGATGTTATCCCATTTGGATATATGATGAAAATGGCAATTTTGTTGACAATGAGATTATGGACGAGATTGAAGGACATCAAGAAATTCTTCTTATGCTAGAGCAGTTACAGGTCGAATTTGAATCATTATATATAAACAATCACAATGAGTTTGCCTATGTTGGTTTTTCTTCTGAAACGAACAAACATGAATTTGAAGCAAAAGTACAGCGTGTGTATTTCAGCCTATGCAATCTACTCGGTGGAAAATATGTCGTCAGAAACATGGTTAATATTCAGGGGATGTGACAAATGATTTTGCTTCACAAGGTATTGAAGATATTCCACAGTTGTTAAATAGCCCTAATTTCGAGTTTAAGAAAATATAAAAAAGGGTGTGCGACCAGAATGTTCTACCATATTTCTGTACAGAAAAATCTCGATATTTTCGTGTCGGTGATACCAGCCGTTCTATTTTTCAAGAATTATTTTCACAAAACTCGACTTTTAGGCTACTTAAAAATTTATTTATCTTTATATCTCACAATCCAATCACTTCTTCCACTTTCTGCTTCTGCATACTCACCATAATCCAATTCAGCCAAATCGCTCATTGTTTCATCAATATCTAAAATAAATGCTAGTGAAACTATTCTCGCATCCTCTTCCTTATGACTCCTCCCACATAGAAACTGCCAGAATCCATCTTGATCATGAGAAACATATAAAATGGGCTTATTCTCCTCTAATACATGACAACAAGTAAAACATGCAGTATTTTGTGCATCTTTAAATGGAAACTCGCTATTATTCATTCAAAACACCTCCATCCCCATAGTTTCCGATGCTTTTAAATATCACAAATAAGACTTAGAGCGCTTCATATCTGTTACCAATTCTAGATTTCCATCTGCTTTCATAAGCTCAATTAACTTATCAATATTAGTATAGTCTGCTAAAATTGCTTGTAATTCTGACTCTGTTATCCCTACTAATTGCATGAATTCAGTTTTCCCATAAACAGAATATTGCGGTTTTACTTCCGTATCCTCCACTATCAAAAGTGCTGTAATAAGCGAATCAGTGCCTATATGCAAGGATTTTCCATTCCCTTTTACGTATTGTTTTGATTCAAAATAGTTCTGACTTTGATTTGTATATCTTGCCAGATTTGAAAGCATATCAATTGCCCACATGCAATTTTCTTCTGTTTCTTCTTTCAGTTTGATAGTCATTTCATAGCCCCAACCATTCCATTCTCCACCAAACGCTTCCTCATCCCCATATAACACAGTCATGCCATACGTAACAATATGTTTATATCCTTTATTTGAATCATATATTGAATATCCATCTAAATAGTTGTCACCGCCCCACTGCGCTCTGGAGGGCAAAAGAGTTCCAAAGTGTTTAGGCTGTTGTCCGGGATATAATAATTCAAATGCATCATCAATGGCCTGCCATCCCGGTGAATATTCGTCATCACTTTCTAAACGCTTTAAAAATTCTTCCTTAGTCATTCAAATACTCCTCGTTCTAATGCTCAATTCTCGCCGTGAAACACTAACATTTCACGTCGTAAACTTCAATCTTTAATCTCAAATAAACTCTATAACCCATTTATTAATCCTATAAAATGACTTCGTAGACTTCAAAAACCGTAAAATCTCCAACTTCCAATGTATATGGTTTATGTGTCTTTTCATATTCTTCACGTCTGGAAATATATTCTATGATTTCTTTTCTTGTTTGAAAAAGACCGTTTTGATTCAATTCAAATTCAGGGAATATATGAGGCATTTCATTATAAACCGCTGAATAGTTATCCCCGTTTTCATAGGCATAATCATAGCCCAAGAACTCTGTTTTAAGTTCCCTATCAATCTCTAGTGTAGGCATAGGGATGTCTGTTTTCACCAACAAAACCCTATACTTTATCCCCAGTTGTTTGGATACCTCCATGTAGCGATAAATGTAGTCTAAGTCCGTACAGGCTGCGACCCATGTGTGCGGTTCCAAATTCCAATATGTCTTTCCGATATATTCGTCATAGTAAGGTTCAAACTGCTTCTGATATATCTCATGGTCATTTAGATACCAATTCTTTGCCGATTTTTCACTACACCCGCTACCATCTACACCCTTATAAGCTCCCTCTTTGTATTCCTGTATAATAAATCCGTTAACATGCATATTTTACCCTCATTACAGGTTTCTCCTATACAAAATTATATGTCAGGCTAATTGTTGCTTATAAATGAATAATAATCCAGCATTGCCTCATATACCTCTCGGCATTGGATTTCATCTCCCCATGACAATGGATCGTGCGCATAACATAGTACCTCAAATGGCTGTATATCCTGCAAATTCCCAGGCAAGCTCTCCCACAAAGAATACATTGCGTCTCCAAATCTATGAATATCAATAGACATATACATCGGTTTTAACAATTCAAACAGAGCCATACCAAACTTATCAATATCCATATCATTGTAATTACTATGTGTTCGGATATATCGCACCGTTTCTTTTCGGTTTCTGCTCAAAAACTCCAACTCAAGCAAATGTTCATCTGTGGGATTTTTCAAAAACAATTCATTCAATTTATCCTCATATATCTCTCCAGAAATCAAATCCATATCTACCAAATACGCGTATGCAAATAATTCTTCCATAATAGTTCCTATGCTTTTCACTACGCTCTATACAAGGCAGCACTTTTTCCAAACATTCCAATTTGTAACCACTTGAATTTTTGTTCCCTTAATTTTAATTGTTTTTCTCTTTTTGTCATAAAAACACCATATAATTTTTACGCTGTCAACTAACACTTTTTCATTTTTTGCCAAAATTAACAAACCAGGAAACATCCTTTAACTCATTAAACTTAACCATTGATGATTTATATCTAATTGTCAAAGAAACATTATCATAAACACCTTGTATCATATACATACTATTTTCATACCCACCCTCTTTTGGTATTTCTTCAAACTTAAGTATCTCAAGGTCTCTAAAATTCAGCTGTGTCACATCACTCATCTGTTCCTGCACACCTGCCTTGTAGTATATACACTCAACAATTTGCGGCTCAACCAATTCAATAATCCCTCGCCCTGATTGATGTGCCTCCGCAAACATATTATTAGGATGAGATTCTAATATTTCCATCCACTTCATTTTCATAATAACCCGGTTGTCCGCATAATAGATATGTTCACACTCACAATCATGTAAAGATAAAAAGTCTGTTGTATTTTCGCTTACATATTTCCATTGCTCCATGATACATCTCCTTTACTGTAACGTATCTATTGAATTTTCAAGTGAAAAATGTTTCGGATTCAAATACTTTTCTCCACTATCAATACTATCAAAAGCTTCAAAATCAAATTCTATATTTTCATCACTCATAAAATCGTCATCTATCCAAACAACAAGCTCTAACAAATTAAGCACAGAAAATAATTCCCTGCCATCGCTTCCAATTTTTCGCAAAGTGATCATTTATCCTTTCTATATTGCCTCCATACTATAAACAGGTTGAACAAATAGCACTTTCCTCCCCTTCAAAAAAATCCACAATTTGCCTTTTTGTAAAAGGCCAGTTCTCTTCCTGCTTAAAGTCATCTTTAAAGAAATCAATAGTCTCATCACACGTAAGTGGAGCAAGATTCTACAGAAAATCGAATCAGGCCTTGATTATGTGTTAAAGGATTAAGTCAACAGCCGGGGGAGCTGGTACACGTCCTCCACACCATCAACTAAAATGCCCCCCATGCCCAGCTCCAGAGGAAGCTCAATGTCTATATTGAAGCGGTCTCCCACAGAAAGACAGTGTTCCGCCCTGCAACCAAGCCTTTCCACTGCCAGCAAAAAGGGGGCGAGGTGGGGCTTGGAGACCTTGCAGGTGTCAAGGCCAATTACCACAGGAAAGAATTCCTCCACTCCCAGAGCCACCAAGGTTTTGCGTCCCACCAGCACCGGATTGTTGGTGACACAGGCCAGCTTGTATTTTTTGCTTACAAATTCCAAGGTTGCCACCAGCTTGTGGTCTCGAGTCAAAAATTGTTCTGGCTCCAAAAGCTCTTCCCGCCAACGAATGCTTTCTTCTATGGGATAACCCAGCTGTACAAAGGTGTTGCCTAAGCTCAAGGCTGAGCCATTGTGTTTTTCTGCCCAATTCCGCCGTGTGGCTTCTATTCTTTGGAGGGCCTCATGGTCAGAAATTCTTTCCAGCTGGGCAAAGTGATGTATCTGTATCTGGTTTTGCTGAAGGGCATATTCCTTGTGGCTGTAGAGGGTGGAGTCGATGTCAAAGATAATGGCTTTAAGTTGTGGTGGAATATTGTAGATTGTCACGATTTATTTGGGAGACGATTCAAAAACCCTGTGAATTTGAACCAGTGTCCGTGCCCCCTCTTGAATTGACTTGAATTTCCCAAGGCCGCAGTAGGCCAACACTGCGTTTCCCACCAGCTCTGCGTCGGCACAGGCGGTAATGGAGAATGCTGCCCCCACTATCCGACTTTTATACTGAAGCCAATCTGGATTCTTTGCCTGTCCGCCTGTGGTGCAGATGGTGCGGGCAATTTCTGTACCAGTGGATTTTGCAATGGCAGAAAGCTTTTCGTAGGCAGCCTTTACCTCCCTGGCCAATTCTTCCATCAGCTGGAAACCTGCCGTGCTTATCGGTGGACTCTGCAGCAAAGCCGCCACAAAATCCTGATAGCTCAAATGGGGGGCAACGGCCTTTTTCAGCTTGCTGAACCGAGTGCCGCTGTCGGGCAAAAGGACGCTGGCATTGAACAGGCCGGGAATTACCGAGGGCAAAACCCGAATGCCTTGGATACCAGCCTTTTGTATTGCCTCAGAAGGATTTTTGCCCAAACACAGGTTGATTCCCTCGCTGCTTCCTGCCCGGTCACAGACTTTTCCAGGCTCCAAGGTGTTGGTGCCGATGAGAGCCACCGTAAAGTCTGGCCCGCCACAAAACACTGGAGTCGTGGAGGCCAATCTCAGCTTGCCTGCAATTTCTGGAAGCAAGGTTCCCGCATTTGTGGCAGGCTCCACAAAATCAGGCAATTTGGAGCCTTCAATTCCCAGCCCTTCCAAGGAAGCTTGATTCCAATAGGCTGGAGCAAATCGTTTTTCTGGTAAAATGGTCAGGAAGCTGCCAGTAAGTCGCCAAATCAAGTACTCTGGTCCAGAAATAATTTTTTCACTTCCATTCCATTCTGCTGGAAAGAGACGCCTAAAAGCCAAAAGCCGGGGCAGGAAGATTGAAAATAGGCGTCGAGAAGCCAATTCGCTTTGGATTTCATCTAAAATCGCTGGTGCTACAGGATGATTCCATAAAAAAACCTCACCAGCAGTAGTTGCCAAGGTGGGACCGTTGCCAGAAATGCAAATGCCTTCAATCGGTTCCTCTGGCTTTTCGTGACACAGCCTTCGGGTGGCTTCCTGCAAGGCGGAAAACCAATGGTCTCCAGAAAATAGTTGTGGCAAGCAACAGGGATTGTCTCCAAAATCAGACGCACAAAGTCCTTCTTGATTGAATTCTGTCTTTGGAAAGAGTACTCTTGCTTCACATAAAACCTGCCCCCGTACATTTACAAGGGCAGTTTTTAGTGAGGATGTTCCAATATCAGCACAAAGGACGGACATTAGTCTCTTTTTACCAATTTCTCGATAATGTTTCTATTGTCCAACAGGTCACTGAGAGACTGGTTGTGATGGAGCCGGGTGATTACGTTGGCAAAGAGGCCACTGACATTGGTGCTGATGTACCACTCGTGCTGCAAAAGCTCCTCGTGATAGACGGCATTTGTTCCAATGACTCGGTAGAACAAGCCCTTCTTGTAGGCTTCGTTGAACTGCTCGATGGCATTTCCCGTGAAGAAGGGGAGACTGATGGCTGCAATTACCTTGGTGGCTCCCTGCTCCTTTAAGAATTCCATGGCTTTAAGCAGGGTTCCACCAGTACCCAGCATGTCGTCTGCCAGGAAGGCCACCTTGCCCTGAACATCTCCCAAAAGCTTCACCGACTTGATGTTGGTGGCCTTTGCATCCTGGGTCACAACGGAATAATCCCGCTCCTTGTAAATCATGGCCAGGGGAGTTTTCAGTCCAGTGGCATAGAACTTGTTGCGGTCAATGGCTCCTGTGTCAGGAGAAACCACAATCAAATCTTCTGTCTTGTTGGTCAAGTCCACCAGCTTGGAAAGCTCCCGGATAATCTGGTAGCTGGCATGGAGGTTTTCCACATGGGTCTTGCTGAAGGCATTCACAATCTCACGGGAATGCAAGTCCAGTGTAATGATACGGGTCACACCCATATTTTCGTAAATGTGCCCAAGGAGACTGGCTGTCAGTCCCTCTCGTCCCTTCTTCTTGTGCTGGCGGCTGTAGGGATATACAGGAAGAACAAGGGTAATTTGCTCTGCACCTGCTTGACGGACGGAATCAATAGTAACCAGCAGGGATATAATATGATCATTGACGGAAAGAATCTGGGTGTTTTTTCCACCATTAAGCTTAAGTGGCTGATGATTTTCTACATCTTGAAAGATAAAAACATCCTTTCCACGGATACATTCATTGATTTCTGTCTTAAATTCACCATTCATAAAGTAGGTGAATTGGGCGTCAACTTTAAAATGGGGAACACGATACTTATCTGTAGAGCCCTTGACACAAAGATTGGTGGTCTGAACATCATTCAAGAAGTTCATGTCCTTTGTTAATTGGTCTTTAGTCAGATAATAACGCTTGGAAATAGCATCAGCCTTGAGATTAAAGCGATGCTTGTACATGTGCCGCAGATGATCGATAACCTCATCAGCGAATTTTTCTCCACCAGGACATGCTACAATGGCAAGATTTGTAGGTTCAGAATAGGGCATGAGTCAACCTCTTACGTGATGCTTGTGGTTGCAATGATACCACTTTTTGTATCTTTTGTCTATTCACACTTGTTAGCTAAAAAACTTAGAAAAATATGGAAAAAAATATTAATTTTTCGTAAAAAACATTTTTTATATTTTCAATACATAGATAAAAAAATTCTCTTTTGACATTTTTTTTATCTATGGTATAATTAAGGTTGACATTATATTTGTTAAGGAGGCTTCTATGGCTAAAGCTGCTTCAAAGAAAGGCGTGCTGGAGCGGATTTCTGGTGGCGCCGCGGCGTTCATGCAGAAATTCCTGCCCGACGCCTTTTTGTTCGCTGTTGTTCTGACAGTGATTGTTTTCGTGTTCGGTATGATTGCTACTGGACAGGGACCTCTTGACATGCTGAGACATTGGGGTAACGGTGTTTGGGGATTGTTGGCATTTAGTATGCAGATGGTACTGGTTCTTGTAACTGGTCACGTGCTTGCTCTTGCTCCCCCCTTTAAGAAGCTTTTGGTAAAGCTTGCTGGTATTCCCAAGACTCCTTTCCAGGGAATCGCCTTTGTAACCATTGTTTCTTTTGTAGCCAGTATCCTGAACTGGGGATTCGGTCTTGTTATCGGTGCTATCTATGCCAAGGAGATTGCCAAGAAGCTCCGTGGAATTGACTACCGCCTGCTGATTGCCTCCGCTTATGCTGGATTCGTATGGTGGCACGCTGGATTCTCTGGCTCCATTCCTCTGTCCATCTCCACCCAGCCTGCTGCCGGTGCTGCCATTGCCAATACTGGTGGAACCATGACCCAGGCCGCTGCCATTACCCAGACCTTGTTCTCACCCACCAACCTGTTCATCATTTTGGCAACCTTGGTTATCCTCCCTATTCTGACAACCATGATGCATCCCAAGAATGAAGAGGATGTTGTTTGCATCGATCCTTCCTTGCTGGCAGAAGAAGAGACTCCCAAGGTGACAAAGGAGCAGATTGCCGCCATGTCACCTGCCGAGAAGCTGGAGAACCTTCCCATCATCAACCTGGCTCTCGGTATCATGGGCGTAATTTACATCATCCTGTACTTCTCCGGACTGGCTTCCTTTAACTTGGACTTGAACATTGTAAACTTCATCTTCTTGATTGCTGGTGTTATCCTGCACTGGACTCCCCGCAGCTTGTTGAATGCTGTTGGTGAAGCTGCCAAGGGTGCTGGTGGAATCGTATTGCAGTTCCCCTTGTATGCTGGTATTCAGGCTATGATGGTTGGTGCAAATGCTGCTACAGGTGTTTCTTTGGCTTCTGTTATCAGCAGCTTCTTTGTAAGCATTTCCACTGTAAGGACCTTCCCCTTCTTTACCTTCCTCAGTGCTGGTATCGTAAACTTCTTCGTACCCTCCGGTGGTGGACAGTGGGCAGTTCAGGGACCTGTTATGCTCCCTGCAGCTCAGGAATTGGGTATTGAGTTGCCACGTGTTGCCATGGCCATTGCCTATGGTGACAGCTGGACCAACATGATTCAGCCCTTCTGGGCCCTGCCTGCCTTGGGTATTGCAAAGCTTGGTGCCCGTGACATCATGGGATATACCTTGATTGTTCTGGTTGTTACCGGAATCATCGCTGCTGCAGGCTTGTTGCTGTTCTAGAGCTTTGCCGTTTTTGATTTGACGGTGTATAATTGAAGTGGGGTACGAAGGTGCCACGGGAGATTTAGGTACCGAGGCTCTCGTACCCTTTTTTTGCGACTTGTTTATAATTCTTTTTTATAGGAGGAATCATGGTTAACAAGATTAAAGCAGCTGATGAGGCTGTTAGTGGCATCAAGGATGGCATGACCATCATGGTTGGTGGATTTTTGGGGACTGGCTCTCCAGAAATTTTGATGGATGCCCTTGTACGTACCGGGGTGAAGCATTTGACCGTAATTGGAAACGACGGTGGACTTCCTGCAGGGACCTACGGAGCAAAGACCTCCCGCGGTATTGCCAAGTTGATTGACGCTGGTATGGTTGACCACATTATTGCCACCCACATCGGCTTGAATCCCGCCATTGGTGAGGCTATGTCAGCTGGAACCATGAAGGTAACACTGGTTCCCCAGGGAACTCTGGCAGAAAAGATTCGTGCTGGAAACTTTGGTCTTGGAGGTGTTTTAACTCCGACTGGTGTGGGAACTCCTGTGGAGGTTGACCCAGATGAGGCTGGAAGAACAAAGCAGGTTATTGAGATTGACGGGGTGAAATATCTTTTGGAGCGCCCCCTCCGTGCGGACTTTGCCCTGTGCCGTGCCTCCATCTGCGACAAGTTCGGCAACTTCCGCTGTGACAAGGCCACCAAGAACTTTAACTATGTAATGGCTGGTGCTGCTGATTGTGTAATCGTTGCCAGCGAAAAGGTGGTAGATGTTGCTACTCTGGATCCCGACACCTTTGCCGTGAGCGGTGTAGTTGTAGACTATGTTGTTGAAGGAGAACCAAAATGGCAGATGTAAAAGAAAGAATTGCACGCAGATGTGCTAAGGAATTGAAGAATGGTGACTTTGTAAACCTAGGAATTGGTTTGCCTACCATGGTTGCAAACTATCTTCCAGAAGGTGTTGATGTTACCTTGCACTCAGAAAACGGATTTGCCGGACTTGGTGTGGCCGCCGCCCCTGACAAGGTTGATGTGGACATCATCAATGCTGGTGGTGGATATGTTACTGCCGTTCCAGAGGTATGCTATTTTGATTCAGCCACCAGCTTTGGACTTGTTCGTGGACATCACCTGTCTGCCACAATTCTTGGAGCCATGCAGGTAGCCGAAAATGGAGACTTGGCCAACTGGATTGTTCCTGGACAGAAGGTTGCAGGAATGGGTGGTGCTATGGACTTGGTAGTTGGCGCTAAGAAAGTAATCGTAGCCATGGTACACACTCAGAAAGGTGCCCACAAGATTTTGGAGAAGTGTACTCTTCCTTTGACTGCTCCTAAGTGTGTTTCCATGATTGTAACTGAAATGGGTGTTATGGAAGTAACTCCCGAGGGAATTGTAGTAACAGAGCTCCATCCCGACTACACCAAGGAACAGATTCAGGAAGCCACAGGCTGTAAGTTGATTTTTAGCCCCAACTTAAAGCCCATGGAAGAAGAATAGTTTTTCCTGTAATGTAATACCCCTAGTTGGAACTTTACAGCTGGGGGTTTTTTCCCTTGACAGCTTGATACCTTTACCGTTAAAATTCTTCCGTACGAGGATATAGCTGACACTTTAAAAAAAAGTTGTTAATCATTCCATTTTACCTACCATGTACCGTTCATTCTAGCTAGAATGAACCTTTCACTCTAACTACACTGTATCTTTCATTTTAACTAGAATGTACTCCCTGACTTGGCCGTGTCTTTATCCCTGTTCTAGACAGGTCAGCATCCCTTGTGGTGTCAGGTTACGCACCCTTGTATTGTCTAACAGCACCCTCTGTCATGGTATGTTACGGATACTATTCAAGACATGAAATCTCAGTGTTATTGGAAGAGGTGGCTATCTGTGACATAATAGGAGCAGGAGAAACTGTGTCAAGGAAGAAAGGCAGAAGGTGTCTGTAGTGGTAGCTAACAAGCCTAGCCAGTTATTATTCATGGTGCCACACGTGCCGTCGGGGACATATGGGCTAGTGGTGGTAACTGATATTTCGGCATCGGGAAACAAACTCAAGTCTCAGGTAGAAATTTCCTATGGTCCGCTGGAGGTTAGAGAAGGCTTAGAGGTCTCTTTTATTGGATTTTATTAGATTTGAATGGATTTGAAGTATAATAGGGTGTATACTGAAGCAAACAGACAAGGAGGACGGTATGGACAGGGGAAACGTTGTGGAAGTGGCGTCATTTGTGGAGCTGCCCCAGGTGATTGAGCAGCTCGGCGAGGGGCGGTGGACGGTGGTGGTACAGGGACCAAAGCCCGACAGAAGCTGCCTTCATTTGTATTTGTACGACCGACACGTGGCTGACCTGCAGAAGATTAAAAGTGACCAGGAGCTGGACGAGATTGCCTTCAGCAAATGTATCGGGCGGGTGCAGGAGCGCTTGTCTACCAATGCCGCCATTCAGGTACATCTGGATCTTTCCGCCATTGACTGGTTGGAGGAGGTGGACCTGATGGTGTACCACTCCACGTCGTTAGTGGGAATTACCTTGCCACCGAGCATACAAAGGGTGGACTTTAACGGCTGCCATTCGTTGCAGGAGGTGGTGCTGCCAGAGGGGCTGGAGGAGGTTGGCTCATTCTGTTTCAAGGACTGCCACAGTCTTGAGCGGGTGATTCTGCCCTCCACCGTGAAGAAGATTGACTCCTGGGCTTTCAGCGGGTGCTGGCGGCTGACTCAGCTGGAGCTGCCAGAGGGCTTGGAGTCTTTGGGACATGATGTATTCAAAGGATGCCGGCGGCTTGGGCGGATTCGGATTCCCTCCACCGTGAAGAAGCTGGGAAGGAGCTTTTCCCTGTTGCCCCATGAGGAGCAGGAGACGAATTCGCTGTGGCAGGATGTGGACGATGAAATCAATTGTCTTTTGAGTGGGAAAGACATAGGTTTCCCTGATCTTTCATCTTGTGTGGAGGAGGAAAAGCTTGACCCCACCAGTCTTGCAGCCTGGTGGAAGGGCGTTGAGGAAGTGCTGGGGAACGAAGTGCTGGGGGACGAAGTGCTGGGGGACGACTGTCCTGCCCTGGTGGAGGCTGCCATTCCGGCAGACCTGTGGCCTGCATTTGACAACTCCTCCTGGTGTTGCAGGGAATGGCACCGTTTGGTAGGGCTTCGGGTTCCGGCAGGTGTGGGGTACATCGGCACAGGAATGTTCGAGGGGTGCAGGAGGCTGGAGACGGTGGAGCTACCGGAGGACGTGCTGGCCATAGGTGGCGATGCCTTTTATTGGTGCTCCTCCCTGAAAAAAATAAACCTGCCTGCCAGTCTCCGCTTTATCGGCGGTAGTGCCTTTGGTGGCTGCTGTTCCCTGGAGCCGGTGGCGCTGCCGGAGGGGCTGGTGGCCCTGGGCACCATTACGCTACAGGAGCTGAACCGGGAGGGCCTTGACCGGGACTTGCAGGCCACCTTGGCGGAGCTGGAGAAGCTGGAGGTGGACCTCTGGAGTGGCCTTGGTAACGCCCCCCTCTTCGATGGCTGGATAGATTGCACCGACCTTGCCCTGCCCGCTGGATTGCGGCTGTTGGGCTCTGGCGTGGTGCGGGGTTGCGACCGGCTGGCACAGCTTGATCTGCCGCAGGGGCTGGTGTACATCGGAGACAGCGCCTTTGAAGGATGCCACAGCCTCAAATCCCTTGAGTTGCCTGATGGACTGCAATTTTTGGCAAGCCGCATTTTCTATCAGTGCGACAGCTTGGAGTCGGTGGTCATTGGAGAAGGCATCACCTCGTTGCCTGATGTCTTTTGTTATAGAAGCAGCCTGGTGTCCGTGACCCTGCCCCAAAGCCTCACCGCCATTGAGGAGGGGGCCTTCATGGACTGTAGGAGTCTGCGGGAGCTGGCGTTGCCTGCCCACCTTGAGACCATCGGCGATGAGGCCTTTCATGGGTGTAACAGTCTGGAGCGGGTGGTCTTTCCCGCTAGTCTCAAAAAACTTGGAAAGGAGGCATTTGGGAGCTGCAAGGGGTTGCAGTCTGTAGTGCTGCCGGCCACCATAGAGGAAATTGGAGCGGAAGCCTTCTCTTGGTGCAAGGGCCTGAAACAGGTGGAGTTCACAGAGGGGGAGGGAAAAGGTGGCATCATTGGCGAGAGTGCCTTTCTGTTCTGCGTACAGCTGCCCCGTATCGCCCTTCCAGAAGGAATTGAAGAGATTGGAAAGGAAGCCTTCTGTTGCTGCAAGTCCCTTGGGGAGGTGGTGCTGCCCAAGAGTCTCAAGCGGGTAGGAGAAGCTGCCTTTCAGGGCATTCCGCTGAAGGAAATCGATTTTCCTGAGGGTGCCCAGGTTCATCCCAATGTGTTTGATGATAATAAGTAGTTCGATCTTCCTCTCGCACCGCAATTTCATTCCTTTGCCAAGGCATTGCTTGAAAAGGCGGGGGAGGACGACTGACTGATGAAGGCATTGCGCCGATTCGGAAAGGAGGTTACATATGAAGGAAAAGCGTGAAGATGGCAGAATGCAGGCAATACTTGGTGAGCAGATTGTGGATGTACCGCCATCCCCTGTTCCGCCACTGAAGGACATCCCCTGCTGGAACGAGGATCCCCCCATTCCCAGGGTGATTCAGGCTGTCTTGGACAAGCTTGCGGGCTCCAAGGGGGAGTGACGGGAGGGTTTCTCAATTTCCACACCTGTTGGTCACTACAACCCCGACTGGGCAATTGCATTCTATGAAGGTACTATCAAGCACATCTATTTCGTGGCAGAAACAAAGGGTTCTATGAACTCCATGCAATTACGTTTGATTGAAGAATCAAAGGTTCACTGTGCCAGAGAGCATTTCAAGGCAATTAGCAAGGGTAATGTCATTTACGATGTAGTTGATAGTTATCAAGCTTTGTTGGAAAAAGTGATGAAGTAATGGATTTAGGAGTGAGAGGGTAAGACTTTGCTCTAGGTTCTCACTCCCGTTCTTTTAATCCCGTACCACCTTCAGTGCAGAGATAAGACATTTTCCTCCCAGAACCGCACCGTAGATACAATATGCTACAGCAAAAATCACCATGAAAGCTTCTACTAGGTCTTCTACAAAATAGTGCATTCGGGAACGAAAAAGTACTTCCTCCAAGCCATAGAGGATGGTGGTGATTCCGAGGGGAATGAGTGTCAAACAGGGAATGACACCAATTTCACGTTTCATAGCTAGCAACACTAAGCCTGCTAGTGCTGTGGATACACCAAACACGATACCTGTTATGGGTTCGTCTGCAATTTCCATCAAAACCAGAGTGAGTATTCCGGCTCCAATACCAAAGATTCCCTGGATTCCCAACTGCATTGTTTCCTTGTCTAGGTTAAATTGACTCATAAGTTCTCCTTTTTTGGATGGTTGTCTTTATGGGACTGTTCATTCTTACCTACAATCATAGCAGGAGGGAAGGGGGAAATCATTAAAGGGAGATTAAAATTCTCTGAAATTGTCACCGCAACTACATTTACTCAAACCCGAACATTCGGGAATGTCACTCTAATTCAAACATTCCCATGTACAGCTGATAGTAGCGGCCCTTTTGATCAAGCAACTGCTGATGATTTCCTCGCTCAATAATGTGACCCTGCTCCAGTACCAGAATGACGTCAGCATTTCTGATGGTGGAAAGGCGGTGGGCAATGACAAAGACGGTGCGACCTTCCATAAGCTTGTCCATTCCCCGCTGAATGAGGGCTTCGGTGCGAGTGTCTACGGAGCTGGTGGCCTCGTCCAAAATCAAGACTGGAGGATTTGCCGCCGCTGCCCGTGCAATGGACAAAAGCTGCCGCTGCCCCTGGCTGATGGAGCCGCCGTCTGCGGTCAGCAGGGTGTCATAGCCCTGATTGAGATGGTGGATGAAGCTGTCGGCATTTGCCAGCTGGGCTGCCGCAACCACCTGGGCCTGGCTTGCCTCCGGGTTGCCGAAGCGGATGTTGTCGCTGACAGAGCCGGTAAACAAGTGGGTGTCCTGCAGAACCATTCCCAAGGAGCGGCGCAGGTCGGCCTTGCGGATGCTTTTCAGGGGGATTCCGTCGTAGGTGATGCTTCCCTGTTCAATATCATAGAAGCGGGTCAAAAGGTTGGTGATGGTGGTCTTGCCGGAGCCGGTGGAACCTACCAAGGCTACCTTTTGTCCGGGCCGTGCCCTCAGATTGATGCTGTGGAGCACGGTCTTTTCTTCCTCATAGCCAAAGCTCACGTTGTCAAAGACAACCTCTCCCTTCAGAGGAATCAGGGGGGCAGTGGGCTCTGCTGTGTTTTTCCATGCCCACATACCAGTGCGAGCAAAGGCCTCTACAAGGTGGCTCTTTCCGTCAGCACTGGCAGAAGGGGCAGATTCCACTGCATTTACCAAAACATAGCACCCTTCATCAACTTCTGGCTCCTGGTCTAGCATGGCAAATATTCGCTCGGCACCGGCGAGGGCATTCAGGATGCTGTTGAACTGCTGGGACATCTGGGTAACGGGCATGGAAAAGGAGCGGATGTATTGCAGGAAGGAGGCGATGCTTCCAATGTCCAGCCTGCCGGATATGGCCAGCAATGCTCCCGCCATGGCGGAAAGGGCGTAGTTGATGTGGGCGAGATTTCCCATCATGGGCATCATGATATTTGCAAGGGAGTTTGCCCTGGCACTGGCGTTTCTCAGATTGCTGTTCAGCCGGGAAAAGGCTTCCTTTGATTCCTGCTCGTGACAAAACACCTTGACCACCCGCTGTCCCTCAATCATTTCTTCGATATACCCGTTGACCGCTCCAAGGTTCTTCTGCTGGTCCCGGAAGGCATTTGCGCTTTTCTTTCCCACCGTGGCAATGCACAGGAACATGACAGCAATCATGAACACTACCAACAAGGTCAAGATGGGACTGATAATTACCATCATGGTGAGCACTCCCACCACAGTAATAATGGAAGAAAGGAGCTGGGGAACACTCTGGCTCAGCATGTCTCGTAGGGTGTCCGTGTCGTTGGTGTACAAGGACATGGTCTCACCGTGGCTCTTGCTGTCAAAGTAGCGCAGGCTCAGGCTTTCCATGTGCCGGAACATTTCTTGTCGAATCCGTAGCAGTGTTCCTGTGGAAATGCTCAGCATGATTCTGTTGTTCACGTAGCCGGCCACCGCTCCCACAAGGTAGATTGCTGCCATGGTGAGCAAGAGGGCAATGAAGGCACTTAAATCAGGGTTTTCCTGTCCGATGAAGGGAATGATATACTGATTCAAGGCCGGCTTTAAAAGATAGGTACCTGCAATGGAGGCTCCAGAACTAATCAAAACGCAGACAACAACGGGAAACAGCAGGATTCTTTTCTCTCCCATAAAGGTCAAAAGTCTTTTTATTGTCTTTCCCATGTTCTGGGGCTTGGCTCCCTTTCCCATTCCATGGGGACCGCGAGGGCCATGAGGTCCATGTGGTGGCATTAGTCTTGTCCTTTCTGCTGGGATTCGTATACTTCCCGATAAATCCCACAGGTTTCCAGCAGCTGTGTATGAGTACCTGTGGCGGCAATGATTCCATCCTCCAAAACAACAATCAGGTCTGCATCCTGAATGGAGGTGATTCTTTGGGCGATGATGATTTTTGTGGTATCCGGGAGGCTTGTTCGCAATGCTTGGCGGATTCTCGCATCGGTGGCAGTATCAACGGCGCTGGTGCTGTCGTCCAGAATGAGGATTCGTGGCTTGGTGAGCAATGCCCGGGCAATGCAGAGGCGCTGCTTTTGTCCGCCAGAAAGGTTTACGCCGCCTTGCCCCAGCACCGTGTCGTAGCCTTTGGGAAAGCCCTTGATGAAATTGTCAGCATCGGCGTGCTGGCAGGCTGCCTCAATTTCCTGCTGGCTTGCCTCCTTGTCTCCCCACAAGAGGTTGTCCCGGATAGTTCCAGAGAACAAGACGTTTTTCTGCAGCACCATTCCCACCGCTTGTCGCAAGGTTTCCAAGGAAAGGCCTCGCACATCCTGGCCGTCTACTAAGACTGCCCCTGATGTTACATCGTAGAGCCGTGGAATCAGCTGCACCAGGGTTGATTTTGACGAGCCTGTTCCACCGATGATTCCCACCGTTGCGCCGCTTGGAATGGCGAGGTTTATGTTTGAAAGCACAGGCGTCCCCTGTTCCGTGTAGCTAAAGGACACATTCTGGAATTCCACAGAGCCTGATTGAATGGCTTGCTTCTGATGTGTTCCTGTTACATCCTTGTGAGCAGGATCTTCGATGGCAGTTTTTTCATCAAGGACCTCCATGATACGACTGATGCTGGCTCGTGACAAAATCAGCATGACAAAAATCATGGAAATCATCATCAAGGACATGAGAATCTGGTTGATGTAGGTGAGAAAGCTGATCAGCTCCCCTGGCTGCATGGAGCCGGCGATAATGCGGTTGCCGCCAGACCAGAGCAGCACGATGATACAGGCATACATGGTAAGCTGGAGCACCGGCATGTTGAAGATGATGATGCGTTCGGCCTTAAGCTGGGCATTTCGCAATTTCTCGGCAGTAGCGGAAAATCTCTTGCTTTCAGAATCTTCCTGTACAAAGGACTTTACCACTCGGATGCCGGTAAGGTTTTCCTGCACGTTGCTGTTGAGGCTGTCGTACTGCTTGAGCATCTCTCGGAAGCGGGGAAAGGCCATAAAGCCAATGAGGGCAAGGACTGCACCTAACAGGGGAATTACCACCAGCAGGAAGGAGGCTAGCTCCCGGTCGATGTTGAAGGACATGATTACGGCAAAAACCAGCATGGCAGGGGAGCGGACACAGATGCGGATAACCATTTGGTAGGTGTTCTGGGCATTGGTTACATCGCTGGTGAGCCGTGTCACCAAGGAAGCGGTTCCAAATTTGTCCATGTTGGAAAAGGCCAGGTCCTGCACCTTGCCGAAGAGGTTCCGACGCAGGTTGTGGGAAAATCCTGTGGAAGCCAAGGCTGCAAATCTGCCAGAGAGAATTCCAAAGGTAAGGGAAAGACAGGCCGCTCCTATCATCAGCAGGCCTGTTCGCACTACATACTGAATGTTATGAGATGCAATTCCCACATCCACAATTTTTGCCATCAGCAGGGGAATGAGCACCTCCATGGCAACCTCTCCCATCATGGTGAGGGGAGACAGAATTGTAAAGAAAATATATTTTTTTTCTAGACCATGGGTAAGTTTTCTAAAATCTACCATGGAGTAATTATAATGAAAAAACTCTTAGAGGTAAACAGAGGGAGAGAAATACAGGATTTATAGTTTGACAGAAATAAGTTTTTGTGATATAGTTGACCCCATCGTGGGTTCATAGCTCACTTGGATAGAGCAACTGCCTTCTAAGCAGTAGGTAGGGGGTTCGATTCCCTCTGGACCCGCTTCTTTTTTACCGGGATGTAGCGCAGCTGGTAGCGCGCCTGCTTTGGGAGCAGGATGTCACAGGTTCAAATCCTGTCATCCCGACTATTGTACTAAGGACTTACGGCAGTAAGTCCGTCAGGATTTGAAGGGAGGAAGCTGTGCTTCCGACCCGGCCCTTTTGGGCAAATCCTGTCATCCCGACTATAATTCTTTGTTGTCTAATGAATTAGACTTGCAAGCTTTTCCTACAAAAAACTCTTTGGTAACAAAATGTTAACAAGGAGTTTTTTTATGTGTTTCTGTTTCTTCCTAATCGTTTTTATTAATGATGATGGTGGGGTGCATGTGGGGTGAATGTTACAGAGCATTTTTTTTCATGGCACGGTTCACCTTCTGATTCAAGCTCAATAGTTACATGAGTGATGCCGTGTTCCAGTGCTTCCTCCCGGACCTTCTCTTTTATTTGGTGAGAATCGGCATTTGTTACGATGTGCATAGTTGCATAGCTTGTTTGTCCATCCATACTCCAAATATGGATGTGATGAACGTCAAGGACACCGTCAAGCTTGGCAATGTGTTCTTTGATTTCCTTGACAGCAACGCCGTGAGGTGTCTTTTCCAGGAACAAATCAATTGCTTCCTTTAGGTTTTTGAGAGCATTTACAAGGATGAACACTGCAACACCAATTGACATAATCGGGTCAATGAGGGCAAAATCGGTGAATCTCATTACAATAGCGCCCAGCAATACAACTACCCAACCAAGTACATCTTCAATCATATGCAGATTGACAGCTTTCTGGTTCAGGGAATTACCATCACGTGTGAGAAATGCTGCCGCCAAATTTACAGAGGTACCGATAAATGCAAAAACAATCATGCCATTATAGTTGATTTCCGCCGGCTCAATGATTCGGTTGACTGCATTGGAAATTACCATAATAGAACCAAACAGAAGAATTACCGTAGTAATGACGCTGCCGAAAACAGAGTATCTTGCATATCCATAGGTGTATTCTTCGTCAGGCTGCTTTTTGCTTTTCTTTTCCAAGAAATAGGATATTCCAATGCTGGCTGCATCTCCAATATCATGAAGGGCATCGGAAACAATGGCTACACTGCCAGTAAAGATACCGCCAACAAATTCAAATACAGAGAAGGCCAAATTCAGAATAAAAGCCAGTAGGATGTTCTTCTCAGTTTTCATAAAATTCTCTTATTTTACTTAATATACTTTCGTGATATAATAAAATCAATATCGAACAGCTTGTTCCATATTATTCGAAAAACGACAAGTTGCTGTATTGTACATGGGGTATGTAACTATGAAACTTCATTACATGGGGAAATATGATTTAAATCCAGAGTCACTTCCTTCTAAACCACACAAACCTAATTGTGTGAGGTTTAAAGAGCCAGGGAATTCGAAAAAACTAAGTATCATAGTGAGTATCATCTCTATTCCAATCCTTGTAATTTCATGTATACCCATATTTTTGCAGGGGTATCAAGAGGCATTTAAAGCGATATGTATTGGTGGCTATTTTTCTTTACTTGCATTATTTCCACATGAAATCTTGCATGCTCTCTGCTTTAAGGAAGATGTATATTTGTATACTAATTGGAAGCAAGGAATGTTATTTGTCGTGGGACCAGAAGATATGAGTAAGGCCAGATTTATCTTTATGTCGTTATTGCCTAGTATTATTTCTAGTTTCATACCTTATTTGATATTTGTCATAAATCCTAATCTGTTGATAGTGGGAGCATTTGGAGCAATGAATATGGCATTTGGTGCCGGTGATTATTTCAATGTATTTAATGCCCTTACACAAATGCCGAAAGGTGCGAGAACGTATTTACATCATTTTAATTCTTACTGGTATATGCCGTAGCGGCTTTGATGACAACTAGGGACTTGAAAATGCTACTGGAAAGTCTGATGAAGAATTTAAGACAGTAACAAAAGAAATTGAAAAACGCATTTTACATTGGGTGTACAGCCCAGCGGATTCCTGGCAATTCCTTCAGATGAGATTATCGGAACCTTTGCCGATGTGGAAGAATTGATTGCTGCAGGCTGGGTGATTGACTAGGAAAATCCAAGAATGGCCCTTTCCTTCTAGCCCCATTCACGAACCTCCCAGCTTCCCTGGGTGGGAGAAAGCGCCTGCACTAGATAGGGGAGGTTTTCCTGCAATTGTTCTTCCAGCAAATAGGGACAGTTCAAGATCATCATACCAGAGCCGTAGAGCCGTGGAGCTGTCTGGCCTTCCGCTGCCGGGGCAACTTGCAGCTCCGCCGTAATCACCTTGCGCTCTCCATTGTGGCGGCAGGCAAGACTAAATCCTTCTGCCACCTGACACAGCATATTGTCTAGCTGCTGACTCCGATGCAGGAGCAGGGGATACCACAGGGCAATGATTGCTGTTTCCCATTTTTTTGCCGCTTGGCTCAATGCCTGAATTGGCCGCTCATAATCACTGTCTGTTTCGTAGCTGGGATCCATGAGGATCAACCCTCGTTTTACTAAGGGAGGAAGGCATGAGCTCAGCATGGAAAAGCCGCTTTCATGACGGATAGAAATACTGGGACAGCAGTTTTTCTCCTTATCCCGGATAGAAAGGTTTCCCCGCAAAACCTCTATTTCTGTGTTGTGCAGCTCCGCCACAAAAAGCTTGTCCTGTTGCCGCATCATGGCCCTGCTGATTTCAGGAGAACCAGGATACATTCCCTTGCCAAGATATTTTTTTACCAGCTCCAGATAGGTGTGCAAGGAGGAGGGGGCGGGATGCTGCCTTGCAAAATCCACAAGCTGGAGAATTCCTTTTTCTGCCTCTCCCGTGTGAACAAGCCCCTGATAATCCAGCTGATACAAGCCGCCGCCACCGTGGGTATCAAAGAGGGTAAAGGCCTTGTCTTTTTTTAAAAGTGAAGACAAAATCAAGGTAAGGCAGCTATGCTTGAGCAGGTCCGCATGATTTCCTGCATGAAAGGCGTGGCGGTAGCTTAACATAAGAGGCTCCTTTTCAGCCCTCTTTGAGGCAGAATGAAATTTCTAAAATAAATAAAATCATGTGTAGTATAAAGAGAAAATGAAAAAACTGCCAGTTTTTTTTTACTTTTTCAACTGCGATGTGTTATAATTTATTGTATGAGTATCCATAAGACAACCCATGAACTAGAAAAACGCCTCGAACAGCTTCAACTTCAGATTTCAGATGTGGAAGGTGAAATTGGCACGCATTTGTTCCTCTCAAATGATGACAGTGTGAACCAGCATCAGGAAGAATTCCTTGCGTATCAGCAGCGTAGGGAAACCTTGTGTTCTGATATAGAGGAGATACGAGCCTTGTCAGAAAAAAGGCAGCAGTTCCGCAATGATTCTGATTCACTGAATCAACAAATGGATGCCATGACCAATAATTGGACTCCCTTGTACGAAGCCCTTGGAGCTGCCATTGCAGATGCACCGAACGTCTTGTACGATATGGAATTTGACGCTTTCCGTGAGCCCATTGCTGAGTTGCGTCACAAAAATAATGAGGCTCGGGTTGCCTTGGATAATTTGAAGGACCAGATGGCCAACCAGTCCTTTATGAACCGGTTGCTCACCCAAGTTCAGTATACCGCACGGAACAAGGCTGTTGCCCAGTTGGAAAAGAAGCTTGCCCAGCTTTACATCAAGTGTGGTAAGGCAATTTTTGAGTCTGGAATTCTTACGGCTCCCTTCGAGGAAGGCAATTTGCCAGAAATCGTTTCAGAAGCTTGCGTTCCTTGTAATGATATGCAGGTTCGTGTCAACCAATTACAAGAACAGATTGATAACTGCCTGCACCATTTAGAAGAAAACAAGCAAGCCCTTATGGAAAAGGGGGTAACCTCTGATAATCCAGATAAACGAATCAAGGCCATCAATCTTGAGGTGGATCAAGAGATTCAAAAACAAAGTGCCTTGTGTCAGGCTTGTGGCCATGATTTTGTTGCCAGATACATTGACCCAGAAGGTGATTTATTGGAAGAATACACTGGCGGCAACAAGGATATTTCTGATAGATTGCAGCAAGTAATCCAGCTTAAGCGAGACAAACTCATTTGCAGCAGAAAGATTCAGATTATAAATCTTTCCAATCAAATCGACGGAATCTCCAAAAAAATTACTTCTTTTAGAGCTTCTATCGCGGATAACCAAGAGAAAATTGCCAGCTTGCAAAGCCGCAATCAGGAGTTAGAAGATAGAATAAGCTTATCCCTGTCGGAAAAAGAAAAGCTTGCAGTTCAACTAAATGAATTGGAATTAGCCGACACCAAGGATACAAAGCGACTGGAAGAATAGTCTTCATCATCTTCATTTTGGGGTGGCTCGAGCAATCCCTCTTCCTTTATGCTAAAGAATCCTTTGGTGGTGATGATAAGGTGGTCCAGTACGTGGATTCCTAAACATTCACCAGCTTCCACCAGACGGTGAGTGGTTTCAATGTCATCACTAGAGGGGACGCAATTACCTGAAGGATGGTTGTGGCAGAGAATGACTGCTGCAGCCATATCCTTTATAGCACCGATGAATACTTCTCGTGGATGTACCATAGTTTTATTGATGGTTCCCACGGACACTGTTCTAATCTTGATAATCTCGTGTGCCCCATTCAATGTTACACAGATAAAGTGCTCCTGTTCCTGCATGGCGTAGTGATGCACAAAGGGAATTAAGTCGGAGGGCTTGCTTACCTGCTTTCCTGTGTGGTTGTTCTGCCTTCTGCCAAATTCTATGGCGGCGGCAATGGTCACAGCCTTGCTGGGTCCAATTCCTTCTAGCTTTAACAAATTTTGCAACAAGGCTTCCCTGGGTGATGCCGTGATAGTATTTAACACCCGTTGGGCCAATTTTCCAACAGGAATCCCCTGAATTCCTGTTCCCAGCAACAACATAATCAATTCCAAGTTAGTAGGGTAGGTAATGCCATTTCTCATTACCTTTTCTCGTATATCTGGTTTTTTCTTCACATATAATTATTCGCTTTAAACTTGCAGTTTTTGCTTTTTTTGCCGAACTAATTGAAAAAAAATTAAAAAATAAGTATTCTAATACAATGAAATTGTTAAAATTCTCCATGCTACCCGTGCTTGGGGTTTGCCTTTTGTTTTTCTCCTGTACGACTACAAGGTCTCCTAAAGGAGCAGAAGCTTCCTCTGATCTGAAGGTAAGTCCAGTTATTGCCGAAGCTGGTGTAAAGTCTGCCTCCCAGCTGGTGGATTTTTTTATGTCTCGAAATCCCCAGGGAGACCGAGAGCAGGTTGCTCGTCTTGCTCAGTATTATGTAGCAGAAGCTGCTGCCGAGGGGATTAATTCCGATGTGGCCTTTGTGCAGATGTGCCTTGAAACAGGCTTCCTGCGTTTTGGTGGCCTTGTTACCCCAGAAATGAACAACTTTTGCGGACTTGGTGCTATTGACGAAACAAAGCGAGGGGAGTGGTTTCCTACAGAGCAGATTGGTGTTCGGGCCCATATTCAGCACCTGCATGCCTACGGAACAACTGGGAAGCTGAAGGGGGAGTTGGTGGACAATCGCTATAAATACGTGAATCCCCGGGGTAAGTCACCGGATGTGTTTGGCTTGGCAGGAACTTGGGCCGCAGACAAAGCCTACGGCCAAAAGCTCTGGACTCTTTTAACTATATTGGATAAGTTTTAATCCTATCAGCCGATTCTAGTTCCTTTAAAGGGCCTTCCTTCCAGGATGGCCCTTGTATTTTCTATATCACGACCTCCAGCACAGATAACGGTAATTCCCTCCTGCTGCGCTCCCTTGCTGGCAATGGGATCAAAGGGTGTGTTCTTTCCGGGAGTCCACTCATCTCCCACCATCCTTCTAAAATCCTCCCAGCTGATTGTATCTAAGGGCTTTGCCTCAGGATTTGTTTTGGGGTCATCAGTATAAACCTTTTCAATATTGGAAAGGTTTACCACTGTTTTTGCACCAAACCGTTGGGCCAGCACCACTGCATCATTGTCAGTGGAAAAACCTGGCTTCCATCCTGCAGCTACCAAAATCTGACCGGTAAATCCAATGGGAGCGGTGGGATCGTACACCACATCATCATGGCACAGGTCGCTAAAAATTGCCTTTACCAGCTGTGCATTGAGACGTGTGGCGGTAATTCCAATCCAGTCAGCCTGATTATCGTCTGCTTGGCTTTCAGCTCCATCCTTTCGTGCAGCAAGAATTGCTCGGTAGGCATTTTGGTAGACACGTGCAGGCCCACCACCACCGATTACAAGAATGAGCTTTCTCTCCTTATCTTCAGCAAGCCATTGACGAACCATTGCTTCAAAGGCAGGCAAAAATACTGTGTCGGGAGCATCAGGGGCAACAATAGAACCACCTAAAGACAAAACTGTGACCATATTTTCCTCCAAAATATCTTTGTAGCCAGAACTTGTTCTGGCCTGTTTTTAGTAAATGCCCAAGACAACCGGATCGCTCCAGAATGAACTGTAGTTGATGGTACCCGTAGTAGTTTCTTCCCATATAGACTGAAGGGCATAAGTTTTTGGGCGATATACAGTTTTGTTGGTGATGATAGTAGGATGTATCTCGTTCCAGCCCCGTGAAAAGGCAATGTGGTGAAGGTCTAGGTTACCAAAATAGAATTCACGAGGATTTTCAATTTCACTAGGTAGAGTGAAGTTCAAGCCGGCCGCCAAGGCAACGTCTACAGGCAGCCAACCAAAGCTTTCTAAATAAATTTCAGCCCACCAATGATTTTGTCCATTTTTTGCGTTGTCAACTAAAATTCCACTGATGGGAATTGCTGGAATTCCTGCTGCTCGACACAGGGCAGTAAAGATAATGGCAAAGTCATATGCATCACCTTGTAATAAATCAAGGAGCTGCAAAGAAGAAATATCTTTGGGTTGCAACTGCTGTAGCAACTTGTAATTATCCACCATGTAATCGTAAATGTGACGGGCCTGTTTGTAGGGATTTGTTTCTTTACCTACAATAGTTTTTGCAAGACTTATGATTGCTTGCTCACCAGAAGGAATACAGGCATCTGGTGCAGTATATACCTTGTATAAAAGTCTACTTGTATCAGAAAACTTTTGTACCTTGTCGGCTTGAATGGTGGTCTCGACGCTGTGAACGGGAATCACAAAGGTTTGGCTGAATCCAGTTTTTTCCTGGGTAATCTGGCTGGCATTGAGCTGATGAATAACCGATTTGTTATAATCCTGGAAGACTGGTTGCGGATCGAATTCAGTCAGTGTAATGCCTCTCTGTCTTGAGGAGGGCTGTGGTCGGGGAACTCGCAAGGTAATCAGGGAATTGGTTCCCATGTCAACATCTGAAATATCTGCAGACAACTGAACAAGGTATATACGTTTTTCTGGAAAAACCTTTTTTCCGACATTGGTGGTAAGGGTAAGATTCCGCTGATTGCTTATTCCCTTGTCAGTTTTTACAAAGAAATTTCCAGAGGCAACTCCATCTGGCACGCGCACTCGAATCTCTGTATTGCTCCAGTATTCGTAGTCAAAGTCCTGCTCTAGGGCACGGATGTACATGCTGTCTAAATCCTGGGAATCTCCAGCTTTATTCACGCCACCAGAAGGGGTAAAGTATACAAAGGAATTTTCACCACGAATTGAACCAAAATTTGAACCAGTAATTGTGAGCACCTGTCCCACAGAAATTTTTTGTGGTGATTCCGACTCAATGATGGGCAGCGCAGTCTGAACTCCCACTTGGTTTATGGCTATGGGAATGTTGTCTTTGTTAGCAAAAACCTCTGGCTGGGAACGGCCTCGCTTTGTCACCACGTACACCAGGCCGTCCTGCACATTGGCAGGCAGCTGTACTTTAATTTCAGTAGAGGACCAAGAAAGATAGGATGAGGAGGTAAGGCTGCTTCCTCCGATTTCCACAAAGCTTGTGTCCCGCTCATTACCAAAACCACTGCCGCTGATGGTCATGATGCTACCTGGAGCACCTATTTGTGGTGAAATGGATTCAAGCTCTGGCTCCTTATCAACAGCACCTCTAAAAAAAAGGTTGGAAATTACCAGCGCCAATAGCACTATAAATCCACAGCAAGCAATTCTAAAGAGAGGATATTTCCTAGCGTAGTAAAGAAATGGAAAGCTCACCTCTATTCGCCTGAAATTGTAATGAGCATTTGGATTGGAACAGTAGTTTTTCCTTGCACGGGAATTGAATCTAAATTAGATAGTGTCATCTTGATGGAAACTCCCTGATTGGTATCAAAGGATGGTCTGAAAATATCGACAGGAGCAATTACTTCATCTGAAGATAAGGATACAGTCTGAATATGATTGAGGGGCTCCTCTGCAATAATGGAATCCCGGAAGAAGGTTGCCTTCTGATAGTTCACAGAGGGGGCAACGGAAAGGTCTCCGGTTAGGGCACTGGCAGAAATGCTGATGGGCCTTTCTTGGCCAATTACTGGAGAAGACGCAATGTTGCCGGTTCTTAAAGGTACAATCAAGGCAAAGGCCAATGCAGCAGCTGCCACTGTGGGTACGACCCAAGTAAAGCGCTTGATGTTTTGTGGCTGAATGTTTTTTACCGTTTTTTGGTAATGGAGCTTTGTCTGCAATCGGACAAAACTGTCTTCCATGTCCTGGGCTGACAACTGAGTGGCATCTGCATCATCCTTCAAGGCGGTGCTGATAGTCTGAAGCTTTAGAAAATCATCTCGACACCGCTGACAGCTGGTTAAATGACTCTCGTAATCCAAAGCGTATTTTTGGGGCAATTCCCTATCTAAATACACTGAGTGCATATCATGTTCAGGGCATGTAGACATCGTCTTCTCCTATGAGTTTTGCTAATTGTTCTCGGGCTCTAAAAACACGGACCTTCACGTTTCCCTCCGTAATTCCAAGCACCCGACCAATCTCCTTATAATTCAATTCGGCATACTCCCGCAAAATGAGTACCATCCTGAGGTTTTCTGGCAGCTTGTCCAAGGCTTCCTTCGCCTTCTTGCGGGTCTCCGCCTTCAATAGCTCTGTCTCACCAGAATCCTGCTTGCGATGATCCTCGTACAAGGCCTTCTCGTATGCCTTTCGCTCCCGCCCCTTCCGCTTTACATAATTGAGGGAGGCATTTTTTACCACACGAATCAACCAGTACTTGGCATCGTTGAGGGAAGGAAAGACAATGGCCTTTTCATTCATCTTGATGAGAGAGTCGTGGACAATATCCTCCGCAGCCTCCTCGTCGTTAACAATTCGATAGGAAACCTTGTAGAGCATTTGCATTGCGCCATCATATATCTTTCTGAAATCACTAGGATTGGCGGCATTCAAGCTGTCACCCGTGTTTCCATCTGAAAAACCAAACAACTAAAACTCCTCTTTGTTACAACCTCTATGAAAAAAGTATGAATAAAATTGAATTTTTAAACTCTTTTCCACTGAGGTCCCTGAGGTGTATCAATAACTTGGATTCCTCGCTCTTGTAGTTCCTGACGAATGGCATCGGCACGGGGAAAATCCTTGGCCTTTTTGGCTGCGGTCCGTTCGTCTACTAGAGCTTGAATTTCCAAGTCTTCTGGGCTCATTTCAGCAGGAGAAACCGTTTCTGCCGCCTTCTTTTCCTGATGAAGCTTCAATGCCTCTTCCAGCAGGCTTAGGGAAAGCACTCCATCCATAATTCCCACCATGGACAGGATTTCCCCAGGAGAAAGGGTCGCATCCTTGATGGAAGTCTGCAATGCAGAAAGAGCCTGTGGTGTTGCTAGGTCATTTTCCAGTGCGGCGGTAAATTTATCAAGATATTCCTGAGCCTTGGCAGAAATCGTTACAGAATCCCTTGCAGGAAGCTTTCCTTGGTTTTGTGCCAACACTTTTTCTACCCGTTGCACAAGGGCCTTGCGGGCGTTCTTTGCACCTTCCATGGCGGTCCAGGAGAATGCCACCTGGCTGCGGTAGTGGGCCCCCAGCAGGAAGAAGCGGTAATCCAAGGGATGGAAGCCCTTGTCCACCAGGGTCTGAAGGGTCAGGAAGTTTCCTGATGACTTTGACATCTTGCCGGCCTCCTGAGCTTCCTGTCCCTTTTCCTTGGCAATAACCAGGAATTCATTGTGGAGCCAATAATTTACCCAACGCTTTCCTGTGGCCCCCTCTGACTGGGCAATTTCGTTGGTATGGTGAACGGGAATGTGGTCGATTCCACCAGTGTGGATGTCGATCTGGTCTCCCAAATACTTCATGCTCATGGCGGAGCACTCAATGTGCCAACCGGGATAGCCACGGCCCCAAGGTGAATCCCAGGTCAAGGCGTGGTTCTCGAACTTGCTCTTGGTGAACCACAATACAAAGTCCTGAGGATTCCGCTTGTTCTTATCCACCTCAATTCTGGCACCTGCCTTCAGGTCATCCAGATTGAGGCAGGCCAGCTTTCCGTAATCACTAAAGGTAGAAACATCATAATATAAGTTTCCGCCAGACATGTAGGTGTGGCCATTTTCTTCCAGTCGCTTGATAAGGTCAATCATGTCCTGAACATGCTCGGTGGCCTTGCAGACAATGTCCGGACGACGGATGTTCAGTCGATCTATGTCGTTAAAAAAGGCATCGGTGTAAAACTGAGCAATTTCCAAAACAGACTGGTTCCGCTGCTTTGCAGTTTTAACCATCTTGTCCTCACCCTCGTCATCGTCACCAGAAAGGTGGCCAATATCAGTGATATTCATGACGTGAGTAACATCGTAGTTCAAGTAGCTGAGGGTTTTGTCCAGAATGTCAAGAAAAACATAGGGTCGTAAATTACCGATATGGGCGTAATTGTATACTGTCGGTCCGCAACCGTAAAATCCTGCTTTTCCTTCGTGAATCGGAACGAATTCTTCCATCTTTCGTCCCATGGTATTATATAATCGTAAAGCCATAAGCCCTCGCTTTTTCTCCTGAATTAAAGTATAATATTGTAACGACTAATAGGATATAGAGCTGTTACCATGTATAATGTACGGAAAATAGAAGAAAATATCAATATGCGGGGGGATTTCCAGGGTGCTTTTTTGTATGACCAGGAGCTTGCCCAAAGAACCACCTTCAAGGTTGGCGGAAAGGCCCGGCTTTTGGTGGAGCCCCACAATCGGGACTCCTTTTTACAGGCGATTCAAACCCTCAAGAATCTTGGGATTTCTTATTTGGTCTTGGGGGGAGGATCAAATGTGGTGGCTCCAGATGAAGGCATTGACTCTCCGATTCTTTCCACGATAAGACTTGATTCCCTTTTTGTAGCACCCGACAGGACACTGCTGCATTGCGGAGCAGGATGCACTTGGAGACAAGTGGTTGATTTTTGTATCCATCACCAATTGGGTGGACTGGAAAATTTTGCCGGACTGCCAGGCACCCTTGGTGGAGCTGTTTTTATGAATGCCCGTTGCTACGACGTTTCCGTATCGGATGTAGTGAGGCTGGTGGAATATGGAAAGGTTGCTGTTGACAGGGAAGGGCAGTGGAAAGCCGGCTTGGAAACATATTGCATGAATCAAAATGACTGGGACTACAAGGCTTCTCCTTTCCAGAAGCAGTTGGCAGGTTGTCCTGTGCTTTCCATTGTTTTGGCGGTAAGACCGCTGGACAAGGAAGAGACTGCAGCAATGAAGCTAAGGGCTGAATCCTTTGTGGCAGACAGAGAGAACAAAGGTCATTTTTCTTATCCTTCCGCCGGGAGCGTTTTCAAGAACAATCGGGAATTCGGAAAACCTTCAGGAAAAATTATTGATGAGGCTGGCTTGCGTGGCCTTGAGTTAGGTGGAGCCCAGGTTGCTCCATGGCATGGCAATTTCATCATAAACAAGGGGAGGGCCCGGGCAACGGAAATTCGCCAATTGGTAAAAAACGTGCAGGATACTGTATACGAAAAAACGGGGTTTTTCTTGGAACCTGAAATAATTTTCTGGTAAAGGGCTATAGATATTTGATTTCAACCGATAATCAAAAAAAGGAAAATAGATTTCAGTCGATTGACAAATACTATTTTTAGATTTTATACTGTAACGAAGTAAAATCGGAGGCAGTCCGTGTTGCAGCTTTCATTGGTTAATTTTAGTAAAAATTCATCTCTCATTGTAGAAGGCAAGCCTAATAGTGATAGATTTTATATTATCAGAACAGGTACAGTAACCTGTGTGCGCTCAAGGTCGGGGGGAACTCCCGTTCGCCTGGGACCAGGTGACTTTGTGGGTGTTGTCCCCTGTATGTCTGGCCATGTTCAATACGAAACCGTCATTGCAGAAACCGATGTAGTGGCCATTGCTGTCCGTAAGGATCAGTATCCCGACCTGATTCAGAGTAATGCTCCCGTTGCCCTCAAAACTATCCGTACCTTTGCCCTTAAAATGCGCTCCATGAACGAGCAGTTGACACAGCTTGCCTTGAAGAACATTTCCGTGGAATCTCCGGAGCAAATGTTCTTTGTAGCCAGTTATTATGACAAGATCGGCTGCTTTGACCCGGCTGTTTTTGCCTACTACCAGTATATCAAGGCCTGCCCGGAGGGGTTGAATATTGAGGTGGCAAAAAAGCGCTTTGTCACTCTGAAGCCCCATTCAAAGGCGGTGTTCTTCGAGCCGACGGTAGATACCATCAGATCCTATCCCAAGGGGACCATGATTTTTTCTGAATGTCAGAATGGACAGGACATGTTCATCATTCAGGAGGGACAGGTCAAGATTACGAAGATTGTCAACAATACAGAAGTCATCCTTGCAGTTCTCAAGAAGGGGGACTTTTTTGGAGAGATGGCCCTTTTGGCAGATACACCACGTTCGGCCAGTATCCTTGCCTTTGAGGATTGTCAGCTGATGGTTGTAAACCGCAAGAACTTTGAGCAGATGGTGACTTCTCAGCCCCAATTTGTCTCTCGGCTGACAGTAACACTTTCTGAGCGATTGTGGAGTATGGAGCGCCAGCTTAATAATGCCGCTATCGAGAATCCTGTCCACAAGATGGTGGATATGTTGGCTCTCCAGCTGGAAAAGGAGCGGTTTGTTCCTCCTGTGTCCGGAAAGGTGCCCCGCCAGTTTGATTTGACCCCTTCTGATGTGGCCAATATGTGTGGTGTTTCCTATGAAAGGCAGCGGATCATTGTGGATGCATTCTTAAAGCAGGCTCCAGTGAGACTGGATGACAACGGAAAGATTTTTACTCCCGACTGTGTGGAGATTATGAAGGCCGCCGCCTTCTATCGCAAGCAGCTGACATAGGAACAGAAATGATTGTAAAGAGAAGATTCGTAGGCAAAGGCCTCGTTATGGTAATTTTATTTTTCAGCATGGCTTGGCTGGTGGTGGCTGCTGATACGGCTTTACCCGGTGGCTACGGTTCCGTGGTGCTGGGGATGTCAGTGGATACAGCAAAAAATGCCCTGCAGGAAGATCCTGCCTATGGTTATCGTGGGGATCGGGATGTTTCCTTGCTGCCCGGTGAAAATCGGGTGCTTATTTCCACCAATGGAGTGCTTTTTTTTGATGAGTGCTGGTTCCAGTTCGACAAGGATCGATTGTACATCATCACCTTGAATCTCAACGAGGAGCAGGTGGACTATGCCAGTGTATTTAAGTCTCTGTGTAATAAATACGGACAGCCTGACAGCCTTTCTCCCAAGAAATCCGAGTGGCGGGATGGGGCAGTTATCATGTCCTTGGAGCGTCCCCTTACCCTCAAGTACACTGATGAAAGGGTTTTTCAGGAATTGCAGGAAAGCTCCAACGTGGAATTCACAAAGGAAGAGCGAACACGCCAAAGCTTTTTGGAAAGCCTGTAATGTGGGAGCTACATAATGCGGCCCGATAAATGGATTGTATCTCATATGAAATATCTGCCTAGAAAAAATTTTTTGTTATTGCTGGTTGTCCTGCAGGCTGCCCTTGTTTCCTGTAAGGACGATTCCCGGCTCCCCACCATGGAGCTGACAATTCAGCGGCGGGATGGAAGTCCTGTGCAGGTTGTAGCAGAAATTGCTGATACAGAAGAAACACGAAACAGGGGTTTCATGGAGCGGGAGGTAATTCCTGATGGGACGGGAATGATTTTTGTCTTTGAACGTGACCAAATCTTGAGCTTCTGGATGAAGAACACACCCCATCCCTTGTCCATCGCTTATATAGACTCGACAGGAAGGATTCGTGACATCTATCACATGACGCCTTTTAGTATGGCCAGCTGGACTAGTACTGTTTCAGTGCGATATGCGTTGGAAGTTCCCCAGGGATGGTTTGAAAAAGAAGGGATTGCAGTAGGGGATAGGGTCATTATTCCCGGCAAAACGGACAAATAAAAAAGCACCTAGAACCAAGCCCAAGAGCCAGTTTTAGGTGCAGCTATAATCGAATGAATTATTCCAAGTCCTCCAGCATTTGGAGAGCGATTTTATCCTGCGCGTCGAATTCCAGCACCGCCAAAAAGAATTTTCTTGCCTCCTGAGGATTTCCCTGTTTTAAGGCAAGGTAGCCCAAGTTAGACATATACTTTGTGTTTTCAGGATCCAAAGAAAGGGCTTCTACCAAGCATTTTTTACTTTCAGCATATTCTCCCAGCTCCATGTAGCAGATGGCAAGCTCATTCAAGGTGTCTGGTTCTGTGCTGCCACATTCAATGGATTGGAGGAATGCATCCCGGGCTTCTTCCCATCGCCGAAGCCTTCTCAAGCCCCAGCCAAGCATAAACCATGCGTTCCAGACACGGGGATTTTTTTCCAAGAACCTCCTGATTTCCTCCAGTCCTTTTTCTTCCTGCTCAGAGAGAATGTAGTCGTATGCCGCTTTAAATTGTTCGTCCTCAAGGTTCCTGTTGTTGATGTCCATAACAATTTCTTGGGCACGCTGTCGTTTGTATTGGCCGTTTTCACCCAACTCCTCATCACTGATGTCACAGGTAAGGGCAAGGTAGGTTTCAAAGCACTCCTTTCCTCTGGAAAAATTCCTTTGCTTGAGGAAAAAGAAGCCTGCATTAAAGAAAGCTTCTGGGGGAGCATTGTCGGACTCCATGACCTGGGCATAGAATCTACCGGCACAATCATCGTAGGCATCAGCATCTTCAAAAAGGCCAGACTGTCGGTAAGAATCGGCTCGCTGGTCAAAGAAGATGGCTGTATTCAAGGTGATGAGCATGTCCTCAGGATCAAGTCCACGCAAGGCACTGAAGATTTCTTCTGCAATGTCAAAGTCCTCGTTCCGTGACTTCAGGATGGCTGCTTCTGTTAGCTCCTGCTTGATATTGGGCTTTGCATTCAAAAGCAATTTTCGGTAATCATCAAGATATTGGTTGTGATGATCATAGGCTAATACCACCAGAATACCTGCAAAAATCATCTCCGGGGTAAGCTGAGAAATGTCAAAATCACCGTTATCCGGCTTTTGAACGGGAAGGGGAATATTAGATTTAATCTGTAGCTTATAGGCTGACAAATCCATACCTTCAGGTAAATTCAAAAAAAGAAGGCTGTCTAAGGGACTTGATGGGTTCATGAGTATATCCTGGATATTCTGTGTCTAATTGACCGAATCAGAACTGGAAAAAACTGGCAAATCATCCTCCACCACCAATTCCTCTTCTTCCTGAACATTCATTCTCGCTGACAGGGGTACCATGGGCTTGGACTGGCTCTGCTGACCAGCATTCTGACCGCTTCCATTGCCAATTCCCCGGGGGGTAGCAGAAACTGCAGATGCAGTAACAGGGGCAGAATGATACGTAGACAGCTGGGACTTGCGCATTCCTGTTAGATAGTTGTTGATATGCAGCTTATAGGTAATAGGAATTTTAGTTGCATCATACTGAATGCATACAACAATAATATCCTTTCTTCCTTGAGCCATATCTGTTTTGACAATGCTCGCCGGAAGTGAGATAACCTCATGGGGATCATAGAATTCCAAGCGGAGAACGGCATTCTTATTGTTCAAGAACTGTGCCACTCCCAACAGGAGAATTTTTGCTCCAGAGAAGGATATATCCCGGACAATGCAATGGCGGGGAACATTGTCGATGAACACAACAGCATCAGCCTTTGCGAGGCTCAGCTTACGGAGGGAATCCTCTGTAATGGGAATGCGTTCGTCTCGCCTTCGCAAAGCATTGGTATTTGCTTCCAAGAGCCGACCGATAAGCTCAATCAAATCATCAGGTGGACGCTGGATATAGGTAAGATTTACAATGGCCAAGTCGGAAGATTCCATGTACGGTACAATTTCTTGGACTCGAGCACTGACAAAAAAACTGATAGGTTGCTTTTCGCCTTGGGAAAAACAGAAACGAAGGTTTACCGTTCCCTTTTCCTTGGACAAACGTGCATAAGCTCCACCTTTGGAACCGATGATGATCTTGGCTCCTAAAAAGGATGTGGAGTTAATTATACAAGGCCATTGTGAATCCGTACACTTTACGTATACCTGACGTGGATCCATGTGGAGGGTCTTGATAACTTCCTTTGAAAAAATTACCTCTGTGTCTCGGTACAATTCATAATATCTTGTTAATTGCTGAGATGTTACAATACCCATAAGACAATGATAGTCCATTATCATTGATTGGTCAATCGATATTTATTGAAAGATTGAGGCAAATGCCAAAATATTTGCTGCGCGTCGATGGTGCTTGCCTGTAATAGTTTTCCCTGTAATGGATAGGGAAGCTGAACCACCCCCATCCATTTGCAGGGCATCCCATGCTCCTGCTGCCTGTAATATTACTGCAGATTCTTCGTATGTGAGACCTGAACTTTTCTTTTTGTTGTTTCCTTCTACATATAATATAAAGAGATGACGATTGTCTTTTGAGATTCCGATGGCAGTGCGAGCATCTAGACTACAAGCAGGAAGTTTTTGAATCTCACCTTCTTTCAGGATGGTGAAAAAGCCACCGAGAGCCAATTCTGTTTGAGAAGGATACTGTGTTTGGTCAGAAATAATTGAAGGAACCCACAGCTGGCCTTTTTTTTCAAAGCAGAGGGCGCTGTATCGTGAAATGGCAGGAGAAATGAGTTTTCCCTGGTTTATATACAGACCTACAATGCTTCGCTGGGGAAGGAGTGGGGTAAATGGTGCCTGAAAGGGGCTTGCATTCAGGGCTACAGTAGTACCAGAGTCTTTTAAGAATTGCCAGGTGGTTTTTCCCGTAAAGGAAGTTTTTCCCTGTACCTGTTCAAGAGTGGGGTAGGCAACAGGACGGATTGCAGGATTGTGCAAATCTATGGACACAAGATGCCATCGCAGGGGAATTTGATTGGAGCTAAAGCTGGTGTATAAAATTCCTTGAGCAACAGGTTCCCATCCGCTGGTGACAGAAGCAGTCTCGGCATTCCAGCTTGGCGGATAAAAATCCATGCCCTGGCGGATGTGGGTTTCTTGGTTGCATTCCGAAAGGCCTGAAGCTTTGGGAGTTGTATTGCAGGAAAAAAATATCAGAAGGAGGGAAAGGGCGGCTATAAAAAGGAAAGGCCGCTTGGTGTTCCAAACGGCCGTTGCAATCTTAGTAAGCATTTCTGCTTCCGCCAGAAGACTTGCGGTTCTTCTTCATCAATTTTCGCTGAAGGGTCTTGTTCTTGCGGTTCTTGATGGTGGAAGGCTTTTCAAAATACTCCCGCTTCTTGTACTCACGGATAATACCTTCTTTTTCTACCAGACGCTTGAAGCGCTTGATTGCTTTTTCCAGATTCTCGGAATCATCAACTGTAATATGTGCCATTATACTCACCTCCCTTCGGAACCTAACCGCCAGTGTTTCGCCATTATGGCAGAATCACGCAAAGATGTCAACTAACATGTAAAAAATGCACAGGAAAACAAGGTTTTATTCTACTTTACAAAGGCTTTTTACAAGTGTATAATCCAGCTACAATTCTTTTTCGAGTAGGAAATGTATGTCTCAACTTTCAATCCCAAACAACTATAAGCCATTGCTGTCTGTCCGGGAGACAGAACATGCCATTGTCATGATAAAAGATTTCTTTCAGCTGGCCTTGTCCACAGAGCTGAATCTTACCCGTGTAACCGCTCCACTTTTTGTTCCCAAGGGAACAGGCCTGAACGATGACCTCAATGGAGTGGAACGGGCTGTTACCTTTCCTGTAAAGGATATGGGAGATGCTTCCATGGAGATTGTACACTCCTTGGCCAAATGGAAGCGGGTAAAGGTAACGGACTTGAGCTTGCCGGCAGGTTTCGGCATCTACACCGACATGAACGCCATCAGAAGCGATGAGGAGCTGGACAATACCCATTCCTTGTATGTGGACCAGTGGGACTGGGAGCTGGCAGTGAAGGATGAGGATAGAACCATCTATTTGCTGCGGGATGTGGTAAAGCGAATCTACCGCTGCTTGAAGCGTACTGAATTCTTTATTTATGACCGCTACGACTGCATCAAGCCCATCTTGCCCGATGAAATCACCTTTATCTTTGCGGAGGATTTGCAAAAATCATATCCCGGCTTGACCGCCAAGGAGCGGGAAAACCTAGTGGCAGAAAAATATGGTGCCGTGTTCATCATCGGAATTGGAGCTCCTTTGGCAGATGGGCGGCCCCACGACGGACGTGCCCCTGACTACGACGACTGGATTACCGAGACAGGAGATGGTCATCGTGGCTTGAACGGCGACCTTATTGTGTGGAACCCTGTGCTTAAATGTGCCTTCGAGCTTTCCTCCATGGGTATCCGTGTGTCGCCAGAATCCTTGCTGGCTCAGTTGGAGGCCAGAGATTGTATGGACAGGAAGGAGTTGTACTTCCACTCTCGCCTTTTGAAGGGAGAGTTGACAGCCACAATGGGTGGTGGTATTGGCCAGTCCCGGTTGTGCATGTATTTTTTGAGAAAGGCCCATATCGGAGAGACACAGGTCAGTGTGTGGCCAGAATCCATGCGTAAGCACTGTGCCGACTCTGGAATAGCCTTGCTGTAGGATATATGGAATCTGAAAAAGAATACAAGTTTAATGCCGCTCAGCTAGAAAAAGACCTGTCTTCCCTGATGGATTTGGGAATTACACGGTTGATTGTGGCTGACGAGGCCATTACAAGCGATAAAGAGCGTTTTCTTCGGTTTGTTGGTCGAGCCCAAGAAGAGGCCCCAGATATTTTCTACAAATTTTATCTGAATCCCTCCATCATAGACGGGCAGATGTGCCAGGAGTTGAGTCAACTTTATTGTTCTCTCCAATTGCCCTTGACGGTTGCCGATGTGGCTGGGAAAAAAGCCTTTGGTCGCAAAATTGATTTTTTGAACAGAAGTGGCCTCGTCTTTGGCTTTGACTTGGATTTTGCCCAGGAGGAAGGTGATTCGGCTCGGCTTTTTCGTGACCGGCTGAACTTTGCCCTTTCTCTGTATCCAAATCACCTTGATTTTAGCTGCCTTGAACAGGAGCTTCCCCCGCCTACAAAAACATTTTCCTCCAAGGATATTGGCTTGGCAGCAGATAAGGCCTATGCCTGTGGTTTGTTCTATTCTGCGGGGCGGGCAGTGCCCTGGTTTTTGAGCGTGTTAAAGCCTTTACGTATTAGTCCTGACAGTTTTTTTGCTGATTTTGCTGAATGGTTGCAGTGCAATAATCTGGGACGCAAGACCGCTGCAAAGAGTGGGGCAAAGGCAGGTGGGGAAAGTGACTACCCTATTTACCAGCTTTCCCACCAAGAGATTGAGCGGATGCAGCTCTTGTTCCTGCAATTCAAGTACCAGGAAAAGGGGTTGGACTATCTTTTTCCTGTGGTGCAGGAGTTGGTGCGGTTCAATGGAGCCTTTGCCCGGCTGGTGGGTGAAGACCAGGAATCTGAGCTGGATTTGGCCTTTCACCCAGAGGATTTAAGCTCCCCTTATTCCCAAGAGCTTCAAGCTTTTGCAGAGAATGTGTGCATGGAGCAGTGCCGGGTACGGTTATGCTGGATGCAGGATAAAGAAGGAAATAATTTTCCCCATTGGCAATTTATATAGGGTGTCATTTCATAAGAAGTTAAAAAATTAATTGGAATTTGTTGACGATTCAATAGTGCAGATAGTATCTTTTAGACAGAAACTTATAAATGGCATAAATCAAAAGCAAGGAAATATGGATTTATGCTATTAGGAAGACGAGGTATGAAGAAACAGGAACATCAGGACGATCAGGATCAACAGGAAATGTTTCAGGCGGATTCCCCTGTGGAGGGGGAGGATGTCGCAGCTACGGAGGCTGATGGAACAGTTTCTAATGATGGAGAAGCAGAGGATCCTATTCAGAAACTGGAAGGTGAAAAGGCTGAGTTGGAAGCAAGGAATAAGGAACTCCACAATCAGTATCTTATGGCCATGGCAGACTTTGACAATTATCGCAAGCGGATGATCAAGGAAAAGCAGGAAGCCTTTGACTATGCCAATGCCAATCTATTAACTGACCTGTTGGAAAGCATAGATAATTTTGATCGTGCTTTGGATGCTGCAGCCACCGCCACCGATGTTGCCGGCGTGGTGGATGGGGTGAAGATGATTCGGAATCAGCTGGTATCCATGCTGGAAAGCAAATATAATTTAGCTGGTTATGGAGAAAAGGGAGATGCCTTTGACTCCAATATCCACGAGGCCATCGGAAGCATGGCGGGTCCGGTTGCCGAGCCGGTATGCTCGGAAGTATATTTAAAGGGATACAAGCTGAAGGATAGGATTATCCGTTATGCCAAGGTTATGGTTCAGATGCCTGACGGTAGTGTAGCTGCTGAGGATGGAAAGTCATCTGAAGCAACCGCCGAATAGAGATTTTAGAGAATTAGAGGAGATAGAATATGGGAAAGATTATTGGAATTGACTTGGGAACAACCAACTCCTGTGTTGCAGTGATGGAGGGCGGTGAGCCTGTTGTAATCCAGAACTCTGAGGGTGGACGCACCACTCCCTCCATCGTCGGCTTTACCGCCAAGGGCGAGCGCATTGTAGGTCAGCCTGCAAAGAACCAGATGGTTACCAACCCGGAAAATACCGTGTATTCAATCAAGCGCTTCATCGGCCACCGCTACAGCGAGCTGACAGGCGAGGCCAAGATGGTTCCCTACAAGGTGGTGGACCACGGTGAGGATGTCCGTATTGATATTGAGGGTAAGGAATACTCCCCACAGGAAATCAGTGCCTTTATCCTCCAGAAGATGAACAAGACTGCAGAGGACTACTTGGGACAGGCTGTCACGGAAGCTGTCATTACTGTTCCCGCCTACTTCAACGATGCCCAGCGCCAGGCCACCAAGGATGCAGGAAAGATTGCCGGTCTTGACGTGAAGCGCATCATCAACGAGCCCACCGCAGCTTCCTTGGCCTATGGCTTCAACAAGGAGTCAAAGTCAGAGAAGACCATCGCCGTATACGACCTGGGTGGTGGTACCTTCGATATTTCCATCCTGGAGCTGGGTGACGGTGTGTTTGAGGTCAAGTCTACTGCCGGTGACACCCACCTTGGTGGAGATGACTTTGACCGCCGCATCATCAACTGGCTCATCGACGAGTTCAAGGCTGATTCTGGAATTGATTTGTCCCAGGACCGCATGGCCCTGCAGCGTCTCCGTGAGGCCGCAGAGAAGGCAAAGATTGAGCTTTCTGCTGTAGCCAGCACTGAAATCAACCTGCCCTTTATCACTGCCGATGCTACAGGTCCCAAGCACCTGCAGAAGTCCTTGTCCCGTGCAAAGTTCGAGCAGATGACAGAAGACTTGCTGGAGCGTACCAAGGAGCCTTGTCGTAAGGCCATGCAGGATGCAGGGGTAACTCCTGACAAGATTGACGAGGTGCTGCTGGTTGGTGGTTCCACCCGTATGCCCAAGGTAATGCAGGTTGTAAAGGACTTGTTCGGTAAGGAAGGCTCCAAGGGAGTGAACCCTGACGAGGCTGTTGCTGTTGGTGCCGCTATCCAGGGTGGCATCTTGGGTGGTGACGTTAAGGATGTATTGTTGCTGGACGTAACACCTCTTTCCTTGGGTATTGAAACTATGGGAGCTGTGTTCACCAAGCTCATTCCCCGCAACACCACCATTCCCACCCGCAAGAGCCAGATTTTCTCCACTGCTGCCGACGGACAGACCGCTGTATCCATCCACGTATTGCAGGGCGAGCGTGAAATGGCTGCCCAGAACAGAACTTTGGGCCGCTTTGACCTGGTGGGAATCCCGGCAGCTCCTCGTGGAGTGCCTCAGATTGAGGTTACCTTTGACATCGATGCAAACGGTATTGTTCACGTGTCCGCCAAGGATTTGGGCACCGGCAAGGAGCAGTCTGTTCGCATTGAAAGCTCCAGTGGCCTGAGTGAAAGTGAAATCGACCGCATGGTTAAGGAAGCTGAGGCCAACGCCGAGGCTGACAAGCGTGAGCGTGAGAAGGTGGAGGTTCGCAATGAGGCTGACTCTCTAGTTTATGCCACAGAAAAGAGCATGAACGAGCTAGGAGACAAGGTTGCCGGTGCTGACAAGCAGAAGATTGACGATGCCATCGCAGCCCTCAAGCGTGCCTTGGAAGGCGACAATGTGGAGGAAATCAAGGCAAAGACTGAAGAGTTGAAGCAGGCATCCTACAAGATTGCCGAGGAAGTGTACAAGCAGCAGCAGGCAGCTGGTGCTGGAGCAGGCCCTGACATGGGCGGTGCAACTGGTGCTGATGCTGGTGGGGCTACAGGTGGCACTGGACCTAACAAGGGAACAGCTGAGGATGTAAGCTACGAAGTTGTAGACGACGACAAATAAGTTCGTTCAATAAATAAAGAGGCGGGAGGTTCTGGGAAGAGTTGATGATAACAGGCCCCGCCTCAGCTTGTATACGCCGTCGTTTTTCATAGCGGCGGTATTTTTGTTATATGGAAGGCATACAATGGCAAAGCGGGATTATTACGAAGTTCTGGGTGTCCAAAAAAACGCTACAAAAGATGAGATAAAAAAAGGATACCGAAAATTAGCAGTCCAATACCACCCGGACAAAAATCCAGGAGACAAGGAGGCGGAAGAAAAATTCAAGGAGGCTACGGAGGCCTATGAAATTCTTTCTGATGAGCAAAAGCGTCAAATCTATGATCAGTATGGTTTTGCTGGCCTTGAAGGAATGGGGGGCGGTGGTGGAGGATATTCTCACGCTTATGCCGATTTTAGTGACCTGTTCGAGGGCTTCGACCTAGGAGGTATTTTTGGAAACATCTTTGGTGGTGGAAGTAGTGGTCGTCGTCGCTCTCCCGATGCTCCTAATCAAGGGGCCAGCCTTCGCTATGATTTGGAAATCAGCTTTAAGGAGGCTGTGTACGGTACTGAAAAGCAGGTTCAGTTCCAGCACACGGAGCCCTGTGAAACTTGTCATGGAACAGGTGGTGCCAATGGTGCCCAGCGAAAGACCTGTGGTACCTGTGGAGGCTCTGGTCAGGTTCGTAGAAATACTGGCTTCTTTGCCTTTGCCCAAACCTGTCCTACCTGCGGTGGCGATGGTTCTGTTATAGATAATCCCTGTAAGGTTTGTGGTGGCTCCGGTCTCCAGCCCAAGCGCAAGAAGATTAATATTCAGATTCCCGCCGGAGCTGACAATGGTAAGCGAATTACCATTCCCCGCCAGGGAGATGCTGGCCGAAACGGTGGCCCTGCTGGTGATTTGATTATTGTGGTCCATGTAACTCGCCACCAGTATTTTGAGCGCAGCGGTAATGACTTGTACTGTGCGGTGCCCATTTCTGCCACCCAGGCAATCCTTGGAGCTGACATCAATGTCACCTCGCTGGATGATAAAAAGATAAAGCTCAAGATTCCTGCCGGTACTCCCCATGGAAAGCTTCTTCGTTTGCGGAATGAGGGTGTTCCCTACAGCGGAGCGAATAAAAAGGGAGACTTATACATTAAGGTTTTGGTGGAGGTTCCCACAAAGCTTTCTTCTAAGCAAAAGGAGTTGCTGAAGGAATTTATGGAGATAGAAAAGCCCTCCGATGCTCCCATGCCAAAGGCCTTGTCCGAATTGCAGAATTAATACGTATTTATAAAGCCTCTTGAGAAAAATCCAATTTTCAGAGGCTTTTCCCTCCTTATGTTTTTGTTTTATTTTTTTTAATTATATGTTATAATCAATGGTAGTTTTGTCTCAAAATTCCTTTAAATATCTTTGTTTTGAGGCACAAATAAGGAGTTTTCATGCTCAAAGCTAGACAACGGATTTGTCTGTTTTGCATAGAC
This sequence comes from Treponema sp., assembly GCA_045586625.1. Classification (GTDB taxonomy): domain Bacteria; phylum Spirochaetota; class Spirochaetia; order Treponematales; family Treponemataceae; genus Treponema_F. The sequence goes on from JAZNAS010000062.1 coordinate 68,786, forward strand.
AGTGTCATTGCTGCCATATTCATACTGTTAAGCATTTATTTGATTCCCAAAGCTGGTTGGTTATTTACAATCCTCTGTTGTGTGGTTTTGTTTTTTGCTCTTGAGCTGATTGGTGATGCCTTATTAAAGTTCTTTTTTTCTAAAATTGATGATGCAGTCTTGCAAAAGGGAACCACTTCTCTCATTTCAGATTTTATCCATCGATTACGATTCTGCTATTCTTTGGATGATTTTTATGAGGCCGTTGGAGAGGTGCTGGAGGTGCAGGGCGACTGTTCTGTCTTGCTCATCAATCGAAGCAACAATTATGTTTTGTACAATAGCCCCGACAAACTCACCTGCAAGACAGAAACAATGACCACCTTGGACATAAACTTTTCCGATATGAAAACCGAAGGTGTTTATTTTATCGATAAGGACTTTGGTCTTACCACTGTATACAAGTCTACACGAGGTTTCTTTCTGGTAAAGGGTGATTATCATCTATATGTTTTCTGTAAATATACCCACCTCTTTGACAAGGTAATCTATAACACCCTTTTTGAAGAATTCATCCGATTTTTAAATAGGCAGGAAATCATCAGCAACCTCAGTGAAATTACAGAGCTTTCTAGAGAATGGACAATGCTGGCTGATGTACAGAAGTCCTTTCTTCCCATGGTGATGCCACAAGTTCGAAGATTGGAGCTTGCCTCTTACTTTAGGCCCTTGGTTAACGTTTCTGGTGACTATTATTCTGTGTTGCCTTTAGATGAGCATAAAACTCTGGTAATGCTGGGAGACGTTTCTGGAAAGGGATTGGCGGCAGCCTTGGTTATGGGATTGGTATTGAATACGGTAAAGATCATGGAGGATAAGGAGGATTTGGCGAATGTCATCCATTCCATTGACCATGCCATCAAGGACATGAAATTTCAGGATAAATACACGGTTCTCTTTATCGGTATCATTGATACGGAAAAAATGACCATCCGCTATGTGAATGCCTCCATGTCGGATCCTATTATTGTTACCCGCTCTCCAGAAGGATATCGAATCAAGCCCCTCTCCTCAAACTGCTCCTTGATTGGTATTATTGACCTCGATAATGTGATTGTGGCTGAACAAAAATTGTTTCGTGGAGACTTGATTTTGATGGCTTCTGACGGTATTTCTGAGGCTATGGATAAAGATGGTGTGGAATTGGGTACAACGGATATGTATCTGGCAACCATCAAGAACAGTGCCAACAAATCTGCTGGCAACTTTGTGACAGACATGGCAAATCTTGTTTTGTCTTATTCTGAAGGTCATCTTCGTGATGATGTGACTATGCTGGTGGCAAAGGTTGAAGGCTGATGATATATATAATTCTTACTGGCTTGCTCAGTGTATTTTTGGTAATATACTCCTATGTTGTGGATAAGGACAAGCTTGTTGAAAACGGAATGACCGTTAACAGTATTCTTGTCCTTTTTACCTATGTTCTTTCTATTTTATTGACTCTCTTGCTCATTAATTTTCTTCCAAACTATACCATGCTGTTTATGATGGTGCGTATTTCGGAGATATTGGAGAAATTATTCCTGTTGAATTTCTGTCTCAGCATTATGGCGTATCCAGCAATCAAAAAGACCAGGATTGGATTCCTGCTGGAAATCCTCATTGCGGCTCTCCTTGTTTACGCTGTATTTAAAGGCACTCTCAGTGTTGTAGCCTCGAAAATCACTGGTTTATATGTATATACACAATATTTGACCCCAACATCATTGTTCAGGTGGCAGACCATATTGAGTGTTTTGTTCCATTATGTTTTCCCAGGGGTCGCTGCTCTGTATATCATTGTAAGACCAGCAAATACCAAGAACAGGCTGGAAAAGGAGCGATTGATTGTCCACTTGGCTGCCTTGGCTGTTGTCGTGGTGTCATACATAGCCCTTACTGTGGCTGTAAAGATTGCACCTTTCTTTTACACTCTGAAAGGTTTTGGTTACCTAGTTGGAATTTACCTTGCGTACAGTGCAACGAAAATTCACATTGTCCATGATTTTAAGACGTTGCTGGTAAAATTCTTGCATATTTTTTGGCTCTATGTTGTACCTGCCATAGTAATAGGCATAGTAGTAATTTTTACTGCTCAGTATCGAGATGAAAATCGACTTTTATTTATAGGGATACTTTGTTTTGCTCTATTGGCTATTTTTCTGAGAACTAATTTTCTTCCTCAGATCATTTCTCGACGTAGCACAGGTATCGCTGCGGGTTATGACAAGTCCTTGGAAAGAAAGCTTGCGGACTTGGAATACAATCTTTCTGTAGAAAATTTTGGTGATCAGGTAGCTAAAATTCTTGCTTCAGAAGTTAAGTGTACTGGAATAAATATTCTTATCAGCAATGGAAATGAGTTTGCAAGTATGTACAACTCCTATCCATCTATCAGTAGCCTACCTCTGGAGTATCCTGCCTTTGATGTGATGATGGGTGTAGGACGACAGGTTGCTTTTAAGAATCAGTTGGAATCCCACCATGCCCTTGCTGGTGCTCGTGCAGGCCTTTCTGAGCTCTTTGAAAAAGATGGCTCTCAGGCCTGCATTCTTTTGGCAGAAGGCTACCGTGTTTTTGGTTTTATTCTTTTGAATGAAAAGAGCCTGGGAAACGACTACAATAAATATGACTATACCATTTTCACCAAATTGTATCCCTATTTCTTTATGATTGGATACTACATGAACAGTGTGGCCAACGAAGGTGTTATTGGTACTATCAATCGTGAAATCAAGATGTCGGATCAAATCATCCACTCAATCCAGGAAAATATGGACTTTATTCGCTGTTCTCATATTGATGTGGGATATATGATGAAGCCTGCTCGAAACATCGGTGGAGAATTCATCGACTTTATTCGCCTGACCGATACCCGTCACATTGTAATTCTCGGTTCCATGAGTGGTAAGGGAATTACTGCAAGTATGTCTATGGTTATTATGAAGTCTATCATCAGAACCTTTTTGGCAGACATTCATGATTTCAAGGAGTTGATTCAAAAGGTGAATCACTTCATTCGCTTTAACCTGCCACGAGGAACCTTCTTCGCGGGTGTCTTTGCCTTACTGGACTTTTCTGACAATATCATGTATTACATCAACTGTGGTGTTCCCACCTTGATGCTCTATACCCAATCCTACAACAATGTTATCGAGATTCAAGGTGATGGTCGTGTTTTAGGATTTGTTCCGGATATCAGCAAGTATGCTAAGGTAAAGAAGATTAAATTGAATCCAGGTGACTTGATTTTTGCCTGTACCGACGGTTTGATTGAATCTCAGTCCTTGCGTGGAGAGTCCTTTGGTAAGGCTCGTCTTCAGAGAACCATTATGGATAATTTGAGCTATTCTTCTAATAAAATTACTCAATTCACTTATGAAAATTTAAAGGAATTTACTTCCAAGGAACAGGAGGCCGACATTACCTGTTTAGTCATGAAGGTTTTTGCCGATAAGGGTGGAGCTAATGGAACAACTTAAAATTCAGGAAAAAAAAGGTGCAAATTATAGTTTGTTGGAGTTATTTGGGGTTCTTGATTCCTATAATTTTATGGAGCTTCAGCAGAAGGCCTTTTCTCTCATAAAAGAAAAGAATCTGGTACTTGATTTGTCCAATCTAACCTCCATGGATTCCTCTGGGTTAAGTGCGATTTTAGGTGCCAGTACCTTGGGGATGGAGGTTGGAAGGACTCTGTACATTATGAATCCTTCCAGCGAGGCACGCAAGGCATTGGAATCAACAGGATTTATGGATATGTTTAATATAATTTTCAGTATAACAGAGGTGGTTTAGTTGAATAAATGGATGAGTATAATCATAGTAACACTTTTATGTGTGAGCTCAGCTGCTTGTCAGCGTGGAAAGCCTATTACTGCGAAGAATGTTGAAAGCAAAAGTTTAAATAAAGATGAATTCCAGGCTGTGGTGCAGGAAACACAGTCTCCAGAAATGGAGAAGTTGGTTCGGGTGTTTGCTTCTTTGTCTCAGCGAACCCGTGACGGTATTGTAAACGGAGATTCCCAGGAATTTTTGGCTGATTTGCAGCAGGTTTTGGCAGAGGATACAGATGATCTTTTGACCTTGGTGGACAAGCAGCATCATCTGGCCGCCGACTTTGTTCCCGCCGACATCGTTGCCTTAAAGCCGAATGATTTTTATCTTTTGAATCGCAATGACCTTTCCTTGCGTTTGCCAGTGGAGCAGGCATTGAGAAAGATGGCCTTGGCTGCCAAGAATGACGGAATTAACTTGGTGGTAAGCTCCACCTATCGTTCCTATGATTATCAAAAGAACTTGTACGAGCGGAATGTCCGCCAGCTGGGAAAGGCTGTAGCCGACCGTGAATCAGCTCCTCCGGGGGCAAGCCAGCATCAGCTGGGGGTGGCGGTGGACTTTGGCTCCATTACCGATGAGTTTGCCCAGACAAAGCAAGGACGGTGGCTGGCAGAAAATGCAGGAAATTATGGCTGGTCCCTGTCCTTTCCCGATGGCTACGAGGATGTCACAGGTTACCGTTGGGAATGCTGGCATTATCGCTATATTGGTAAAAGGGCGGTAGAATTCCAGCGAAAATGGTTCTCTGACGTGCAGCAATTCATGTTGGAATTTATTCACGCTTGGAAAACTGTAGAGTAAAAGAAGGTCAGCTACTGGGATGGCTTCTCGGTAAGCTGACTTTTTTGTTTAAAAATAAGAGTTTTCATTTTATAAAGGATCACAGGTCTGATTCTGAAAGTCCAAATTGCTCTTGGGAATGATGGCTGCTATGACCAGCAGGTTCCATATGAACTACAATGTCATATACATCAGGAATAGCCTTTCGTACAACTGTTTCCACCTGTTCCGCCAGCTCGTGGGCATCGTGGAGGGTGATGTCAGGAGCCACCTCAATGTCCATGTCAATGTCCCAGCGGGCAGCAATCTTTCTGATACGAACTCGATGGGGATTAGACACCCCTTGCACCGTTTTTACTGCGGCAAAGAGTCGGTGGTACAGCTCCTTGTCGTGGTTTCCGTCCATGAGCTCCAGATTCATCTCCATGAAGATGGAGATGGCGTTTTTCAGCACCCATAGCCCCACCAGAAAGGCCACCAATGGGTCAAGTATTGGCAATGAAAAGAGCTTTGCTCCAGCCAAACCCACCAACACAGAAATGGAGATGATGCTGTCGGCGGCCATATTTTTGGCATTGGCAAGAATCATTATGCTGCCGGATTTTTTTCCAAGATGGTACTGAGACCAAGCTAAAAGCAATTTTCCTGCAATGGAAAGGAGGGTAACTGTCAGAAGTGAATTGCCAGAAGAAAGGAGCTGGGTAGATTTGGAGATTTCTATGGTATGGGTGATGTAGTGAAAAAGCTGGATCCCAGAAGAAAGACAGAGCTGCATTCCCGCATAAAAAATGATGAAGGCCACCACCATGGTGGCGGTAGTTTCTGCCCGTCCGTGACCCCAGGGATGGTTTTCATCTGAGGGACGATGGATAATCCTGCTGACAATCAATGTCATGCAGGCAATGCTGACATCGGTGGCCGAGTCAAGGCCGTCACCAAGGACAGCTAGGCTTGCTGCTCTAATGCCCGCCACAATCTTGATGGTAGCCAAGGAGATATTGCCCAAAAGGGCAATCCAGCCAGCCAGAGAAATGAGTTTCATACGGGATAGCTCCAAGTTATTCTGTGGCTGGCTCATTGACTATTTCACTACAAGGTTCACCAGCTTGTTGGGAACCACAATCACCTTCACCGGTGCCTTGCCTTCCATAAAGCGGATGACAGCTTCACAGGAAAGGGCCTGCTTTTCCAGCTCAGCCTTGTCGGTGTTCATGGCGGCCTGGAATTCAGCCCGCTTCTTGCCGTTAATCTGCACCACGATGGTGCAGCTGTCGTCCTGGCAGAGGGCCTCGTCGTACTCAGGCCAGCTCTCGTAGGCGATGGTGTTGGTGTTGCCCAGCTTTTCCCACAGCTCCTCGCCAAGATGGGGGGCGTAGGGGGACAGGAGCTTGACAAAGCCGCTCCACAGGGCCTTGGGGATGGACTCCATTCGGGCGGCCTCATTGATGAAAATCATCATCTGGCTGATGGCCGTGTTGAAGTTCAGGGTGTCCGTGTCCTGACTTACCTTTTTCACCGTCTTGTGGTAGAGCTTGCGAAGCTCCGCCAGCCTTCCTTCCAGCTTGCCTTCCATATCCTCACCGGTCATGGGCTTTTCTGACACGGCCCAAATCTTTTCCAGGAAGCGGTGGACTCCGATGAGGCCGTTGGTGTTCCAGGGCTTGGAGACCTCCAGCGGTCCCATGAACATCTCGTACATGCGCACGGAGTCGGCGCCGTAGTCACGGATTACATCGTCGGGATTGATGACGTTTTTCAGGGACTTGGACATCTTGGCAATGACCCGCTCCAGCTTTTCTCCGGTCTCCTTTTCGATGAACACGTCGGGGGAGGTCTCCTCCACGGCATCGGTGGGAACAAGGGTCTTGTTCTTTCGCTGGAAGGCAAAGGAGGTGATCATGCCCTGGTTTACCAGCCGCTGGAAGGGCTCCTTGGTGTTCACCAGTCCCAAATCGAACAAGACCTTGTGCCAGAATCGGGCGTAGAGCAGGTGGAGCACGGCGTGCTCGGCGCCTCCCACGTAAAGGTCCACCGGCATCCAGTAGTCCACGGCGGACTTGGATGCGAACTCCTTGTCATTGTGGGGGTCAAGGTAGCGAAGATAATACCAGCAGGAGCCAGCCCACTGAGGCATGGTGTTTGTCTCCCGTCGGGCTTGTCCGCCACATTCAGGGCAGGTGCAGTTCACCCAGTCGCCAATGCCCGCCAGGGGGCTTTCTCCTGTTCCTGTGGGCTGGTAGGTCTTTACCTCCGGCAGCTTGAGGGGAAGCTGGTCTTCTTCAATGGGAACACAGCCGCATTTTTCGCAGTGGACCAGGGGGATGGGCTCGCCCCAGTAGCGTTGGCGGCTGAAAACCCAGTCACGGAGCTTGTAGTTCACGGCCTTCCTGCCGATTCCCTGCTGATTGAGCCATTCAATCATTGCGGGGATGGTGGCGGCGGTGGCCATGCCGGTGAAGCTGCCGCTGTTGATGGTGTAGCCGTCGGCGGCGGTGCATTGGGCTGCCACGTTGAAGACTTCTGGGTGGGCGGCCACCAGCTGCTGGTAGGCGGCGCTGTCCTTTGCTGCGGCAAGAAGCTTTTCCGCTCCCGCCTTCTCGTCGCCGTCTGCAAGGGAGGCCACCTCCTCCTTGGAGGCAACCACCTTCAAAATGGGCAGGTTGAATTCCTTGGCAAAGTCCCAGTCACGCTCATCGTGGGCGGGAACTGCCATGATGGCTCCTGTTCCGTAGGACACCAGGATATAGTCTGAAATCCAGATGGGAATCTTCGCTCCATTTACTGGGTTGATGGCATAGGAGCCGGTGAACACGCCGGTTTTTTCCTTGGCCAGGTCGGTGCGCTCCAGGTCGCTTTTCTTGGCGGCGGCCTCCACATAGGCTTCTACTGCGGACTTTTGTCCGGCGGTGGTGAGGCCGGGAACCAGCTTGTGCTCCGGGGCAACCACCATGTAGGTGGCGCCAAAGAGGGTGTCGGCCCGGGTGGTGTAAATCAAGAGCTCCTGCTCCGTGGGATTTCCCTCTGGGTCTGCAATCTTGAAGGAGACCTCGCCGCCCTCGCTCTTTCCAATCCAGTTGCGCTGCATGAGCTTTACCGATTCAGGCCAATCCAAGCCCTCCAAATCATCCAGCAACCGCTCGGCGTAGGCGGTAATCTTGAGAATCCACTGGCGGATGGTCTTTCGGGTAACGGCAGTTCCACAACGGTCGCAGCGTCCTTCCTTCACCTCCTCGTTGGCAAGGCCCGTGAGACAGCTGGGGCACCAGTTGATGGGAGTCTCTGCCTCGTAGGCAAGTCCCTTCTTGTAGAGCTGGAGGAAAATCCACTGGGTCCAGTGGTAGTAGTCGGGGGTGCAGGTGGACACGCAGCGGTCCCAGTCGTAGGAAAAGCCCGGGGCCTTGATCTGCTGGGTAAAGTGCTCGATGTTGGCGTTGGTGGTGGTGGCCGGATGGGTTCCCGTCTTGATGGCGTAGTTCTCGGCGGGAAGGCCGAAGGCGTCGTATCCCATGGGATGCAATACATTGTAGCCATTCATCCGCAGATAACGGCAGTAGATGTCGGTGGCGGTGTAGCCTTCGGGATGACCCACGTGGAGTCCCTGTGCGGAGGGATAGGGGAACATGTCCAGCACGTAGCGCCGCCTTGCCGGCTCAAATTTCGTGTCCTCCGTCACCTTGAAGGTCTTGTTCTTTTCCCAATAGGCCTGCCACTTGGGCTCTATTGATTCAAAGGGATATTTTGCCATGGTTTTCCTCTGTAAAGCTGATATTTTGACGTAGATGCAGTCAATATCCGTGGATTATACCATGAAGAGGGGTCTTTCTCAAGGGCAGGACAATTAGAAGGTGTTCAGGATGGTTTTGAGGCTCACTTTTAATTCTGTGTACTTTTTATGATATCCGTCATACTGTCCAGTAGTCAGGAATTCTACTGTGGTACCTAGAGCCTGGGCTATCAGCGTGGCTTCGGTTGCCCGTGGCTCCGTATTGGATCGTCTCATGCTGGATACAGTTGTTTCTGACACTCCCATTTTAGTTCCCACTGGAGTTCTTGTCATGTTTGCATATTTTATTAGTAATTGTTTAGATGACATAAATGTAGGAATTGCAATTGGAGAATTTATTGGAAAATTAAATATGAATTTTTATTTATTATTATTTTGTATTCCTCTTTTTACAGCAATTCTTGGAATGCTCATACCAGGTTCAACACAAGTGAAGTTATTTGGAACATCAATTATTACAATAATTGCAACAGCTGGGGGAAATCCCCTCTTAGCCGCAGCCATGCTACCTTGCATTTGTGGCGCTAATCCTGTTGTAATTATCATTTCATCAATTTCAATTTTAATTGGATTGATTTGCTTATATATTGGGAAAGAATTTGGATTCTCTTCTAAAAAACAAAAAAGGATAAATAAATTATATTTGACAAATACGATATGGCGGTAAGCGTTCAATATAAACATTGCGAAACACAGGAAAAAGGTGATGAACGTTAGTTCTAGTCAAATCAGATTGTAGAAAGGGGAAGACTCTACGTGGTAATTTCAAATTCTGTGGAACTGGGAAAAGAAAAACCGTATCTCCCCAGGGAAGATACGGTATGTACTGCAGCCAGCTAGAACCTAGCGCTTATTGCTGTTTCTCCAGATTCCCATCTTTTCTGCCTCCTTGATCAACTGATCACGGAAGTCGGGATGCGCAACAGAAATCAGAGCCTCGGCACGCTGCCATGAAGAAAGCCCCTTCAGGTTTACCTTTCCGTATTCTGTAACGAACCAGTGGATGTTGGGGCGAGCCGCGGTGATGACGGATCCAGAGTCCAAGGTGGGGCGAATACGAGATCCCAGTGATCCGTCCTTCTGCTTGAAGGTGGAGGAGCAGCAGATGAAGCTCTTTCCTCCCTTAGAAAGATAAGCACCCAAAACGAAGTCAAGCTGTCCACCAGCTCCAGAAATCTGCTTGATTCCAGAGCTTTCTGAGTTTACCTGACCGAAGAGGTCGATTTCAACAGTGTTGTTGATGGAGATGAAGTTGTCAATCTGGGCAATGACACGTGCATCATTGGTGTAGTCCACAGGCCGTGGGCAGATATCAGGATTTCCGTCGATATAGTCATACAGCTTCTTTGTTCCGGCAGCAAAGGCATAAACCTGCTTTCCGTCATCAAGAGGCTTGCACTTTCCGGTAATTTTTCCTGCATTGGCAATGTCAACAAATGCGTCAACATACATTTCTGTGTGGACGGACAGATCCTTCAGGTCGGAGTCTACAATCATGGAGCCGACAGCGTTGGGCATTCCACCGATACCAAGCTGGAGACAGGCACCATTGGGGATTTCCTCCAGAATCAACTTGGCAACAGCCTTGTCCACATCGGTCAATTCTCCCCCACCACCAATCTGTGATACAGGAGGATTGTCACCTTCAACAATGATATCCACCTCGGAAATGTGAATCTTGTCATCAATGCCACAAGTTTGGGGCATATTCTTGTTAACTTCCACGATAACAATATCAGCAATCTTTGCTGCATCCAAAAGGTGGGAAACGCTCAAACCAAAGTTAAAGTATCCCTTCTCGTCCATTGGAGCAACCTGGAACATAGCAACATTGATGTGCTTGATATTTTCCCGATACCAACGGGGCAGCTCTGAGTAGCGCAGAGCATTGTAGTAGGCAAATCCAGCCTGTCCAGCCTTTCGCTCGATTCCTGAATAGTGCCAGGAGTTCCAGCACATGTGGGCGCCGGGATTTTCGATCTGGAAAATTGCAGGATTGAAGGGGAGAACTCCACCACGGAACTTAACATCTTCCAATGTAACCAAACGGGAAGCCAATGCCTTATCCAGGGCAATAGGGGTGTTTACACAGAAACCATAATCAACCCAATCACCTGACTTGACAACCTTAACAGCTTCCTCTGCTGTCTTAAGCTTTGCCTTGTAATCTGCTTCAAAGCTCATTTTTTTCCTCCTTTATGTCCTTTTTGCCTTATCAGCAAAAAGGAAAGTGGGGACCATAACATTAGTCCCCACATGAATTATTATTTGTTCTTAAACTGAACGCCCTTTTCCTTGTTCAAGAAGGCGGTCATACCAATCTTCTGATCTTCTGTTGCAAAACAGTTTCCGAACTCACGAACCTCAACGGCAATTCCACCGTCAATGTCCAGCTGGAGTCCCTCGTTGATGGCCTTTTTTGCATAGCTTACGGCCAGAGGTGCCTTCTTGCAGATGGTCTGCGCCATGGAAACTGCTGTTTCCATCAGCTGCTCAGGCTCCACAACGGAGTTAACCAAGCCAATCTTGAGGGCCTCGTCAGCCTTCACGTTGCGACAGCTGTAAATAAGCTCCTTGGCGATTCCAGGGGAAACCAAGCGGGCCAGCCGCTGTGTTCCACCAAAACCAGGAGTGATTCCCAGTCCTACTTCAGGCTGGCCAAAGAGAGCCTTTGTGGAGGCGATGCGGATGTCACAGGCCATGGACAACTCACATCCACCACCCAAAGCAAATCCGTTTACGGCAGCAATAACAGGGCAGCGGAACTTTTCGATGCGGGAGAATACAGCATTTCCTACACGAGCGAACTCAGCGGCGGCAGCTACATCCTTGTCCTTCATCTCAGCAATGTCGGCACCAGCAACAAAGCTCTTGTCTCCAGCTCCAGTAACGATTACTACATATACGTCAGAGTTTCCGTCCAACTTGATAAATGCATCGTCCAGCTCCTTAAGGGTAGCAGTGTTCAATGCATTCAAAGCCTCTGGACGGCTGATAGTAACGGTTGCTACGTGATCTTTTATGTCAACTAATACACTCATTTCTATCTCCTGTCTTACTTTGAGTAGTCAAAGAAGCCCTTGCCACTCTTGCGTCCCAAAAGACCACCACGAACCATCTTCCGCAGCAATGTACAGCAGCGGTACTTGTTGTCACCAGTCTCATTGAACAGAACGTCCATGATGAGAACAACAATGTCGTTTCCGATAAGGTCGGACAAGGCCAAGGGTCCCATGGGGTGATTGGCACCCAGCTTCATTGCTGTGTCGATATCCTCTGCAGAAGCAATTCCTTCCTGAAGGATGCAAGCAGCTTCGTTAATCATAGGAACCAAGATGCGGTTTACAACAAAACCGGGTCCTTCGTTTACTTCAACAGGAGTCTTGCCCAGGTTCTTGGAAACTTCAACAATCTTGTCCTTTACGGCTGCAGGTGTGTTTACACCACAGATCACCTCAACCAGCTTCATGATGCTGGCAGGATTGAAGAAGTGCATACCGATTACATCGTGCTTGATTCCCCTTGCAATCTCAGTTACAGACAGGGAAGAGGTGTTTGTAGCGAAGATTGTTTCTGGCTTACAAATATCGTCCAACTGGGAGAACAATCCCTTCTTTGCATCCATTGTCTCAAGGATGGCTTCTACAACCAAGTCGGCGTCTGCCAAGTCCTTGTATTCACCTGTCTTCAGGTTGGCCTTGACCTTGGCAGCTGCGTCAGCCTCCATCTTTCCCTTGCCAACCAGTTTATCAAGACCAGCGCCAATCTTGTCGATTCCGCCCTGAGCCCACTCAATCTTCACATCACATACAGTTACAGAATATCCAGCGGTAGCAAATGCCTGAGCAATGCCCTGTCCCATGGTTCCTGCACCAACAATACCAACCTTAGTCATAAAATACCTCACTTTGAAACTAAGAAATCAATAACAGGATTCTTCCTGTAAAGTTAACTGATTTATTGCAGGGCTCGGGTCAAATGACCCAAGCGCCTTGATTATACCATCTTGATAACGACGGCCGTTCCCTGTCCACCACCAATACACAGGGATGCAAGTCCCAGCTTCTTGCCAGTGCGCTTCATTTCATGGATAAGGGCTACGATGATTCTGTTTCCAGAAATACCTACTGGGTGACCAATGGCGATGGCACTTCCGTTCACGTTAGTTTTGGCCATCAATTCAGCCTTGTCAACACCGTGCTCTTCCACCAGCTCGTGGATTACACCCAAGGACTGGGCGGCGAAGGCTTCGTTCAATTCTATCAATTCCATGTCGGACAGCTTCAGTCCAGCATTCTTCAGTGCCTTGTGGATGGCAGGAGTGGGACCAAGACCCATAACACGGGGGTCAACGCCACCCTGTCCGTATCCGATGATTTCACACAGGGGCTTCAGGTTGTACTTCTTTACAGCATCCTCGCTGGCAAGAATTACAAAGGAAGCTCCATCGTTGATTCCAGAAGCGTTGCCGGCTGTTACCGTTCCGTCCTTGATGAAGGCGGGCTTCAGCTTGGCAAGCTTTTCCAGAGTGGTTCCACGGTTAGGATACTCGTCGGCTTCAAATACAATGTCTCCCTTCTTGGAAGGAATAACAACGGGGACAATCTCGTCCTTGAACTTGCCGGCATCCTGGGCGGCGATAGCCTTTGTCTGTGAGCCCAATGCAAATTCGTCCTGCTCTTGACGGGAGATGCTGTACTTCTGGGCAATATTTTCAGCAGTTACACCCATGTGGATGTTGTAAAGGCTGTCGGTAAGGGCATCATGCAGCATGTGGTCCTCGACCTTCCAGGCACCCATCTTGTTTCCTGTGCGTGTGCTGGCAGGAATCAAATAAGGAGCCTGAGACATGGACTCAACACCACCGGCCACAACAACCTCATTGTATCCAGTCTTGATGGACATGGCGCCTTCCATAACAACCTTCATTCCAGAACCACAGAGCATATTGGTGGTATGGGCACAAACTGAGTCAGGAATGCCTGCTTCCAAAGCAATGGTGCGTCCGATGTTCTGGCCCAAGCCAGCTCCCAGGACATTACCACAGATTACCTCGTCAATGTCCTCGCCCTTGAGACCAGTCTCCTCCAACAGAGCCTTTACAACAGTGGCTCCCATATCCTTAGGCTTTACACCGGAAAGTGTTCCCAAGAAATTTCCTACAGGTGTTCGCTTTGCTGCAACAATATATACCTTTTTGGCTTCCATAAAAAAATCGCTCCTTTTATTTTGTGGGACCTGTTTTTGTAATTGATTCATTGTTGAACCGATTACATTTTATAACGAAAAAACAAGCCTGTCCACCATTATTTTTCAGCTATTAGACCTTCTTGAGGATAACAGCAGTTCCCTGTCCACCACCGATACACAGTGAGGCCAGACCAAGCTTCTTGTCGGACTTCATCATCTCATGAATCAATGTGACGATGATTCTGTTTCCAGATGCACCTACTGGGTGGCCAAGGGCAATGGCTCCACCGTTTACGTTTGTCTTTGACAGGAATTCCTCACGGTTAATGCCATGCTCCTCCACCAGCTCGTGGATTACACCCAAGGACTGGGCGGCAAAGGCTTCGTTCAATTCCACCAGGTCAATGTCTGCCAGCTTGACGCCAGCGTTCTTCAATGCATTGCGGATGGCAGGAGTGGGACCAAGACCCATCACGCTGGGGTCAACACCGCCCTGTCCAATTCCAACAATCTCACAGAGTGGCTTGAGACCATACTTCCTTACAGCATCCTCGCTGGCCACCAACACGAAGGAGGCGCCATCGTTGATACCAGAAGCATTGCCGGCGGTTACCGTTCCGTCCTTGATGAAGGCAGGCTTCAGTGTTCCCAGCTTTTCCAAGCTTGTCTTGCGGTTGGGATGCTCATCGGTGTCGAATACAATGTCGCCCTTCTTGGAGGGAATGGTGATGGGTACAATCTCGTCCTTGAAGCGGCCGGAGTCAACAGCCTTGATGGCCTTCTCCTGGGAAGCAATGGCAAATTCATCCTGCATCTGGCGGGTAATGTTATATTTTTTAGCAATATTTTCAGCAGTAACACCCATGTGGATGTCCAAACGAGCATCGGTAAGGGCGTCATAAATCATGTGATCTATTACCTTCCATGCACCCATCTTGTTTCCTGTGCGGGCGCTTGCAGGTACCAAATAGGGTGCCTGAGACATGGACTCCACACCACCGGCTACAACAATGTCATTTTCACCAGCCTGGATTGTCATTACAGCTTCCATTACGGTGCGCATGCCAGAACCACAAACCATGTTGGTGGTGTGGGCACAAACAGTGTCTGGAATACCCGCCTCCAAAGAAACGGTTCGTCCGATGCTCTGTCCTACACCAGCACCAAGGACGTTACCACAGATAACCTCATCTACATTTTCGGGCTTTACTCCTGCATCAGCCAACAGGGCCTTGATGACTTCTGCACCAAATGTTCTGGGACTCACTGTAGACAGACTTCCCAAAAATCCTCCGATGGCTGTACGTTTTGCACTTACAATGTAAGCCTTTCGTAATTCCATAATATCTTCCTCCTAAAAATGACGTTGTAAGATCCATTCCTTGTTGTATAATTTTTTATACAGTGCTAATGGATTTTTACAGAAAACATATACTTAAATATGCTAGTATTGACTTTCAAATCTGTCAAGAAAAAAAAATGACAAATGTACAAAAAAATCGAGGTTTTTGTAAGAATTTTTATTTTTTACGCAAAAAAAATAAAAAAAATTATTTTTAAATATCAAGTATTTTTTTATCTATATGTAAAATAATTAAATATTTCACAATAAGTGAATGATATCTACATTCCTGTCCATTTATTAGATCATAAAAATGACTGAGAGGTATAGGAGTTTGACGGTGAAAAGAAGATTCCCAATACATAGTATTCTAGAGTTTTTGTATAAAATGGAATAATTGTATTATGTTATAAAAAAATGCACAGTTGCTGTCATGAATCAATGCGGCTCTGTATAAAAAAGTTATACTTTTTTATACAGTTGTTGCTGTCAAAAAAATATGAAGGAATTATATCATCACTTATTTACAATGAATATGAAAAGTTAGATTGATTTTCTATATTTTTTTTATTTGAGCTAAAAGTTGGCATGATTTATGCTTGATATTATGTAAAATACGGAGGTAGAAAAGATGGTGCAGAAAGGGGCCTTTGAAATATATATTGCTGAGGTTTGTCGCTACAAAATGTTAACCCCTGAACAGGAGCTTGACTTGGCCCAGAAAATCCAATGGGGAGATAAGGCTGCTCGCCAAAGCTTGGCAAATGCCAATCTACGGCTGGTGGTGAATATTGCGGAAAAATATGCCCATGAGGAGCAGCTCCTGCTGGATTTGATCCAAGAGGGAAACCTGGGACTGATGATGGCAGTAGACAAATTTTCTCCAAGCTTTAACACTCGTTTTTCTACCTATGCCTATCCCTGGATCACTCAGTATATTCTCCGATACATACAGGGCAAGATTCCAACGATTTATTTGCCTTTGCGAAAGGAAGAGGAAATACGTCGCGTTAAAAAGGCCCAGACAGACCTCCTGATGATGAGGGGTAGGGAGCCATCCTTGGCAGAAGTGGCGCTTTATCTTGATGTGAGCGAGGACTATGTTCAGGAAATACTATCCTACAACTTCACCTATTTTAGTATTCATTGCGAGCTCAAAAAGGGTGGCGATGGACTTATCTGTGAGGATATTTTGGTGGATGAGCGTTCCTCCATGGAGCAAACAGGCTTTCGCAATTTAGTGGCTGCAGATGTGAGACGATTAGTAGATACGCTTCCAAGGGCTGAACGTCAAGTAATCTACTACCGGTTTAATCTTGATTTGGAGTCAGCCAAGTCCCGAAGCTTGCGGCAGGTGGGTAGTAGGATTGGTTGTTCCCCGGAAACTGTACGGAAGCTGGAGTTTCGCGCATTAAAGTACCTACGAAAGCTGGCCATGGAAACCATGTCCGTATAATTTTTAAAATCCATTATAAATCACTTTTAGAGCCAGCCAATGATTTTTTTGTTGGAGCTTGTTCCTCTATACTTTTTTATGGCAAGGATGCTGTAGGTGGCCATGACCATTAGCAGGAAATCCAGTCAAAAACTATGAGATAGAGGTGTTCGCTATGGACAAGAACAAGGTTTTCCTTTTACTAGGAATAGTGGTGCTGTTGGCAGTGACCCTTGGTTTTGTTGGTTGCAGATCAATTCCAAAGAATATGGAGCCAGTAGGTAATTTTGACCTGCAACGATATTTAGGAAAATGGTACGAGATAGCCCGCTTTGACTTTACCTTTGAGCGGAACTTGAGTCAGGTAACGGCGGAATATTCCATGAATCAGGATGGTTCGGTGAGGGTAGTCAACAGAGGCTTTAACTATGCCAAGGATGACTGGCAGGAGTCGGTGGGCCGGGCTCGCTTTAGAGGTAGTCCCACGGAGGGAGCCTTGGAGGTGTCCTTCTTCGGGCCATTTTACGGAGGCTACAACATCATCGCCTTGGATGAGAACTACCAGTATGCCTTGGTGGCAGGCAAGGACTTGAACTACTTATGGATTCTTAGTCGAACGCCCACCATGCCCTCGGACATTCTCACGGAATACTTGATTCTGGCGGAATCCCTGGGCTTTGAAATCGATAATTTAGTGTGGACGGTACATTCTAAGTAGCCATTTGCGAGTTTTTTATATTTGAGAACTCTTTTCTAGTAACAAGCTGAACTTGAGCCACTATCAGTCAGGTTCAGCTTTTTTAGTATCACTTCAAAGTTTTAAAATTATTTATTTTTCCATCTTGTCACTGCTTGTATCAAAAGTATCAGAATGATATACTGAAGCAGTTTTTTTCATTAGTCAAAGAGGATTTTTATGAGCAAAGGAAAGGTTGTTCTTGCATATTCTGGTGGACTTGACACCACGGTAATTATTCCGTGGCTCAAGGAAAATTATGATTACGATGTCATCGCCGTCTGTGTTGACGTGGGCCAGGGGGATGACTGGAAGACGATAAAGCAGCGTGCTTTGGATACTGGTGCCGCAGCTTGTTATGTTGTGGATGCCCGTGAGGAGTACATTACAGAGTACATTTGGCCTGCAGTAAAAGCTAATGCAGTGTATGAAGATAGATATCTTTTGGGAACTTCTACTGCCCGTCCCCTCATTGGAAAGATTCTGGTGGAGTACGCCCGTCAGGAAAATGCGGTGGCCATCTGCCACGGCGCCACGGGAAAGGGAAACGACCAGGTTCGCTTCGAGCTGGCGATAAAGGCCTTTGCCCCCGACCTGCAGGTGATTGCCGCCTGGCGTGACCCAAAGTGGAATATGGACAGCCGGGAGGCCGAGATAAAATTTTTGGAGGAGCGGGGAATTCCCGTCCCCATGAAGAAGGACCAGTCCTACAGCCGTGACGAGAACATCTGGCACCTGTCCCACGAGGGCTTGGAGCTGGAGCAGACCGAGAACGAGCCCAACTACAAGCACATGCTCAAGCTCACCACCGTGCCGGAGGAGGCCCCTGAGGCAGGCGAGTACGTCACCATCGACTTTGAGGCGGGAATTCCTGTGGCCGTCAACGGCAAGAGGATGGGTGCCCTTGAGCTGATGACCGAGCTGAACAAGATTGGAGGCCGCAACGGTGTTGGTTTGGTGGACATCTGCGAGAACCGCTTCGTCGGAATGAAGAGCCGCGGCGTCTACGAGACTCCCGGCGGATCCATCCTGTACTTTGCCCACCAGATGCTTGACCACCTCTGCCTTGACCGTGACACCTACCACTACAAGCAGCTGATTTCCCACCGTATGAGCGAGCTGATTTACGACGGTAAGTGGTTCACCACCTTGATGGATTCCCTCATGGCCTTTGTGGACAAGACCCAGGAAAATGTGACTGGCTGGGTAAAGCTCAAGCTGTACAAGGGTTCCATCCGTGGGGCAGGATCTTATTCACCCTATAGCTTGTATAATGAAAGCATTGCTTCTTTCACCACCGGCGAGCTGTACAACCATCAGGATGCCCAGGGCTTCATCACCCTGGTGGGCTTGCCCCTCAAGGTGCGAGCCATGATGGAGCAGCAGGTTGGAAAGGGACAGGCTGTCTTGGACAGCGTCTCCTTCAAGAAGCGACCTACAGAGTGATTTTTGCAGGAGTTTTGTCAGTATTGTGATAGGACTCCAGGGCATTGTGTCCCTAGGGGATTCTAGAATCCTAGGATCCCCTTAATTTTTATATTTTGACGGGATTATTAAAGAAGGTCTTTATCCCCTTAGCATTGAGAGGTTTTTATGTTAACCCTAAAATTTGGCGGCACCTCCATGGGAAGTGCCCGAAGAATCCTTGATTCAACGGACATTATGATTTCCCGCTCGGAGACAGACCGCATCAGTGTTGTTGTTTCTGCAGTGGCAGGTGTTTCCAACAAGCTGCAGGATAGTATTGACGGTTGTATGGCTGGCTCCCCGGCGGAGCCCTTTGTGGATGAGGTTCGGCGGATTCACAATGATATTTGTGTGGAGATTTCCACCCAGTTGCCCTCCTTCAATCCCCAGAATGTCATGCAGCGTCTGGAGCCCCTCCTTGCTGAGTACAAGCGGCTTTTGGAAGCTGTTTCTGCCTTTGGGGAATGTCCCGATTCTGTTCATTGTAGGATTATGGGAAGTGGAGAGCTGCTGTGTGTTCCTATTGTGGAGTCCGTTTTGGTGGCCAAGGGCCAGAAGGTGGAGCTGTTGGATTCCAGAAGCTTCATCTTCACTACAGGCAACCAGAAGGAGGGAGATTTGGACTATGGCCGAACTACCCAAGCCTTCGCTCCCTATCGTGACGGTGAATCCCATCGTTCCACAAGGATCTTGCTGTTCCCTGGCTTTATCTGTTCTTGGCGGGCTAAATTCCAGGATACGAAGTCTGTGCCTGGATTGCTGGGGCGCAACGGCTCCGATTTTTCTGCCGCCATTGTAGGCGCTTCTCTGGGTGCCAGGAAGGTGGAGTTCTGGACTGACGTGGACGGCATCTACACCGCCGATCCTCGCATTGTCCCTGATGCAATCTTGGTGGAGGACATGACCTACGAGGAGGCCATGGAGCTTTCCTTCTTTGGCTCAAAGGTTTTGCATCCCAAGACATTGGCACCCCTGGCTTCCAAGGGAATTGAGGCTTGGAGCTTGAACAGCCATAATCCTGCTTCCCGTGGCACACGAATTGCCCAGGGACCCTTTCCTTCGGCAGCCGCTGTGGGGCCGGTGCGGGGCATCTCCTGTCTCAAGAACACTGCCATGGTGAGCGTGTCTGGTTCCAGCATGAAGGGACGAAGCGGAATGGCGGCGAGAATCTTTGCGGCAGTTAGTCGTGGCGGGGTTTCCATCCTTCTGATTACCCAGTCCAGCTCTGAATACACCATTACCTTCTGTGTGCGCCAGTCACAGGCTCACTTGGTTATGGACATTCTCTCCGCTGAATTCGAGTTGGAGCTGCGGGAGCGGCTTTTGAATGTAATTGAGGTAAAGGAAAATTGTGCCATCGTTTCCATCGTTGGAGATGGGATGAAGGAAAAGCGGGGTGTTGCCGGTACCTTCTTTAATTCCCTGGCTTCTCAGGACATCAATATCCTGGCCATTGCCCAGGGCTCTTCCGAGCGCTCCATCAGCGTGGTAATTTCTGGCAAGGATGGTGACACCGCAGTTCGCATTGCCCACCGCTTCTTCTTCAACACAGCCCAGACCATCGAGGTGTTTGCCTTTGGTGCCGGAACCATTGGTGGCTGCCTGTTGGATCAGATTTACGAGCAGCAGCAGGAATTGCTTTCCCAGCGCATTGATATTCGGGTTATGGCCATTGCAACCATGGAAAAGATGCTGGTGGCTCCTGCCGACATTAGTTCCCCCGGTCTTGATTTAAGCGACTGGAGGAATGAGGTTGCGGCTAAGGGGCAGCCCACTTCCTTGGAAGCTATTCTGGAATATGTGCGGCAGACAAAGCCTCTGAATCCTGTCTTTGTAGATTGTACGGCCAGCTACGACCTGCCTGAGCGGTACATCGATATCCTTGAAGCAGGAATGCATATTGCCACGCCCAACAAGCGGGCCAATTCCATGACCATGGACTATTACAACAAGCTGCGTCGTACAGCCAACAGAATGCGTCGTCTTTTCTTGTACGAGACAAATGTTGGTGCAGGGCTTCCCATTATCGACACCTTGCAGAACCTCTTTGCCAGTGGCGACAAGCTGAAGGGCTTTAGTGGAATCATGTCTGGTTCCTTGTCCTACATCTTTGGCCGCTTGGATGAGGGAGCCTCCTTTAGCCAGGCTGTGCTGGAGGCACGGGAAAAGCGGTTTACTGAACCTGACCCACGAGACGACTTGGGCGGACTTGACGTGGCTCGCAAGGCTCTTATCATTGCTCGTGAAGCTGGTATTGCAGTGGAAATGGAGGATATTGCCATCCACAAGGTGTTCCCCGCTGACTTTGACGACTCTGGCTCCGTTGATCAGTTCTTGGCCAACCTGCCCAAGGTGGACGAGCACTTTAGCAGGTTGATGGCTCGCCTCAAGGCTGAAGGAAAGGTTTTGCGGATGGCTGCATCCATCAAGGACGGTAAGTGCAGTGTAGGAATGATGGAGGTTGATTCCGAGCATCCCCTGTACACGGTAAAGGGTGGGGAGAATGCCTTTGTATTCCACACCCAGCGCTATAACCCGATTCCCTTGTCCATCATGGGATATGGAGCAGGTGCAGGGGTGACAGCTGCCGGTGTTTTTGCAGATATCCTGCGCACCGTGTCCTGGAATCCGGAGATGTAATGAGTGCGTCGCCTTTCATTGAGTGTGGAAGGTGATGTCTTTTATGAAAGTGCTACTGTAGGAGGAAGAAATATGGTTATCGTTTTGCAAAAAGGAATTCCTGAAAAGGAAAAACAGGACTTAAAAAGTTTTTTGATTCGGAATAATTTCAAGGTAAATGAGATTGCTGGAGAGGAGGATACAATTTTTGGTGCAGTGGGTAAGCTCTCCATCGACCCACGGGAGGTGGAGATTCTTCCCGGTGTTGAGCGGGTAATTCCCATTTCCAAGCCCTACAAGATGGCCAGCCGTGAGTATAAGAAGGAAAATTCTGTAGTAGAGGTCAAGAATAACCGTGGCCAGATTGTCCGTGTTGGTGGAAACAAGGTGCTTTCCATTGCTGGACCCTGTGCCGTGGAAAGCCTTGAGCAGATGATGGGAGTCGCAGCCCGTGTTTCTGCTGCAGGTGCCGCCATGCTCCGTGGTGGAGCCTTTAAGCCGCGAACCAGTCCCTATGCCTTCCAGGGCTTGGGAGAGGAGGGGGTGAAGATTCTCCGTCAGGCTGGTGATGCCTATGGCTTGCCCATTGTTACAGAAATTGTTTCCGCTGAGCATATTCCGCTGATGAAGGATTATGTTGACGTGTACCAGATTGGTGCCCGCAATATGCAGAATTTCGAGCTTTTGAAGAAGGTTGGAGCCTTGGGCAAGCCTGTTATCTTGAAGCGTGGTCTTTCTGCCACCATCGAGGAATGGCTCATGGCTGCCGAGTACCTTTTGTCTTCTGGAACCGATGATGTCATTTTGTGCGAGCGGGGAATCCGTACCTACGAAAAGGCCACCAGAAATACCCTGGACATTTCCGCTGTGCCTGTTATCCGATCCTTGACCCACCTGCCCATAATCATTGACCCAAGCCATGCGGTGGGGCTGCGTGACAAGGTGCCTCCCATGGGGCTTGCCGCCATTGCAGCTGGTGCCGATGGAATCATCGTGGAGGTGCATTGTCAGCCAGAAAAGGCTGTTTCCGACGCAGCCCAGACCATGTATCCAGAGCAGTTTGAAAAATTGATGCGGGACATTGATGTGCTTGCTCCAGTAGTTGGCAAGGAGGTCACCCGCATCCATCCTGTGGCGGCAAAGAAGGTGTCAGCCACCGGTGAGGAAAAAGTTGCTGACGGTAAGGTAACCTGTGCCTATTCCGGTGACCATGGAGCCTATGCTGAGCAGGCAATCAACTTGTATTTTGATGAGGTTGAGGCTGTTGGGCTTGATTCCTTCCGTGATGTGTTCCTAGCAGTGGCAGCAGGCCGTGCCGATTACGGAATGATTCCCCTAGAAAATAGCCTGGCTGGTTCAGTCTACGACAACTATGACAACCTCTTCCGTTTTGATGATGTAAGCATTTGCGGAGCCTATACCCTGCGGATTCAGCATGCCTTGCTGGGCGTAAAGGGCGCAACCTTGGATTCCATCAAGAAGGTTCATTCTCATCCCCACGGTTTCCCCCAGTGCAAGGATTTCCTGGATAAATATCCTCATTGGATTCATGTGGATACTTCATCTACTGCCACCGCTGCTGAATTGGTGGCCAAGGAGGGCTCCGTGGAAAATGGTGCCATTGCCTCCACTGTTGCAGCCGACTACTACAAGCTTCAAGTGCTGGCCACGGGAATTGAGCTGAATCCACGCAATTACACTCGCTTTGTGGTGATTGCTGCCAAAGATAGTGCTGGACAGATTGCTGCCACAGAAGAAGCTTATACCAGAGCAAGTTGTGGTGCTGGTTGCTGTGCTGCTGCCAACAACGACATTGCCAAGGCTTCCTTGGTATTCATTGCAAAGAACAAGAGTGGTGCCTTGTATGAGTGTCTCGGTGTATTCCACGAAAAGAACTTGAACATGACCCGATTGGAGTCCCGCCCCATCATGGGTGAACCTTGGAGATACATGTTCTATGCGGATTTGCAGCTGCCAGAAGGTGGCAAGGCTGTGTTGGAGTCAGCTATTTCTGCCCTCAAGGCCAAGGCCGATGAAGTGCGATTGCTGGGTGTATACAAGGAAAGGAGCGTATAATTTATGGAACGATATGTTCTTTCTGTTTTGGTAGAAAACCATGCTGGTGTATTGAGCCGTGTATCTGGTCTTTTTAGCCGTCGTGGCTACAATATCGACAGCCTTACGGTAGGGGAAACCTACAATCCAGGTCAGTCCCGCATGACCATTGTGGTAAGTGGCGATGAGTACATCCTCGACCAGATTACCAAGCAGCTGGCAAAGCTGGTGGAGGTCATTTCCATCCAGCATTGCGTAGCTTCAGAGACGGTGGTACGGGAAATGGCCTTGATTAAGGTTGGTGCTGACGAGGCCCATCGTGCAGGTGTCATTCAAACTGCCAATATCTTCCGTGCCCGCATTGTTGATGTCGGGGTGGAATCAGTTGTGATTGAGGTAACTGGTAGTGAGGACAAGGTTGCAAGCCTGATTCGATTGCTGGAGCCCTACGGAATCAAGGAGCTGGTGCGTACTGGTCTTACTGCCATGGGCAGAGGTTCCCGGGTTCTGGAATAAACCATGGTACTTGCCCTCCCGATATTCTTTCTCTTTGCCATTTATGGTGTCGTTGCCGTGTATCTTCCAATCATTTTGACTGGAATGGGATACACGGCTACCCAGGTGGGCTTTCTCTTGGGTATTTTTGAAGGGGCAGGAGTGGTTCTGCCCTTGATTGTCAGTCCTCTTATTGAAAAAAAAGGTCGGTATGGCTTGTTTTTGATTTTAATGGGACTTTTGATGGCTATAGCTCCCTTTCCCATGGTAAAAATCATGGGATTTGGAGCTACAGCCGCCTTCCTTTCCTTGTACTCCTTTGGCTACAAGGGGGCCGTTCCCCTGTCTGATTCTCTGGCCCAAAGGTTTTTGGGGGAAGGGGGAAATGATTACGGCAAGGTTCGGGTGGCTGGTTCCATTGGCTACGTGGTCATGACCTTGTTGCTGCAACGATTTGTTCCTGCCGGTACTGCCCGTCAATATATGGTGTGGATGGTGGCTTCCGCTGGACTCTTCGTTTTATCCTTATTCCTTGTACCGGGCATTCTTTCTTCCTATGAAAAACATATTCCAGCGGAGAAGATGCCTGCCTCGCAAATATCGTCTGAAAAAAAAGAAAGTCTCCCGCACATACTGGCACAATTTCCTCCGATTTTTTGGATGGGATTGGTGTTATTGTTCCTGGGCTTCTTTGGCTTGACTCCTGCCACAAAGATGATTGCCCTGTACACTACGGAATTCCTTCACTCCAATGGAGCTGGTACCTTAAGCGCCATTTCTGCTGGCTCTGAAATCCCCTTTATGTTTTTTTCTGGAAGATTCTTGCGTCGCTACGGTTCTTTTAATCTTCTGGTATTTTGTACGGCCCTGGTGGCAGTGCGAATGGTTCTCTACATTATCTTTCCCAACATGACTGGGGCAGTGCTGGGGCAATTGCTGAATTCTGTTACCTATGGCTTGTATCATCCTGCGGCGGTGGTTTTTGTGGCCCAGTATGCCCCCAAGGATAAGCTCATGATTAGCATGAGCTTGTATTCCATCTTTGCCCTTGGTTTGGCTAGTGTGTTGGGGAATAGTCTTGGAGGCTGGATGATAGATTCCTTTGGCTATCCTGTCATGTTTACTGCCTTTGCAGCTTTCCCCTTGGTGGGTGTGCTGGCTTATTTCTTTGTGAGGAAGAAAATATGATTGCGGTTTTTGTGAACTGTATCGCCATAATCATCGGTTCATTGGTTGGCATTATTTTTTCAAAGCGAATTAGCGACAATCTCTCCCGTGTTGTGCAGACGGGCGCTGGAGTTGTGACCATGGTGATCGGCATTGAGATGGCCTTGGCCTATGAGAACATCATCTTTTTGGCCATGGCTATTATTGCCGGTGGAATTCTCGGTTCCTGGATGGATATCGACGGAAAGATTCTTTTGTTGGGGGATGCCCTGGGACGATTGGTGCTGCGGAGGAAAAATTCCCAAGGTCAACAGGAGCAGGGAGCCAGTAATTTTGCCTACGGATTTTTGAATGCCTCCGTGCTCTTTTGTGTGGGAGCCATGGCCATTCTTGGCTCCATCAAGGCTGGAATCGATGGGGATTACACCATCATCTTTACCAAATCGGTGCTGGACGGCTTTATGGCCATTGTTTTTGCTGCCGCCCTTGGCATTGGAACCGCCTTTTCAGCCTTGTCGGTGCTGGTGTATCAGGGAGCCCTGACTCTACTGGCTGGCTTGGTGGCCGCTTATGCCAACGATGTGCTGCTGGCAGAGCTGGGAGCTACCGGGGGAATCCTGATTATCATGATTGGTGTAAATCTCATGGGGCTGGCAAAGATTAAAACTGCAAACTATCTACCAGCCTTGGTGCTTTCCGTGGTCTTTGTGGTGGTACGGGATCTATTCTTTGGAGCCTAGCTAAAGGTTTCCAAGCCAGGGATATGCTTGCAGGAGCTGCCTTTCTGCGTTCTCCTGCAGGAGCTGGCTTTCTTCATTCTCCTGCTG
Organism: Treponema sp.; assembly: GCA_045586625.1. Taxonomy (GTDB): domain Bacteria; phylum Spirochaetota; class Spirochaetia; order Treponematales; family Treponemataceae; genus Treponema_F. The sequence goes on from JAZNAS010000062.1 coordinate 94,541, forward strand.
AAAGTCTTGGAGCAGTCGGGTGAATTCCCCTTCAATTTGGTTTCGCAGAATTGTATCGACGCTAAAATCCTGTTCCACTGACACCACCTGCCAGCATTGCTTTTGGTATTCCAAGGTAAGGCTGTCACGATGGTACTCCACTTGAAGGCTGTCAAGGCCATCGCTGTAAACCAGCGTATAGGTTGCACAGGCCTGAACTTTTTCTCCCGCCACTCCTTCCACCAGCCGCAGATTGTCCTTGCGTAGGGGTGGATACACTGGAAGCTGGATTGAAGTGTCTTCTTGCTTCGGAAAGGTCAGTGCAAGGTGAAAATTCGTTACACCATAAATCCATACCTCTCGTTTTTGAAGGGAGCTTGAATTTTCTTGGGCTGCCTGCTGTGCAAGATACTGAACCCATTGGCTTGGCGTTAGAGAAAGGGCGGTGGGATCCATGCCAATGCGCATTCTGTTGGCTACAAAGAAGTTGGAGAGCCGCTCCTGAAATGCCTCTGTTTCCGAGCCAGTGCACATGGCCTTTGCCATCGCCAGATTTTGCTCATCTAAAGCTGTGTACAGCACGCCGCAGGCTTGGGCTGGACTGAGGCCTGTGGCCACAAACTCATTGCGCCAATCCTTGATTCCCGAAATGCAAGCCACAATTCCCACCGCCATCACCGCCAAGGCTATCTTGAAGCGGGCGCTGTATCTTCTGACAAAGCGCTTTCGACGGAGCTCTTTTTCCCGCTGTTGCTGGTAGCTTTCCCGCTGCTGGATAAATTCTGTGGATTCTGCCTGTGTGGAAAGGCTTGAAAGGGTGCTCTCTTCTGCCGCCACCACTGAGTGTAAGAGCACTGGCTCACGGGGAGCAAGGGGGGCAGCAGCTTTTTTGTCCTTGATTATATCCTGCAGGTTGTTTTTCTTTTTCGCTGTAACAGAAGCTCCCAGCTGCAGGTTGTTGTTTACCGAGGCTGCCACCTGGGAGGAAAGGCCAGGGACAAGAAATTCCAGTGGCAGGAAATTCTTGTCACGATAATCTGCCCATCGCTGCCCTTCCTCCAGCTCAGGAAAGGGCAGCTGTCCGCTCAAGCCTTGATACAGATAGACTCCTTGGCTAAAGGCCACTGCCTGTGCTCCTTGAAGCTGAGGATTGCAATAGCAGCCTGAAAGCTGGGCCTGCTCTTTTGCCGGGCGGCTTTCCACTGCCCGCTTGAAAAGGGTGGGGGGCAAAAAAAGCAGTCTTACTTTTGGTGAATCCTTTTCTTTTTCAACAAGAATTTGAGCGGTGCCAAAAAATTGGAAATCTGGCTGCCGCTGTACAATCAGCTCCATTCCACGAAAAACTTCTTTCAGGATAGAGATAATCGATGTGTCAGAATTTTTGTCGGGCGATGTATTCTTGCTTGGTAGCAGCTCAAGAAGGGGTGTTCCCGGAAAGTCACTTCCTGCCACGTGAATGGAAGCTCCCCGTTGAATCACTTCGGTAAACCTCCAGCTGGAAAGGCTTGTGCCACAAACAATCCATCCATCCTCCTCCAAAAAAGGAAGAAGGCGGCTCTGGGCAAAATCTCTGGGGCCCATGGCCATGTCCAGCTCTAGCTTTCCGTCACTTCGATTCAACAGGGAAATCATAGTTGCTCCTAGACTATTGGATAAAAATTATCGTTTACCCTTTGAAAATTATCGATTGCCCTTTGAGTCGTACAAGTACTTGAAGTAGTCCATGTTGGTGCTGTAAGTAGCATCAAATTTGGGCATGGTGGACTTGTAGGACTCAAGGCTCTTCCAGAAGGTGTAGAACTCAGGATCCTTGGAATAGGCCTCGGCGTAGATACGGGTGGCCTCTGCGTCAGCCCGGCCCTTCTCATCCTCTGCCTTTTTGTAAGCCTCAGACTGAATGGTAAGCTTTTCTTTTTCCAGCTTTCCAAGCCAGTCTGCCTTCTTTCCTTCTCCCAGTGAGCGGTAGGCCTGGGCCACCTGGTTTCGCTCCTTAATCATGCGGTTGTAGACGCTTTCTGTCAGCTCGTCGGAATACTTGATTTGGCGGGGCACAATGTCAATCAGCTCGATGCCGTACTCGCTAATCATCTTGCGGGCTTCCTCCGCCATCTCATTGCTCAAAAGGCGGCGTCCCTTTGTTACCGCCTCTGACTGGGTGCTGACGTTCACCAGGGCCTCGATTTGGGCGGTCTCCTCGTCCTCCATGCCCACCAGCTGGTTGGTGGTGGTCTGCTCGTTGATGATGTTGGAGCTGCGGACCACTTCTGCCAGCCTGTTCTGGGTGATGATGGTTCTTGTGGCGGAGTCGATGATGTCGCTGAGACGGTTGTTGGCGGCCTCCAGGGTCTTGAAGGACTGGTAGAACAGGCCGGGATCGGAAATCCGCCATCGGCTGGTGGTGTCCACGATGATGAACTGGTTCTCCTTGGTGGGAATCCGCTGGGAGTCGCCGTCCAGTGACAGAATCAGCTTGGGATAGGTGGTGACGGTGTCAACCACAGGCAGGCGGATGTACAGCCCGGCGTTGGTGCGGGTGCTTACAATCTGGCCGAATCGGGTAACTACAGCCTGATAGCCCTCGTTCACGATGTAGAAGGGCCCCAGCATCAAAAAGGCCACCAGCACCGCCACTACAATGATTATACTTGTCCAGACCTTCCTCATTATTGGGCTCCTCCAGTAAGGGTTTTTACAGGAAGCACATTATCCAGCTCCCCGTCTATGAGGGTAGAATTTTCCTTTGCAGCAAAGATTTCTTCCATGGCCTCGATATACAATCGCTCCCGGGTAACGGAGGGAGCCTTGCGGTACTCCTCGTACACGGCGTTGAATCGGGCCACGTCACCCTGGGCCTTGTTCACCCGCTCCACAGCGTAGCCCTGGGCCACCTGCACCTGACGGTCGGCCTCACCCTGGGCCTTGGGAATTTCTGTGTTGTAGGCCTCCTTTCCCTCGTTGATGAAGCGGTTCATGTCCTGAATGGCCTTGTTCACGTCCTCAAAGGCATCCTGAACGCCAGCTGGTGGCACGATGTTTTGGAGCTTTACGGTCAGCACGTTGATACCCAGCCCCAGCTGGTCAAAATTGTCGTTCATCAGCTGCTGAGCCTGGGTTTCGATGGGTGAGCGCTCGCTTCCCATGACATCCAGAATGGCCCGATCTCCCACCAGCATGTTCAGCACCGACTGGGAAATGTCACGGATGGTCTTGGTCCTGTCCTTCACATTGAAAAGCCAGGCCGCAGGATCTACAATCTTGTACTGGATAATCCATTCCACATCCACAATGTTCAGATCGCCAGTCAGCATACGAGATTCTGAGGTGATGTTGTTTTCGTAGATTCCCTTTGTTCCAGCGGAGGAAATGGTTTTGAAGCCAAACTGCTCTGTTTGCACTACATTTGCTGGCACGTTGTAGTTTCTGTCAAGGCCGAAGGGCAGCTTGAACTGCAAGCCTGCTCCCACTGTTCGAGAATATTTTCCCAAGCGGGTTACTACCGCCTGCTCCGTGGCATCCACCACAAAAAAACTTGTAAAGCTGGCAACGATGGCCACTAGTATCACTAAAACTGCCACCACCTTGGTGGGAGTCAGTTTAAGATTCTTTCCTGACTTAAAAGGATTTTCCTTCATCCCTTTCCTCCATTTATTATATTCACTGTATTGAAGATACTAAGACTGGGGGATAAAAACAAGTGGGATTTTGAAAAATATTTATTGTGAAATTTTTCCATTGTGTGATAGTATAGAACAGAAAGGAGGATGCTATGGCACAGGACAGGGCGGTACACGGAAAGGAATCCATTCCACCTAAAAAACGGGGAAGGAAAGATAATCCAGAACATCTGACAGTGCAACCTGCAGAACAGCAGGAGCAGCAAAACTCCAAGGGGAAATCTAAGTCACCTCAAAAACTCCGGAAGAAAAAGTCCTTTTTTCATAGATTTTTTACAAAGCTTTTCCTTTGGCTTTTGCTCATTGCCATTATCCTTGTGGCGCTCTTTTTCCTGTGGCAAAAATTCTCTCAGGTAGAGATAGAAAAGAAATATGCCCTGGTCAGTCAGGAGCTACAGCGTTGCTCAGAGCTTACCACTGTAAAGGTAACCTACAGCGACATCGTTACCCTGAAAAAAACTGGCGTGATGGGCATGGCAAAAAGCTATAGCATCGTGAAGTTTTCCAGTGTAATCCGCTGTGGCATAGAGAACCTGGGTGAGAGCCGAATGTATATTGACGAAAATGGAAAGGAAATTACCCTGCGGATTCCTGCGGCCAAGGTTCTGGGCAACGACATTCAGGAAATCTCCGTGTTTGACGAGCAGCAAAGTATCTTTGTTCCCATTACTACCCAGGAAATGCTGGATCAAGTAGAATTTGCTCGGCAAGACACATTGAAAAAGACCCTGGATTCAGGGGTTTTGGCTGAATCGGAGCAACAGGCTCGGGCTCTGCTTACCACCATCTTGTTGAATATGGGCTTCCAGCGGATAGATATACAGAACTAGGGGATAAAAAAGGGCTGGAATCCAGCCCTTGTACAGGAGCGGAAGGTATCAACTCCTCCAGATAGATTGGCTCAATCTGCTTCCTGCTTGCCGCCTCCATCTTACCCAAATTTTGATGGCCAAAGGGCAGGCTTTGGGATAAAATGGGTGGGTAAATATAAGAAATCTAAAAGAGATCAGAGGCCTCTTATTTGGGGATTAAAATGAAAAAGATTATATTTTCCCTTTGCCTAATTGTTGTATTACATTCATGCTTTCAGAATCAAACTGAAAACACTGGAATAATTTATTCTGATTTTAATACTTCAACATTGTATCAAGGTACAGATATATTATTTTCTACCAAAGACAAACAAACAGTACAAAAATCTGGCTATTCTATGGCTGTAAATTATTTGTATGATTCCTATAATGATGAGCTTTGGATAAGTAGCGAAGGAAAATCAAATACAATAATACTGTTCCAATGTGGTGAAAAAGAATTTATTCAGGAATCTATCCACATTGCGTTCAATGATAGACCTTTTATTTGCGGAATTTATAATAATACCTTACTGAATTGCATTGACAGTTCAAATGCCCAATATGAATTGATTTCAATTGATGAGCAAAGTAGAAGGCTGATTGAAATAAGGTGTGAGGAAATTCTCCTGCTCCCTATTGGCTTTTCTGGTGATAAAATATATTTCAATGATGGTTATTTTGATTTGAATGAACATATTTTTCATACTTATGCTATCGAACTTCGATACAAACGTATTGTAGGAGAAGATATTTGTATTGGACTCAATAATCTAAATGAAATAGTCCTCTATCATATTGATAGCAAGCAAATTACCAATACAGGAATCCACAGGAATTTAGATTCGTACGCACGATACAGCCCAGACAATTTATATTTTTTCAAAGATAATATATTGTATTACAGTGAAGATTTCTTAATCCTTCCAATCATACGAAGGCTCTTCCCAATTTGGTACACAAGAACCACTTGGAAAACAAAAAACTTAACAACAGGAGAAATAAGTCAAATACAAAAGATTCATAAACAATGTCGTATCATCGGTATATCAAAGTAAAAAGCGGGATTCACCCTGACCCCACGTGGCAGCTGGACAAGATATACTATGCAATTGTCCATCCCATCTCCACTACATCAAGAAACTCCACCTTTCCAGCATTCTCTTTTTCTAAAACTTGACAGTTGCCATCATTTCCCATTACAATTACTGGATGGTTTCTTTTGTGGTGACTAAGAAGATTTATTATGGTTGCCTGTCATTGTACAAGAAGAAGCCTTGTAGTGATTTTTTGTGGAAACATCGTATACAATAGTTGTGCCGGATCGAGATTTGTTGGCAAGATTGTGCGGCACCAATGACAGTAATTTACATCTCATAGAAAAATATCTTGGTGTGCCTGTGTTTACCCAGGGAAATGAAGTTTCCCTAGGCAAGGCAGACGCCCAAGCTATTCGTCAATTCCAGCACATTGTAGATAGAATTACCGACGAGGCTGCAGCAGGCTTTGACGTGGGGCCAGATCTCATGGCCTCGATTCTCCAGCTGAATCAAGACGGCCAAAGTCCCCAAGACTTCCGTGACTGTGGCATCATCATCAGCGGTGCGGTAAAGAAGGTGTATCCAAAAACCACCAACCAGCTGCGTCTCGTAAAGGCCCTCCGTTCCAGTGACCTGGTATTTTGTACCGGTCCTGCCGGCTCGGGAAAAACCTTTTTGATGATGGCAGAGGCCCTGCGACTGGTGCTTTCCGGCCAGGTGCGTTCCTTGGTGCTGACCCGTCCTGTGGTGGAGGCTGGAGAAAGTCTTGGCTATTTGCCAGGAGACTTGGAGCAAAAAATCAATCCCTACCTACGTCCCCTCTTTGACGTTATCAACACCCTCCTTCCGCCTGGCTTTGGCAAGAAGCTCATGGAAAGTGGTGTAATCGAGGTGGCTCCCTTGGCCTATATGCGTGGCCGCACCTTGAATAATAGTGTCATCCTTTTGGACGAGGCTCAAAATACAACACGGGAACAGATGAAAATGTTCCTTACCCGTATGGGAGAAGGGTCAAAGGTTTTTGTAACTGGAGACATCACTCAGATTGACTTGCCACGGCGTACTCCCTCTGGTCTGGTGCATTGCTTGGAAATCTTGAAGGATATTCCAGAAATCAGCATGATAACCATGGAGTCTCGTGACGTGGTGAGAAACGAACTTGTAAGGAAAATAGTACAAGCCTATGAAGACAACAAAAACGAAGAAGCCTAGAGACAATCTCCTGTATATAAAAGATACCATCAAGGAAGTCTTTGCTAAAAACTATGGTATTCTCATTGTATTTGCCCTGGCATTCATTTCCTGCGTTGTGGTGTCATTTTTCGTTATTTCCTCCTCAGAAACGGTGCTTTCCTTCACTGCCTCTGAATACGAGGTGGGACAGATTGCCGACAGAACCATCATTTCCGATGTGAGTCTACCTCCTGATGCCAACCATCCTGTTTCGGTGGAGGAGGGAGAAAAAATTATTCGCAAGGGCTTTCCCGTTACAGAAATAGGACTTGCCAAGCTGGAAAAGCTGTCCGACGCACCTGAATATATAGACTACGAGGCTCTTTCTGATGGCATCCTATACTTGATGCTTCTTTCTGCCTTGGCATTTTTCCTGTTTAATCCCATTTTCTGTGGTACTGCCGTTTCCCTCAAGGAAGCCATTCTTTTGGCAGTGTTCTTTGTAGCAACCTATGGGCTGGCAGGATTCGGTAGCCTGGTTCCTCCCTTTGCCTCCGCTTACAACCTGCCCATCATCATTCCCAGTACCTTCTTTGTGCTGATTGTGGTGGTGCTCTTTGGTCAAAACCATGGAGTTATCTTTTCCATTATACTTGCCTTTGGTGTATTAAATGCCCAGCAAGATAATATTATTCCTTTTCTGTTCGTGTTGGCATCCAGTCTCTCTGCCGCCCGAATTGTACGGAATATTACCCATCGAATTGATATGGTAGTAGTTTCCCTATTGCTGGCCATATTGAACGTGGTGTTTATGCTTACCCTAAAAATTATTTTTCTAACCACCTTCAGCGACATCATTTTCACTCTGCTGATGGTTTCCCTCAATGGGTTTATTTCAGGTATTTTTGCCCTTGGCTTTTTGACGCCGCTGGAGCATTTGCTGAACACGGCCTCCGCCTTCCGACTGATGGAATTGGGAGATACCCGAAACCCCATGCTTCAGGCTTTGATTACCAAGGCGCGGGGAACCTACAGTCACACCATCATGGTAGCGGAATTGGCAGAGAAGGCTTGTCGTGCCATTGGTGCCAACGACCGTCTGGCTCGTGTTGGAGCCCTGTATCATGACATTGGTAAAATGGACCAAAGCGAATACTTCGTGGAGAATCAAATGGGTGGTGAAAATCCTCACGATGCCCTTAAGCCCAGTATGTCTGCCTCCGTCTTGAAGGGACATCTGAAGAAGGGCATCGAAAAAGCTGAGCAGATGCGTCTTCCACAAGAGGTTATTGACATCATCGCTGAGCATCACGGTAATGGTCCCATCTATGGTTTTTATATGAAGGCCAAGGAGTTGGATGCCAATGTCACCATGGAAGAGTATTGTTATCCAGGAAATCCTCCTTCTTCCAAAGAGTCTGCAGTGGTAATGCTGGCAGACACGGTAGAGGCTGCTTGTCACACCCTGGAGGATCCTTCTGTTCCCCGCCTGGAAAAATTTATTCATGAGTTGGTTTTAGGAAAGGTGAACCACGGCCAGCTGGATAATGCCAACATTACCTTCAGGGATTTGTCCGCCATCGAGGAGGCCTTTGTAGACGTGCTGGCTGGTTATTATCATTCTCGCATTAAATATCCTAATCAAAAGGATCCCGATGAAAAGGAGCCAGCAAAGGAAACCAAGTCTGAGGAAAAGGTGGCAACATGAGTGCATCAGCTATAGAGTTTGCATCATTTGAATTTGAACCAGAATCCTGCAGTATTCCATCTAATGCCCAAAATCTCATTGAAATTTCTTGCCATGAGGATATGGCGGAGGAGCCACAGTGGCTTCCTAAGATTCTTCCATTTTTGGAGGCTGTTTTAAAAAAACTCCAGCTTTCTGGCTGGGAGCTTTCTGTCCTGTTCTGTCAGGATGACTTTATTCAGGAGCTTAACAAGAATTATAGACAGCTTGATATGCCCACCGATGTGCTGTCCTTCAATTCCGGCAGCATTTATCAGGATGAAGATGGGGTGGAGTGGTTTTCTGCTGGAGATATTGTAATCAGTGTGGATACCCTGGCAAAAAATGCAGTGGAATTTGATGTTTCCCAGGATCAGGAGCTGAAGCGGCTTTTGATTCACGGGGTTTTGCACCTTTCTGGAATGGATCACAGTGACAATTCTCCAGACCAGCCCATGCTTCAGTTCCAGGAAATTGTTTTGCAAGATTTTATGACGGAAAGTGATATAATTATCAAAAAATAAGCCGAAGGATAAAATAATGGGGTTATTCAATATATTTAAACGGAAACATAAAGAGGGTCATTACGAATCTACTTCTCGGGAGCACGCCAGAGACGAAGAGGTTGTGTCGGAGCAGCAGCAGCTGAATGAAGAAAAACGGGACATGATTCGGGGTATAGAGGAATTGGCAGAAACCTCTGTGAAGGAGGTTATGATTCCTCGTATTGACGTGGATTTTTTGAGCTGTGGCATACCTCAGGATGAGCTTTTGGAGAAGATTGCTGAAAGTGGTCATTCCCGGTTTCCTGTATACAGCGAGTCCATCGACAATGTGATTGGTGTGCTCTATGTAAAGGACTTGATTGCGGCCTTTGCCCGCCATGAGACGGTGGATCTAGAAAAGCATAGTCGCAAGGCCTTCTTTGTGCCGGAGTCCAAGCGTATCGATAGCTTGCTGCGAGAGTTCAAGCGTCGCCATGTGCATATTGCCATTGCAATCGATGAGTACGGCGGAGTTTCTGGTATTGTCTGCATGGAGGACATTATCGAAGAAATCGTGGGGGACATTCAGGATGAGTTCGACAATGAGCGGGAGGATGTGATTCCCCTCGGTGACAATATCTGGCTCTGCGATGCCCGCGCTAATTTGGATAACTTGAATGAAACCATGGGGTCTCATTTCCCTAATGAGGAATTTGACACCTTGGGTGGATTCGTTTTCGACTTGTTCGGAAAGATTCCTGTAAAATACGAGAAAGTATCCTGGCAAAATTATGATTTCATTGTTCAGGATATGGAAGGTCATCGGGTCAACGTCATCAAGTTGATTCGTCATGTTGGAGATACAGAAGAATGAAAGTGTTTTTTTCCAGTGGAACCAACGGTATCTATGGAGAAGGCAAGGCAAGGATTTCTCTTACAATAGGATTTTGTATCCTTTGTTTTCTCTTTATTCAGCCCAATCTGCTTGCTCAGAATTTAACGGCTCCCCAATGGTATCAAAAGGGACAGGATGCCCAGCGTGCCGCCGACTGGTATGGTGCAGTGGAATCCTACCAAGAGGCTATCCGTGTGAACAATGCTTACGGAGATGCCTGGTATGCCTTGGCAGAGTGCAGCTATGCCTTGGATGAGTATTCTCTTGCTCTTACCTACTTGGAGTCAGCCTCAAAGTATGCCAAGGACAAGGTGGAAATCTTGAACCTTACTGGATTTTGTTATCTTGGGTTGAATCGCCTCCAGGAGGCACAAAACTTGTTCAACCAGGTTTTGGCAGGCTATCCCAACAATATCGAGGCTCGATTTGGTCTTGCCCAGCTTGATATTCTCTCTGGTCGTCTCACTGGGGCAGAAACCCGCTATATTGACGCCCTCAAACGGCAGCAGTCCAATAGAAATGCCTTGTTGGCAGTGGCCTTGGTATCCCAGGAAATGGGAAAGACAGAGGAGGCTCAAAGCTACATCCAGCAGGCGTTACGGTATCATAGCAAGGACGAGGAGGTTCAGTACATTGCCGGATGGATTTCCTTCTTGAATCAGGATTATACTGATACAGAGTACCGTGTTCGTACCTCCATCAACTTGAATCCCGACTTTGACAAGTCCTATGAGCTTTTGGCCACGGTGCTGTATCAGCAGGGGCGGTACCAAGAGGCTGTTGACATCTGCGACTATCGCATAAATCGTAACCGTGAAGCATCCACTGCCTGGTATCTCAAGGGTTGTTCCCTTAAGATGATGGGGAAAATGCAGGAAGCCTATTCTGTTCTGGAAAAAGGGCTGGATATTGCTCCCCATGACGAGATGATGCGCTCTGCCTTGGAGCAGATTGTTCTTGATACCTTTAACGTGGAGGATGCCCGCAGGAGCAAGTGGGCCCAGTACCACATTGCCAAGGCTCGTGACCACGAAAAGCAGTATGAGGCGCCTCAGGCTGAGTTTGAGTACAAGCAGGCATTGCGGCTCAATCCACTGGACATTCAGGCTCGTACCGCCTATGCCAATATGCTGGACAGAAAGGGACAGCAGGAGCTGTATCTTGAGCAGTTGAATTTCATCAGTACAATCCAGCCTGTTTCCGTTAAGGTTGCAGACACCATTGAGGCATATAAATCCCTGCTTTCTGATAACTTGGCCAGCCGCTGGGACGTGGATCCTTTCTATCTTGATAAAAAACGCTGGAACATTGGCCTCTATCCCTATGGAACACCACCCCAGCTCCTTCATGCAGATGCTAGTATCGTTACAGTTCGTGCTGTAGAAAATTATTTCCTTGGTACTGCCACTGTGGAAGCCCATGCCTATCCAGAAACAGTTACCTATTCTCAAGCATTCCGCCACGCTCGTAATGCCAACCAAGATTATTTTGTGCTGTTGGAATATCAAGAAACAGAACGGGAGTTATTACTGAAGGGAACGGTATTTTCTGGTCGCAATGGTCTTGAGGTGAATTCCTTCAATATCTATCGTACAGGAAATGATCGTTTTGCCGGAGCTCTCCGTTATTTGTGCAACGCTGTTGCCCAGATGCTGCCAACTCGTGGGCTTGTTATCGACAGGAATGCTGACAATGTTCTGGTAGATTTAGGTTCAACCGATGGAATCACCAAGGATACTGTCCTTGCAGTAGTAAAGGCTGGACAATTACGGACTCCTGATAATACACTGGGATTGGAATATGCCCAGAACGATATACTTGGAACCATTACACTGACAGAGGTGAGTGAGTCTGTTTCTCAAGGTAGGTATTCCCGTGCTGGCTTCTTTGATCGGATGAATATTAAGGATGAGGTGATTATTCTTCCTGCAACTACCACCACTGAGGCTACAAGCCCAGCTGGGGAAGAAAGTGTTCAGACTGAGACAAGTCAGACGCAGACAGCCTCTATTACCTCTGGGGAACAAACCCAAATCTTCCAAAAAAGAATTACTCCCACAGCAGAAGAAATCACCGGAAGTGAGTATCCAGTGCTTTCCCGAATGCTGCAGGATATTTATGTTATTGAGTAGAAATCCAATTGGAGGCTTATTCAATAGCTGGAAGCTGGTAGCCGTCAAGGGCCGCTTGAATCCAGCGAGTGGTTAAATCAGGAAACCTGTCCTGCACCCGTAAGAAGCATGACAGGGCCTGCTGATATTTTCCCTGATACAACAGTGTTTCTCCTAGATAAAAGGTGCCTCTGTCGATGGCATCCTTGGAGTGGTTGATGCTGAGAAAATCCCGAAGGGATATTTCTGCCTGTTCATATTTTTCATCCTTAAACTGATTTTGGATAATATCGTGGAGAATAAAATCTTCTCCAACGCTTTCTGTTTCTTGCTCCTGGCGAAAAATATAAGGAGCGGGCAGGATGAGTGGTTTTGTTTTTTCACTCCCTGGAATTCCTTGGATGGAGCCTTGGTTCCGTTCAGGATTAATGGGAATATCCGTTGACTGCAGGGAAAGCTTCAAATAGGGAAGGGGTGTGTTTCTCATTCCGGTTCTTGTATTGGGGGTTTCTTGAGCCACCTCGTGGCTTGGCTGTTGGGTAGGATGGAGCTGGGGCAACAGCTGCACACCAATGACAGTTGTGTTTTTGTCTGGAATTACAAGATATTGGGGTTCTTTCGGAAAGGCAGTTTCAGTCAAGGTTGTGATAATAACTGTGTAGTAAAAAACTTCATCTGTGTTTGGTGTATCGACATAGGAGGCTGTGTGAAAGGGGAGAATCGCTAAGGGCTCCAATCCTTGCAGGGCATTGCTTCCTGCTTTTTGCTGGTCTGTCCTATATAGAAGCAATGAAAGCTGGGATGAATCTTTATCAGATGACAGTTGTGGAAGCTGCCAAGAAACTTGTATCTCTCGACTGCTGAGGGAACGTGCCTGGATATTGGAAACCGTCAAACGTAAATCCTGGGCAAAGATAAAAGGAATAGGTAAAAAAGAGATAATTACAAAAATAAGTTTCTTCATCTTTGTATTCTGCGTCAAAACTTATTTTTTTTCAAGGGTTGTATGGACAATTATCTCGGTTTATTTTATTCTAGATATATGTTCGTTTCTGTCATTTTAGATCCCAGTTCAATGGATTCTGCAAAAGCATTGGCTTCAGTTCTCATCCATTTTAGATTTAAGAAGGTACAGCGTGCTTGTTGGGAGCATTCTTCAGTCTCAAAAGATATGCTGGTTCTCTTGAAAAAAGAAATAGACCGGGTCACCGATTATTATGATATTGTGCGATTGTATCAATATCCTGTTCAAGAATGCTTGTGTCTTACTGAGCTTTCAAAAAAAAGATGGAAACGATGTTTGCTGAAAGGTACAGCCTTTCGGCCTGATTAATTTAGATAATTATTTTAATAATAAGGAAATACTGTATGTTAGAAGATCTTAGAATGCCCATTGCCTCTTTGAGGGAGGATATCCTGAACGTTTGGGGGCGTCTTTGACGTACCTGCCATAGAAAAAGCTATAGCAGACAAAGAAAATCTATCAGGTGAGCCTGGTTTTTGGGACAATCCTTCCAAAGCCGAAAAGGTAATGACAGAAATCAAGCAGCTGAGAAGCCGAATCGAGCCCTGGAAGGAGCTGATGGCTGCGGCTGATGATATGGAAGCCTTGTATGAGCTGGGAATTGAGACGGGAGATGATTCTGTTGAGGCTGAATTGCAGGAGCTCTATGAGCAAAGTCTCGCTTCCTATGAAAAGTTAAGCATCTTGAATCTCCTTTCTGATGAAGTGGACAGAAACGGTGCCTTCCTTACCATCCATGCAGGGGCTGGTGGCACAGAGGCCTGTGATTGGGCTTCCATGTTGACCCGCATGTATTCTCGGTGGGCGGAAAATAGGGGCTTTAAGATTGAGACCGTGGATATGCTGGAGGCTGAGGGCGGCATTAAGTCTGTGACCCTTCAGATTTCCGGCGACTATGCCTACGGTTATTTAAAGTGCGAGGCGGGGATTCACCGTTTGGTGCGCATCAGTCCCTTTGATTCCAATGCCCGCCGTCATACCTCTTTTACCTCTGTGTATGTGTTTCCTGTGCTTGATGACACCATTGAGGTGGAAATTCGGCCGGAGGATTTGCGGGTAGATACCTATCGTGCCGGTGGTGCTGGCGGACAGCACGTGAATAAGACGGACTCGGCCGTTCGCTTTACCCACATTCCCACGGGAATTGTAGTGGCCTGCCAGACGGAGCGAAGTCAGCTGATGAACCGAGCCACCGCCATGAGCATGCTGAAGGCCCGCTTGTACGAGCATTATCGTCAGGAGCGGGAAAGGGAAAATGCCAAGTTTGCCGCAGAAAAGAAGGATATCTCTTGGGGAAATCAGATTCGTTCCTATGTGTTCCAGCCATATACTATGGTAAAGGATCATCGTACTAAGCATGAATCTGGTAATATTCAGGCAGTTATGGATGGTGCCCTTGATCCTTTTATTGAGGCATATCTTACAGCCCGTTGGAAGGGACAGCCCCTTTCTTCAGATAGCGAGGACGAGGTGTAATGCTCAAAAGGCTTGTATTTTTGATAGCCATTGCAAGCCTTTTTTCTCGCTCTCTGTGGTGTGAACAAGCTTCTACTCCCCAATCCTCTCCTTTACCTGTGGCAGATTGGGTGTTGGCAGGAAGTGTCTTTACCTTAAAATCTTCATTCTTTCAGGATACCCCCTCTTTGGAGCAGGTTGCTTTTACCTTGCCTACATTGATTTTGGACAATCTTTTAGATGCCGGTGTTCGTGTGCTTACTCCAGAAGAGATTTTGGAGAGAAAGCTTTCCCTTTTGCGCAAGGAGCGGAGTGCCTTGGGAAATTCCTTGACCGCCGCCATAAAGGAGCGGGACAAGCAGCTTTTCCTTTCCACCTCTGAAAAGAGCTTGAAGAAAAATCTGGCGGAAAAGGATAAGCAGATTCTTGAGATACGCCAGCAGTTGGAAGAAAATAATACCCAGATTGAAGGGATAAAGCTTCAGCTGGAGCAGAAGGATTTTCAAAATATCCAGGAAGTGCGGGAAACCATTGTTTTGTGGAATGATTCCCCAGAAAATCTCCTTTCACAAAATACTGTCAAAGATGAAGCCATAAATGGCCTTTTGACAGGTACTATCACTGCTTCTGGAAATTATTTGGCGGTGGCTGTTCAGCTTACCCTTTATCCTGGGGAAATTCATTCGGCAGAAATTCAGGGACTGGCTTCTGTTGCGGATATTACAGTGCTGGCTCAGGAGCTTGCCAGTCAATTGAAGCCAGTGTTGCAAAACAGGCCCATGGTAGGGGTTTCCTTTAAGATAGAACCTCCAGAGGCGGTAGAAGCTGCCAAGATTTTTGTGGATGGAGAACTGTTTTATGCCAAGCGATTTGTAGACAAGGAATTATTGCTGCCTGCTGGTAATCATATCATAGAGGTGGAATCGGCTGGGTTTCACACAAGAACCTTTGAGGCAGATTTTTCCCACAACAACAGATTTTTAGCTACGGTGAAGCTTGACGCTCTGGAGCAGGTACAGGTTTCCTTTGCATCTGAAAAATTTCCTACAGCTCAAGTTTATATTGACGGAATTCCAGAAGGAACTATGGGAGAGGAAATGGAGCTTTCTACAGGGCTTGCCTTTGGTACAGCTTTGCCTACTCCAGAAACAGAGGCTCCCTATTATTTTGTGGCAGACATTGTTCCTGAATCAAATCTTACGCAGCTCAATCTGCGTCTGAAACGAGATACCCAGGAAATTTCCACTCGGATTGAAAAAAGGCGGCGTGCAATGTATAATTCTTATAGTGCCTTGTTGGTTTCCCTGATTCCAAGCTTCATTACCTATGGAATGTATGTTAATGCGGTAAATGGATGGGCCTTAGGACATGAAAGCAAGGAAACCGTCAATCTTTGGAAAAATATTTCAACCGGCTCTATGATTCTCTGCGCAGGATTGGGAGTCAATTTGGCGGTGCAGCTGGGATTGTTTATCGGTGCTGCTGATTCGGTGCTGCCGGAGCGGGCAAAATAGCGTTACAAAATAGAAGCTAATCTTTTTTATATATGAATATGGCGGGAGTAGGTATGGCAAAAACTAGGTTTGCAGACAGATTGAAAAATTTTTTTGGAATCCACAAGAATCGAGATCAGGAGTTTTTTGAGGAGCTTTCAGACTTGCTGATTGAAGGTGATTTGGGTGCAAAAACCGTCTTTGAATTGGTGGATGAGCTGGAAAAAAAATGTCGTTCTCAGAAGATTGAGGATGAGCGAGGAATTTTGCTGCAGCTCAAGGGCCGGCTTTTAGAATTTGTCCGTTCGGTAGAGCTGGAGCCAGAGCCAGAAAAGGTAAATGTGTACATGGTTTTGGGAGTGAACGGAGTGGGAAAAACTACCTCTGTGGCAAAGCTGGCTGGCTTTTTCCAAGGCAGCGGAAAATACAATGTGGTGATGGCCGCTGCAGACACCTT
Organism: Treponema sp.; assembly: GCA_045586625.1. GTDB lineage: Bacteria > Spirochaetota > Spirochaetia > Treponematales > Treponemataceae > Treponema_F. Next base: position 110,904 of record JAZNAS010000062.1, read on the forward strand.
CCGTGCCGCCGCCATTGAACAGCTGCAGCTTCATGGACAGCGGCTGGGAGTGCGGGTGGTGGCCCATCAACATGGTGCAGACCCTTCTGCTGTGGTTTTTGACGGAGCGGAGGCTGTGGCAGCCCGTGGCGGTGGCATTGTTTTGGCAGATACCGCTGGCCGTCTCCATAACAAGGAAAACCTGGTGCGTGAGCTGCAAAAAATCGACAGGGTAGCCGCATCCAAGGCATCTGAGGGCTGCTACAAGAAGATTCTCGTTATTGATGCCACTACTGGCCAGAACGGTTTGCGGCAGGCAGAAGTCTTCCATCAAGCGGTGGGACTGGATGCGGTCATTCTGACAAAATATGACTCCACTGCAAAGGGAGGAATTGCTGCCGCCATTGGCAAGGAATTCGGTATTCCCGTGGCCTTCATCTGCTTTGGAGAAGGATATGGGGATATCCGCCCCTTTGATCCCAATCAGTACGTGGACGATTTCTTGGGATTGGATTGATGAGATTTCGTTACCTTGCCTGTCTGCTTCCTGCCATGCTGTGTTCCCTGCTTCAGGCTTCGGAGACAGAGCCAGTGGTTGAGGAGCCAGTGGTGCAGGAGCCTGTTCAGGAATTGCTGTACGACGGAAAGGGCTTGCCTCGGCTCCATTTCTATGGAGGGGAGGAAGCTGCCCTTTTGTCAATAGATTCAAGCAGGACGGTGGTAACCAAAGCAGATGGGGTTTTTACCCGCAATCTCTATGACCGGGAATATCGTTTGCAAAGCCGCATCACTTGGCTGGAGGAAGCCTTTTCTACCGCTGATTCCGAGAATTCCCTTGCTCCTGCTCAAATCGCCTTGCAGGAGGAGTATTTTTATTACGACAATTCCCGTAATCCTCAGCGTGTGGTGCTCACTGATTTTCAAAAAACAAGCCGAACTGAATGCTTTTATTCCCCGGAGGGACTTTTAACACGGGAGGAAGTATATGGTCTTGATTCGGAAAAGGCTTTGGAGCATCATTCTGATTCTCAAGCTTCCCTGACCTTGGTTCGTGTAATTGAATACCAGTATACTCCAGAACAGGAGCTGGTGGAGAAAAAAACTGTCCACCATGGGGAAGGGGGAGACTTGGTGGAGAAGATCCTGTATCACCGTCCAGGAAATATTCATGGGGGATATGATTATTTTGAAAATGAGGTGCTTTTAGTTTCTCGAAAATATCAAGATGAAAGTACTTATATAGAAAATCGGTATTTTGACAATATGAGGATTGAGACTCGTCATAATGGAGCCCGATTGCTTTCTGAGGTTGTGTATCTTGATGGCAAGGAAATAAGGAGAACAGAGTATTGAAGTGGATTTTTTTTGTTTCTCGTCGCTTTGCCAAGGTTGACCGCTCAGGTCGTTCGGCGGTAACAGGTTTTCTTGCCTCATTGAGTATCTGCTTTGGGGTTATGACCCTCATCGTCACGGTTTCCGTCATGAACGGCTTCCAGATGGGATTCATTGACAGCATTATGGAAATCAGCTCGGCCCACATTCGGGTGACAGCACCGCAGGATTTTGACCAACAAGCCTTTGAGCAGCAGTGCTTTCGCCCCGAATTGGGAGTGGTGGCGGTGGAGCCCATGTATGAGGCTCAGAGCTTGTTGGCCAGTGCTAGTGGTCGTCAGGCTGCCTCCTTGATTCGAGCTGTTTCTCCAGACATCATTTACACGGATGCGGGCTTTGCGAGGGAATTAAAGATTATTTCTGGTGAATTCGACTTATCCCGTCCTGGCTACATTGTGTTGGGAAGCCAGCTTGCCCGACAGCTGGGAGTGCGGGTGGGAAGTACCGTGAATATGCTGGCTCTTTCTGGAGGCAGTGACGTGGATTTGATTTCCGACAACAGGGTTTTTGTGGTGTCGGGGATTTTTTCCTGTGGCTATGCAGAAATCAACAATAGCTATTCCTTTATTTCCATGGATGCCGGCCAGCAGTTCTTTGGTCGGGATGCCACAAAGCTTTTTGCCCTCAAGCTTGCAGATTCCGAAAAGGACATGCAGGTAATCTACCAGCTGGAACAGGCGCTTCCAGGTCTCCAAACCGAGTCTTGGCGCAGCTACAACCGCTCCTTTTTCGGAGCATTGAAAGTGGAAAAGAATCTGCTGATGATGCTGGTGTTCATGATTTTTGTAGTGGTAGGGGTCAATATCTTCAATGGAATGCGCCGCATGGTTTTTGAGCGATGTTCTGAGATTGCAGTCCTTTCTGCCTTGGGGGGAAGAAAACGGGAGGTTCAGCTTATCTTCATTCTGAGAGGACTTTTGACAGGGCTAGGGGGAGCCATTCCCGGCTTGCTGTTGGGGATGCTGCTCTGTGTGCAGATGGATGTGATTTTTGATGTGATTGCCAAGCTGAGCTATTGGATTCAGTATATTTTTACCATGGCCACAAACCCTGCCATGGCAATGTATGTTCGGGAAAATACCATGTATCAGGTATATGCCAGTATTCCTGCCCGCATGTTTCCGGTTGAAATTACCTTTATCACTATTTTTGGTGTTTTTTCTGCCTTGGCAGCTTCGTGGGTTGCCAGCAGAAAGGTGTTGGCTATGACGCTTTCGGAGGTACTCCACGATGAGTGATGTGATTATTAAAATTGAAGGTTTGGAAAAGACCTATATAACTGGTATGGATAAACTCACCATCATCAAGTCCTTGGATTTGGAGGTGACATCTGGTACCAAGGTGGTGGTGGTGGGTGAAAGCGGCAGTGGTAAAAGCACCCTGCTGAACATCATCGGTGGCTTGGACGCTCCCAGTGCAGGCTCCGTGGTGGTGGGGCCCTTCTGTGTCCACAGCTTGCCGGAAAACCAGCTGGCAGCCTATCGCTCCCAGTTCTTGGGCTTGATTTTCCAGTTCCACTATCTTTTGAAGGATTTTACCGCCTTGGAAAATGTGTATCTACCAGCCTACATGAGTGGTATGCCTCGGAAGCAGGCTGCAGAAGCAGCTGAAGCCTTGCTCCATGAGGTGGGCCTAGACCATCGACTCCATCACTTGCCCTCACAGCTGTCTGGTGGTGAGCGGCAGCGGGTGGCTGTGGCCCGTTCCCTGATTCAAAATCCCCAGCTGGTGCTGGCAGACGAGCCAACTGGTAATCTTGATCCTGCCAATGCCCAGCTCATTGGGGACTTGCTGTTTTCCATGGTGGACAAGCATCACAAGACCTTGGTGCTGGTAACCCACGACAGGGAATTGGCCACCAAGGGAGACCAGATTTATACCATAAACAAGGGGCATTTGGCTCGGGTGGATCCCCAATGAGGATACGAGCTTCTGTTCTCTACGCCACACGTATGCTCCTGTCTCCCTCCCAGAAAAATATGTCTGGGGAAGGATCCTCTGCCGGCAGGAGCCTCCTGGGAGCAATCTTGTGCATTGCCCTGAGCTTGGTGCCGCTGGTGGTGGTGCTTACCGTTTCTGACGGCATGATTGAAGGAATCACCTCCCGCATTGTGGAGCTTTCCAGCTATCACATGCAGGTGACGGTAACTGGTTCCTCCATTGCCAGCAATTCCCAAGATGAGGACAGTTTTTCCCTGCCTGATTTGGAGACCGCTCGGGGCATAAAGGAGCTGGCAGTCCTGCTACAATCGGTTCCGGGGATTACTGCCGCCTTTCCTGAACGGCAGGGCATTGGCTTGGTAGCTGGAGCAAGGGGGAGGACTGGTGCCACCATTCGCTCAGTTCCCCCAGAAATTTTTGCCCCTGAATCAAATTTTTCCCAGCTTTTTAGTGCCGAAGCTGGCTCAATCAGCCTTTCTTCTCCCCGCAGTGCCTTGATTGGAACGGGGGTTGCGAGAAATCTTGGCTTGAATCCAGGGGATACTATAAGAGTTGTCACCATGAGAACGAGTCCCACCGGCAAGGTCATTCCAAAAATCACTCCCTTTACGGTGGAAGGAGTGATTTCTTGTGGCTATCAGGAGCTTGATTCCCTGTGGGTTTTCATTCCCTTTGACACAGGCTTTTCCCTGCTGGAGGGCTCCCTTTCAACAATTTTGGTGGGTCTTCAAACAGAGGATGCCTTTTCTGACGGTTTACTGGAAACCGCCTGGCTGGTGGAAGAAGAATTGCCGCCCGGATGCCGTCTCAGATTGTGGAGCCAGCTGAATACTGCCCAATACGAAAATTTCTCTTCCACCAGAATCATGCTGATTTTTGTTATGTTTCTGATTGTGCTGGTGGCCTCGGTAAACATCTCTTCTGCCTTGGTAATGCTGGCCATGGAGCGTCGTCGGGAAATTGCCATTTTGAAAAGTGTGGGAGCCACCTCGGAGGGAATTATCACTGCCTTCCTGCTGACTGGATTTTGTGCAGGTGGGACAGGTGTGGTGCTGGGCATTCCATTGGGAATACTTTGTGCCGTGAACGTAAATCAAATTCTTTCTGGTATAGAGAAGCTCCTTAACATTTTTGTCCATTTTTGGTATAATCTGTCCAATATGTTCCTTGCTTTTCTGGAGAATTTCCTTTCAAAGGACTTTGCAAGGAGTGAATTCGTTCCGGTGCAGTTGTTGGATCCTGCCTTTTATTTGGAAGAAATCCCTGTGATTTTGCCTTGGACAGGAATCTTTATTATTGCCGCCGGTACATTAGTGTTGTCTGTGGTTGTTTCAGCCCTGCCCAGCATTAAGGCAGGAAAGGAAAAGCCCTTGGATACTTTGAGGAAATTTTAGTCATGATTTGTGATATATGCGGTGTTCGTGATGCTATGATGGTGGTGCAGCAGGTGAGTACCAGTGGACAAAAGGAAGTCCATCTGTGTCTACAATGTGCCGCCCAGCGGGGACTGACTACCAGCAATGGCAAAATCGAAATGTCATTGGCTGGTCTTTTTGATTCCATCGTCAAGCTTCGGAAAAATCGACGTCAATGTCCTGTTTGTGGTACCAATGAAGGTGATGTTGAAAAAACTCAGCGTCTTGGTTGTCCTGAGTGCTACAATATCTTTGTCCCAAAGCTTAAGTCCATTCTGGAAAAACAGGGAATGACTGGTCATTATACAGGTTCTCTCCCAGAACGCCTTGCAAGCTTCAAATCCATACTTGTGGACAGGATGCAGCTGAAGGATAAATTAGAAAAGGCGGTGGCTCAAGAAGAATACGAAAGGGCTGCTTTGTACCGAGACCGATTGAAGGCCTTGGATAAATGCGCCGCTGGTACAGAAGGCTCTGACTCACTGGCTTCAGGAGAAAGCGGTTTATGAGCAGTCACCCCGACACGCTGAATCCCGGAATGGTGTGGTATGCGGAGGATGGGGAAGAAAATGATGTGGTGCTTTCTACACGTATCCGTCTTGCCCGCAATTTGGCGAATTTTGTCTTTCCCTGTCAGTGTAATACCGACGACGTCCAGCGAGTGCAGGCTCTCGTTTTTGATGCCTTTAATAAGGTGCCTCATCCAGAGTATTATCAGCAGGTGGAAACAGATCAGTTGGATTTTTCCGCCCGGCAGCTTTTAGTTGAGCGGAGCATTCTCCCTGAACGGAGCTACACCGAGCGGAACATCAACAATCCACAAACAGAGCTTTTTCGTAAATTTGAGTGTGTTCCAGCAGTGGTGGTGCGTACTGATGGGCGTGTGTCCTGTTTAATAAACGGTCGAGATCATATCAGTATCGCCGCTCTTTCGGCTGGCTACAATACCATGGAGTCTTGGCAGCTTTGCAGGCAAATAGATGCAGTCCTGCAGCAAAGTCTACAGTTTGCCGCTTCCTATGATTTTGGCTTTCTCACCTCCGATTTAAAGGATGCAGGAAGTGGAATGAAGGCTTCCTTGCGGCTTTTTCTGCCGGGGCTTTTGCAGACACATCAGATTCAGCAGGTGATGGATGAGGTCTCCAAGAAAAATTGCCAGCTGGAGCCTGCCTTTGGAGGAACCTCCGTTCCCTATGCAGCCCTCGGAGCCTGTTATCAGCTGAGCTCCCGTTATGCAGCCTGTGGCGGGGAAGAGGAGCAGCTGGGGGAATTTGATATGGTGGTAACGGAGCTTTGTAAAAAGGAGCGGAGCGCCCGTACCGGCTATGGGGAAACTCGTCCCACCATGCTTCGTCATATCATCAGTAGGATGTTTGCCGTCATGAGATACAGCCGTTTTATTGATTGCAGCGAGGCTATGGACATTATCAGTACCTTGCAACTGGGAATGAGCACGGGACTCATCATGGGAATCTCCTATCGGGAGCTTCATGCCCTCATGTACCGTATACGCAATGCACATTTGGATTATCTGTACAAGGACAAGGACTTGAACTTTTCCTTTGAAGTGGATGTGCTGGAGCATCCCGTTCTTGTTGTTTCTCGTCTGAGGGCCCTGTTGCTACAGGAAACCCTGGAAAAGGTACAAATTTGCTTTTAATTTTTCACTGTATTACACTTTGCAGTGTATAGCTGGGCTAAATTATCAGCCTTGCCGAAAATATAAAGAAGTGTAAGGAACGACTATGGCAAAGAATTTATCACCTCGGGCCCATAAGCTTGTTACTGTTTTGGCCCAAGAGGAAGGAAAAAAAAGCGGCAGCGATCAGCTGCAGCCTGAACATATTTTAATCGCCTTGCTCAAACATGCTGACGGTTTGGGGTATATTTTATTGCAAAAGCTCAGGATAAACGTCCTGTCATTTCAGCTGGCTTTGGAACAAAGCCTTTTTTCTCGTACAAAGGTGGGGACTTTTGGCGATTTGCCTGCTTCCCGTCGAGTGAGAAGCCTCTTGGACGCGGCCGCCATCGAATCCCGCAGTCTTCGTCGTGATTATGTGGGAACGGAGCACCTCGTTTTAGCGGCTATTCGGGAACAATATAGCATTACCTCCCGTTTTTTTGAGAAGGCTGGCCTACGAATTGATGATGTTTATTCTGCCATCAATGGAATTTACGAAAAATTTCAGTCCTCCTATGATAATCGTGGCAAAGAGGTGGCCAGTCCTGTATTTTCCATGGGAAAGCAGGGGGGAAGCTCTCCTGAAAGAGGGCGAAACGGTCGTCAGGGAATTTTGGCTGAGTTCAGCCGAGATCTTACTGCGTTGGCTGCTAGTCAACAGCTTGACCCTGTGGTGGGGAGAGAAAAAGAGGTTCGCCGTGTAATACAGCTCCTTTCCCGCCGTACAAAGAACAATCCGGTACTGATTGGAGACCCGGGAGTTGGAAAGACAGCCATTGTGGAGGGGCTCGCCCATCACATTGTTGCAGGCACCGTTCCTCGCAACCTGCTGAAAAAGCGCATCCTTTCCCTGGATCTTGCGGCGGTGGTGGCTGGAACAAAGTACCGGGGTGAATTTGAAGAGCGAATCAAGCATATCTTAAAGGAAATTCTAGACAACAAAGATATTATCTTGTTTATTGACGAGCTGCACACCCTTATTGGGGCTGGCGGCTCAGAGGGGGCCATGGATGCCTCCAACCTGCTGAAGCCAGCCCTTGCCCGTGGGGAGCTTCAATGCATCGGAGCCACCACCTTGGCGGAGTACCGCAAGTATTTTGAGCGTGATGCAGCCTTGGAGCGTCGCTTCCAGTCGGTATTGGTGGAGGAGCCTTCCGACCAAGAAGCCATCCTGATTCTGGAAGGAATCAGAAAAAAATACGAAAGCTTCCACGGGGTACGCTACGATGATGATGTTATCCCTGCCACCGTTCGTTTTGCCCGCCGCTACCTGACCGATCGCTGCTTGCCAGACAAGGCCATAGACCTGCTGGATGAGGCTGGCGCCATGAAAAAGATTGATGAGGAAGAAAAGCCCCTGGAGCTGGAGGAGCTGGAAGCAAGCATTAGCGAGCTTACGGAAGAAAAGCGGCTTTTGGTACAGAATCAGGATTACGAGGCAGCAGCAGAAATCCGTGACCGGGTGCATTTGCTTCGTGGACAGCTTGAAGCCATGCGGGAGCGATGGGAAAAGGGGGGCGATGGCAAGTACAAGGTTGTTACCGTAGATGATGTGGCCGCTGTAGTGGCTTCTATCACGGGAATTCCCTTGGAGCAGCTCACCGGCCCGGAGCTTGCGCGCCTGTTGAACATGGAGGAGGAATTGCATCGTCAGGTGATTGGGCAGGAGGAGGCGGTTGCTTCCATCGTGTCTGCGGTGCGCCGGTCCCGTACGGGAGTTTCTTCTTCCCGCAGACCTTCTGGCTCATTTATTTTCTTAGGACCAACTGGTGTGGGAAAAACCTTGCTGGCAAAAACCCTGGCCCAGTTCCTCTTTGGCAGTGAAGATGCCCTTATCCGTGTGGACATGAGTGATTACATGGAAAAGCATAATTCCAGCCGCCTGGTGGGAGCTCCTCCAGGCTATGTGGGATTTGAAGAGGGGGGTACCTTGACGGAAAAGGTTCGTCATCATCCTTATTCTGTGGTATTGCTGGACGAAATTGAAAAGGCTCATCCAGATGTATTCAATCTCTTGCTGCAGGTGCTAGAAGAAGGGGAGCTTACTGATAACCTGGGGCATACCGTCAGCTTCCGCAATACAGTGATTATCATGACCAGCAATGCAGGAATCCGCCAGATTACCGAGGGAACTACCATGGGCTTTGCCTTGTCGGAACAGACAAGTCCTTCCTATGAAGCCATCAAGGAGGGGGCCCTGTCTGAGCTGAAAAAGATTCTTAGCCCAGAGCTCTTGAACCGAATCGACGATACCATCGTCTTCACTGCCTTGTCCAAGAAGGAGGTGGCCGGAATCCTCGATTTGCAGCTTCAGGAGCTTCAGGAGCGTTTGGTGGAAAAAAATCTTACTATAACAGTAAGGCCTTCTGCAAAGGAGTATTTGGTGGAGCATGGCTATGACCCCACCTTTGGTGCTCGTCCCATGAGACGCTTGATTCAGCGGGAAATTGAAGACCAGCTGGCTGTACGGCTTATAGAGGATGCAGCTGACAGTAACCAAAAGAATCCTGGCAAGGTGATAGTGAGCCTTTCTAAAGATAAATTGAAGGTAGCCTTAAAGCGAGAAAAAAACACTGTTTCAGCGGAGCTTCCTCTGTCTTTAGAAATAGAGAGAATAAATTTGTAATCATTACAAATTTCACTTGCTTTTTTTTTCCCATTGTATTATATTGTTTCTAGTTGCAAATAAGATTTTTTTATCTATTTGTATAAATCCATAAGATGCGGAGGAACATGATGAAAGATTTGAAAGGAACAAAGACAGAGAAGAACCTTCAGGAGGCTTTTGCCGGTGAATCAATGGCACGGAACAAGTATACTTACTTTGCTTCCAAGGCTCGCAAGGACGGCTATGTTCAGATTGCTGAGCTTTTTGAAGAGACTGCTGCCAATGAAAAAGAGCACGCTGAACTTTGGTTCAAGCTTTTGAATGGTGGAATTGGAACAACTGCTGAAAACCTGAAGGCTGCAGCAGCTGGTGAGAACTACGAGCACGAGAATATGTATCCTACCTTCGCAAAGGAAGCTCGTGAAGAAGGTTTTGACAGCATTGCCAAGCTTTTTGAAGGTGTTGCAGCCATCGAGAAGGCTCACGAGGAGCGCTATCTCAAGCTCTTGGCTAACGTAGAGAATGGCTTGGTATTCTCCAAGGACGGCGATGTAATGTGGCAGTGCAGCAACTGTGGTCACTTGGTATTCGGCAAGGAAGCTCCCAAGGTTTGCCCTGTTTGTGCCCATCCTCAGGCTTACTTCCAGATTAAGGCTGAAAACTACTAATCCTTTATAAATCTGAAGAAAACCCCTCGCTTGGTTCTAGGCGAGGGGTTTTTGTTTTGTCTTGTTCTTGGAATGAGCTTTTATGTAAGGTTTTAAAGAAAAAAAACACCCGGCAGAACCGAGTGTTTTTTGGGCGCTGAGAGGATCGAACTCCCGACATTTTGGGTGTAAACCAAACGCTCTCCCAGCTGAGCTAAGCGCCCTCGATGTAGAACAC
>JAZNAS010000063.1:0-48556 GCA_045586625.1 Treponema sp.
CTCAAGCACAACCCTTGCCTTGAAATTCTTGCTGAATGTCTGTCGTTTTCTTCCCATCTGTAAACCACCTTGCTTTTTCTTTCGGCTGTTTACACCTTAATCCTTCTCCTTTTATTGTGTGGTTTTATGGGCTCATTATAATCCTGAAACGGGTAAAATGAAAACCAAAATAGCAGCCTCAAAAAAAAAGCCCCTGAAGAATCCAGCCATTGATCCTTCAGGGGAAGAAACCGAGGGGCAGCAGAAAGGAGGAACTGATACCCCTCGGATTGATTTTCGGATTTACTTGGTGGACGCCAAGTCGTTGGTGGCAAAACTGTCGCTCAGCTTGTAGATGACAGCATTGCCAGTGTAGATGGCTTCTGCATCCATCACAGGGACTCCATTGACGGTAACCACTTCCTCTACCACCGCAATGGTGACAGGCTGTCCGCTGATGGAGGTGGAAGTTGTGCTGGAATTGGAGGCCAGGTCAGTTGTATCGATGATACCGGGAACGATGTAGCTGGTAATCACATCTTCCACCACAACGCCTTGGCCAAAAGAGCCGTCTACTGGTGCGAAGATGGTGACTCCCTCTGGAATACTTGCCACCAGGGTGTCGGTGTCTGTCTGAGAGATTGCCTCTGCAACCTCGTCCAAGTCGCCTTCACTTTCAATGACCATCACAAGTTCGGATGTATCACCGTCAGTATCCACAACGGCAGTCAAGTCGCTCCAGCTGTCTGAATTGCCGGTACTTGCTGTGGTGGCAGCACCAGTGGTGTCGCTCGTAGCGCTTGTTGCGGTGGCGGCATTTTTTGGGGAGGTGTCGCTTGTTGTAGTGGTGCTGGTCTGCGCCACGGCAATTCCTGCCAGCAGGATTCCTGTTGCACAGATAACAAGCCCAATCTTCTTTGTAGCTTTCATATATTCTCCTTGCACTTTGATTTGTCCTGTAGCCTGTTGGTCTGGAGCAAGGCCTTGTGAGGAGGAGGGGCCTTGTGCTTCCAGCCGTGGATTACAGGTATATACTAAATGGTAGTGTATGCACGGATGGAATGCCAGTTGTAATGTTAAGATTCTGCAAAGAATCGTGGTGGGGATTTATTTCATATTGTATTTTTTCCTATTTTCTGGGAAATTAATGAAGTCATTTGAAATATTTTTAAAAATCTGCCATGTACAGGAAGGACAATGAAGGAAAGAGTTGCTTTTCTAATGATGTTTTGTGTTCTTTTCACCTTGGGAGCCTTGGAGCCGATTCTGAAGATTGAAGGATATCCTGAGGAAAAGCTTGTGGGAGCTGTGAAAGAGATAAAGGAATTCACTGGCACCTCCCTGTCCAGCCTCCAGGTCAACAGGTTGATTGTATTGAACGAAGAGGGGAGGATTTCTTCCGTGGAGCAATTTACCACCAACGGATTGGTGGATGTAAAAAATATCTATTTCTACAATGAGAACAACCAGTTGACGGAAATCGTGGGAACAAGAATCGACGAGCCTGGACAGTGGCGGTATGAATATCGATACAATGAGCAGGGACAGCTGCAGGAGGAATTATCCTGGAGCTGCGACAAGACCTTGGAGTGGCGGAACAAGTACAACTACGGTCGGCTGGGGCGCTTGGTGGAAAAGATTGCCTATCAGGGGGATGATTCGGAGACCATGCGGGAGCGGTACCGCTATGATCAGGAGGGACGGTTAGCCCAATGGCTCATTCTCTTTCCAGACGGGAAGCTTTTGAAGCAGGTGGACTTTATCTACAACGACCTTGGTCTGGTGGCAGAAGAAGTGTACCATAACGAGAATTCCGTCTACAAGCGGAAGAAGTTTTTTTACAACAAGAATTCCCTGTGGGAGCGGGTTCAGACGGTGGACAGAGAAGGCAAAAGCATAGAGACAACATTGTATTTTTATAACGCCGCTGGTCAGTTGGTAGAGGAATTGACTCGTGAGTCTTCTGGAGCCCTCAAGAGTCGCCGTACCATGAGCTACGACCACATGGGGAACGAGTTTGCCAGAATTGATTCCCAAGGGAACTATCTGGTTAAGGAAATAAGCTATTAGGAAGGGGAAATCTATGGCTTGCATTTTGTTGGTGGAGGACAATGACTTCATTCGTGAGGCCTTGGCGGGCTATCTTCAGTTGGACGAGCATACGGTGATTGAATTCTCCGAAACTCGTGGGGTCATGGAGGTGATTCAGCGTGGTATTGTGGACTTGGCTATTCTGGATGTGATGCTGCCTGATGGAAATGGCTTCAACCTGGCCAAGTCGATTCGGGAGGTGTCGGATATGCCACTGGTATTTCTGACTGCCAAGGATTCCGAGTCCGACCGCATCACAGGCTTTGAGCTGGGGGCGGATGACTATATTGTGAAGCCCTTCTCCTCGAAGGAGCTGGCCCTGCGGATACAGGCATTGCTGAAACGGTGCAATCGCCAGCAGTGCGGTCAGGTGGCGGCACGGAACCTGTGGAGACTGGGAGACCAGAGCCTGGAGCTGGACAAGGATACCCATCGTCTCGTGGTAAATGGACAGGAATTGTATCTCACCGGAGCCGAATGGAAAATCCTCCAGTACCTGGTGGAGAGGGAGAACGTGGTGGTTTCTCGGGAGCGGATTTTGTCCGAGTGCCTGAACTATTTCTTTGAGGGCTCCGAGCGCACCATTGACACCCACATTGCCAACCTGCGGTCAAAGCTGGGCAATGGGGACTGGATTGGAACGGTACGGGGATTCGGCTATCGGTTCAATGGCTCCAGTCAGAATGGCGGAGTAAATACAGCCTCCAGCAAAACTAGGGATGCCAGTGGCGACAGCCAGAAAGGAACTGGAGAGCAGGACTGATTCATGAGAAGCCTCTTTTCCAGATTCTTTTCAAACTTGATTATCTCGTCCTTGGGGGTTCTGGTGACTATGGCCCTCATCGCTGTGTTTGCTGTGAACCATTCGGTGTCCACTTGGAATATGGGAAAGAAAACGGATTTGGAGAACCTGCTGCTTCCCCTGGTGTCCCGGGTGTACCGTATGTCTGGCAAGCTGGACAAGGAAGCCCTGCATACTGCCATTGAGCCCTACATGACGGACACCCTCTACGTCTTTATTTTCGACACTGAAAACAAGCCGGTGTTGCTGCTGGACAAGGGAAGGGTTATCAGCCAGAGGGATTTTGAGGAGGAGCTGGGACATATCACCTCCTTTTTGCGGAAGAATCCACCGGTGGAGCTGACGGACGGCCTTCAGACCATCGGGTACATGGCGGTGAGCAACGTGGATTTCTATGCCTACAAGGCCAACAGGAATTTTGTGTCCACTATCGTCAATGTGGCCTCCACCGGAATTATTATCACCACGGGGCTTTCCCTGTTGCTGGCGCTGGTGCTTTCCACCAGCTTTTCCCGCCAGACAAAGAACCTTGTGTCAGGAATTCAGGATCTGAGCCAAGGAAAACGTCAAGTGGAGTTTCCCCAGTCCACCACGCTGGAGCTAGACACTATCTCCCGTTCAGCCCAAATGCTGCAGCGGCAGCTGGAAAAGGAGGCGGTGCTGCGGGAGCAATGGATGCAGGACATTTCCCACGACCTGCGCACCCCCATCACTGCCATCAAGGCCCAGCTGGAGGCCATGTACGACGGAGTGCTGCCTACCACACCGGAGCGAATCGGACGCTTGATGAAGGAGCTGGAGCGGGTGGAATTCTTGGTGCGGGACTTGTCGGAGCTGAGCCGCTACGAGTCGCCGGAAATGAAGATTTCTCCCCAGCTGCTGAATTCGGCGGACTTTATGGACGATATGCGGGAGCGGTTTTCATTCCTGTGTGATCAGAAGGGAATCAGCTTCCTGTTCAATTCCACCACCTTTACCTACACTGCCGACGAGCATTTGCTGCAGCGCTGTGTCTCCAACGTGATTCAGAATGCCATCCAGAATACAGATGAGGGGGGAAGGATTTCCGTGAATTTCTACGACCAGGACTCCAAGGCCATTCTGGAGATACGGAACAGTGGCCATATCAGCGAGGAACAGCTGGTCCACGTCTTTGACCGATTTTATCGGGGAAATAAGGCCCGCAATCCAGGTGGTTCCGGTTTGGGGCTACCCATTGTCAAGGCTATCATGAGCCTTCACAACGGTACTGTGGAGATGAAAAATTACGGAGACTTCGTGTGCGTTATCCTGACCTTTCCTGAAACCTTTAACTTGCTTTGAGGGAGATCCTGTGGTATACTGTAGGTAAATCGGTTTACTGGATAAGCTTTAGGAGGTTCCTATGGAATTACAACGTAGAAGTGGTATTTTATTGCATCCAACATCATTGCCTGGAGCTCCGGGCATAGGAACTATTGGTCAAAAAGCCTTTGATTTTGTGGATTGGCTTGTAGCTGGTCATCAAAGCCTGTGGCAAATTCTTCCCCTCGGTCCCACTGGCTATGGAGATTCTCCCTATGCTTCTTTTTCTACCTTTGCGGGCAATCCCCTGATGATTGACTTGGAGGATTTGGTAGACCGTGGCTGGGCAGAGAAAAAATCCATCGTGCCCCCAGAGTATATTTCTGACAAGGGAAATGTGGATTTTGGAGCCGTAGTCTGGTGGAAGATGCCGGTTTTGAAGGACTCCGCAACCTATTTCCTGAAGAATGCCAATGAAAAGGATTTGGCCGCCTACAAGGAGTTTGTGGCGGAACATGATTTCTGGCTGGAAAACTACAGCCTATTTATGAGCATCAAGGAATTTTACGATAAGAAGGCTCAGGAAGAAGAGGTCGCTGGTGCCATGTGGAGCAATTACTGGCCAAAGGAGCTGGCACGCCACCAAGAAGAAGCATTGGCCCGCTGGCTTGAATCCCATGGTCAAGAGGTAGAGGTTCAAAAGATTATTCAGTTTTTCTTCTTTACCCAGTGGCACAAGCTGAAGGATTATGCCAACGGAAAGGGCGTTTCCATCATTGGTGACATACCGATTTTTGTTGCGGCGGATTCCGCAGACGTGTGGGCGAACCAAGGCTTGTTCCAGCTGGACAAGGATGGCCGTGCTACAGCTGTTGCTGGCGTGCCCCCGGATTATTTCAGCGCCACTGGCCAGCTGTGGGGAAATCCCCTCTACGACTGGGATGCCATGGCCAAAGAAGGCTATGATTGGTGGATTACCCGCATCAAGGCCACGCTGGAGCTGGTGGATTATATCCGCATCGATCATTTCCGGGGCTTTGAGGCATACTGGGCTGTTCCTGCGGTGGAGGAGACTGCCGTCAATGGGCAGTGGATGCCAGGGCCTGACCACAAGCTGTTTCAGGCTATTCGTGAAAGGCTGGGAGACATTCCCATAATCGCAGAGGATCTTGGAGTTATTACCGATGAGGTGCGAAAGCTACGGGATGATTTTAACCTGCCGGGCATGAAGATTCTCCAGTTTGCCTTTGACCTGAAGGAGGCTGGACAGGGAGGGTTCGTCAATGCCTTCCTTCCCCACATGTACGGCCCCAATTGTGTGGTCTACACAGGAACCCACGACAACGACACTCTGGAGGGCTGGCTTTCCCATGCAAGCCAAGAGGAGCTGGAGTTGATTGGCGAGTACCTGGAAGGGCCGGGGAAAGCTTGTCCTCGCAAGGAATTATGCCGCCGTCTGGTTCAGCTGGCAATCGCCTCCACCGCAAAGTTTGCCGTGATTCCATTGCAGGACGTTTTGGGCTTGGGAAGTGAGGCTCGCATGAATACGCCCTCCACCTCTGACGGCAAGAACTGGATTTGGCGGATGGACAAGAGTCTGCTGGATAATGAGGCTGCTCGCTGGCTGAGCCGGCTGTCCCTGCTTTATGGCCGCAATGTGGAGCCTGCTCCAGAGCATATGGAGGAGTGAGAGGGCTACTTCTCCAGCAACCACTATTGTAAAATCAAGTGAAGTTTGGATTGAAATCCTAACTTTATATGATATAACGCAAACCTTGGATTTGAATCCAAGGTTTGCCTTTACTCCTTCCAGGGAAAGATAAAGTTTTTCAAGGTGCGGGGACCTACATTTTCTCTGTCCTCTGCCACAAGCTCTTTCCAAGGGATACGTTTTTTTTCCGCAGGGCTTGCATCTGGATGCTCTTCCAGCCAATCGTACTTGTACAATCTCAACCTGAGACCATTGGTGTGGGCCAATACAATGCCGCAAAAGCTGGGGACA
Organism: Treponema sp.; assembly: GCA_045586625.1. GTDB lineage: Bacteria > Spirochaetota > Spirochaetia > Treponematales > Treponemataceae > Treponema_F. The sequence goes on from JAZNAS010000063.1 coordinate 6,159, forward strand.
ATCATAAAGAAGGCAATGGATACTACCACCAAAAAGACTGTGTAAATGAACATAAAAAAAGAAAAACCAGGATTGTCAAAGAAAATGATAAATGATTTTTTGATGGATTTTTTCAAGTCATTGTTCATGAGGGAGCGGATGGGCAACACCCACTGAAAAGCAAGAACACAAACGAAAAGAAACCAAAATACCAGCGCCGCAAGGAAAAGCCCTATTATACCCTCCATTTGCAGGTAGAAAGGGATTGTGATAACTCCCAATGTGGCAAGTATTCCAGTAATGAGGCCAAAAATCAGTCCATCCTTCCAAACTGAGGGAAAATTTTTGAGCCAGTCCTTAAAGGTGATGGACTTGAAGTTGGCGATTTCCGCTGCACAGGAACCAAAGGCAAAGACCGCCACCGTAATTGCACACCAAAAAAATCCGAACACCAGCAGTGAGGCCAAAACAGACACATTCAGTGTCAAGTCTGCTAGAAAATAGCCTCCGATTACCAGTGCGAAGATTAACAGGTTGGGAAACACCAAGGATAAAATATGATCCCAGCCATCAAAAAAATTCTTCTTTATAAAAAATCCAATCATAATTCAAGTATAAATCAACAAGTCCCAGAAAAGGAAAATTCCTTTGTCTAGGACTTTAGCACGGAAAAACTAGTACTGACAGAGCAGCTCTTCTAGGCGACTGCGACCAATAATCTTCATGAAGCTGGCAAGGCGGGGTCCGGCGTTCTTTCCGATAAGCACCTGATAGACGGCGGTGAAGAGGGCCTTTGGCTCCAATCCGCACTGATGGGCTACATCGTAAATTGCTTCTGACAACGGCTTTTCTTCCAGCGTATCCATTACCGGCAATACGTCTTGAGCAATCCTTCTGATGGCAGCCAATTCAGTTTCATTCAACTCCACCTTGGTTCCCACTGGTTGCAAGGCAAAGCGGAAGTCTTCAGGAGCACATTCAGTAATCCAGTACCAAGCACAACGACAGCGGGTTTTCAGACGCTCCAGCTGTTCAGGCTTTACATCCGGCAGGCTCTCGATAACTGCATCGATGTTGCCGGAGTTGGTCTGCAGCAAATTGCACAAATGTCTCAGGGGCATCTGGTAGGGCATGGTCTCAGGCATTCCATTTACCTGGGACAGCTCGTAAATCCGCCGCTCCTTGGCATACACGTCGTCGTTCTTAGCCTTTTCTACACCCCAAGCAATGCGCTCCGTCTTGTCGTAATCCTCGTAGGTTTTCAAAACATCCAGATCAAAGCTGATGGAAAACTCGGTGTTGGGACGGGTTCCAGCAAACATATAACGAACAATTTCTGGCGGGTAAACCCTCAAAACATCAGGAAGCGCAATGACCTGTCCCTTGGAGGATGACATCTTTCCAGGAGTACCCTTGATTCCAATAAAGTCATAGCGGAAGGTTACAGGAGCCGGCCAACCATAGATTTCATCCGCCACCAGGCGAGCAGTATCAAAGGAACCACCCTGACTGTGATGGTCCTTGCCCGCAGGCTCAAAGACAGTTTTTTCAAACTGCCAACGCATGGGCCAGTCCACACGCCATCCCAACTTTACACCAGAAGCCTTGCGAATATCGGCAGTTTCCGAGTGACCACATTCTGTACAATGGTAGGTAAGGCCATACTCACCATCATAGCCATCGATTACAGTGGTGTCACGATTGCATTTTTCACAAAAGATGGAAGCCGGCCAATATTCTTCTTCAGCAGAAATCTTATGGGCATCATCTCGATAGCGATTCAAACATTCCTTGATTTTGTCCCTGTTTTGAAGGGCAATCTTCATCCCCTCATCGTACATATGGGTGCGATAACGCTCTGCCTGATACAAGAACTCAGGATGAATACCTACAATGGGAAGGGCTGATTCCACATCAACCTCGTGATGACGAGCATAGGAAGAATCCCGCTCAAAGGGATCCGGCACCATAGTGATGGGAAAGCGCAGGTATTTTTCCAATTCATCTGATTTCGGCATATTCTGGGGAACCTTGCGGAACACATCGTAGTCGTCCCACGAATAAATAAATCGAACATTCTTGCCCCTGTCACGGAGGGCTCGCACCACCAGATCCACGGAAATAATCTCACGGAAGTTGCCGATATGGACGGTTCCTGAGGGGGTAATACCAGAAGCACAGGTGTAAACATCCAGGTCACCACGCTCACGGATGATTTTTTCTGCGGTTTGGTCGGCCCAATGGCTTGATTTTGCCTGCCGACTGAAATTGTTTTGGTTGGAATTGCTCATAATGTGGTATTATATAAAAAAGAATAGAAATAGGGAATACTATGGAACAGTACAAGATTTTGTTGGTGGACGACGAGCGGACGGAACGGGAAGGAATTTCCTTTTTGATAGAACGGTATGGTTATCCTCTGGAAATCCACCAGGCAGTGAACGGAAAGAAGGCTTTGGAGGCAATGGAAGCTGAAGGGTTTGATATTTTGTTCACAGATATAAAAATGCCCATTATGGACGGATTGGATTTATCCAAGGAAGTTGCTGCTCGATACCCTGAGACGGTCATTATTATTTTTAGCGCCTACTCTGAATTCGATTATGCAAAGAAGGCGATGGAAGCGGGCGTAGTAAATTATCTTTTGAAGCCAATTGAGCTGGAGGAATTCCAGCTTTGTATGGAGCGGGTACTGAAAAGACTACAGGAAAAAAGGACGCTTGCCCAGGTTCAGCAAGAAAGGGAGGTGGTTCAGCAGGCACAAGTCTATAGATTTTTTTCCAGTAAAAAGATTTCACAAAAAGAAAAAGCCCCCTTGGAGGATTTTTTGTTCAATGGAGGGAAAAGCAAGCTGGCATTTATTTTTTTTGAATTTGAAGAAAACCATTTTGAGCAAAGAGGAGTTGATTTTTCTGAGTATATCAAAGCTTATTTTGAGGACTCCACCTTTTTACAAATAACGGAAAACGAAGCCTATATCCTGCTCCACAAGCTGGAATTCAATGATGAAGACTATATCCGCCAACAAGGTGAAAAGCTTTTGGCAGCAGTTGGAATAAAGCAGGGCTATCTTGGAATTATCAGCCAATTCACTGTTTCATTGGAAGAGTTGGTTGCGCAATTGCTGGCTGTAGAAACCATGAGAAAAGAAGTTTTTATCCACCAAAATCGAATTTTATCTGTAAGCAAACATAAGGATATGGTTAGTTTTTACAAGGATAATCTGGAAGAAATAAAAAATAGGATTTTTGCCAGCATTCAGCAAGGAAGCCTTGCCGAAATTTCAGGAGAATGTGAAATTTTGATTGTCAGCCTGAGCGAGGCATCGGATGTGAGCAGGGTATATGTTCAGCATCTGCTCTATTCGATTGTAAAGGAATTGTATGCAAGGATGCCTCTGCTTGAATCGGAGGATAGCTTTGCTGAAATAAACAGGCTTTTTGATGAGAAAAATCCTTCCAAGGTTCTGGATAATTTTCGGCAGGCGGTAAATACTATTTTGACGGTTGCCCATACTAAACATGATGAGCAAAATTCTGATTTGGTAAGGCGGATAAAGAATTTCATTCAAAAGGAATATAAAGGAGAGTTAAGCTTGTTTGATGTTGCCACAAAATTGAATTTAAATTCTTCGTATGTCAGCCATATTTTCAAAAAGGAAACAGGACAAGGAATTGTTGAGTACATCACAGAGCTAAAGATGGAAAAGGCAAGGCTTCTTCTGCAAGACAAGAATTTGAAAATTGTTCAAATTGCTGAGAAATTAGGTTACAATAGCCAGTCATATTTTAACAAATGCTTTAAATCCCATTTCGGGATTACTCCAAAGCAGTTTAGAGAGGGAATTTAAATGATAAAATCCATAAAATTATATTTTGGAAATGCAACAATTCACAAGAAATTGCTTTTAAGCTATGGACTCATTGTCTTGATTCCCATTTTTTCCTTTGGAATTTACTCCTATCACTCTGCAAAAAAAAATTATATCGTGCAGACTCAGGTAAGCATGGAGGATGCAGCCAATAGCTTTCGTGCCGCCTTGGAAAATTCAATTCAACGGGAAAACGACAATCTACGGTATCTCACCTACAATGTGGAGCTCCGTTCAAATCTGGAAGAAATCGGAAAAACCCAGGACATTGCCGCTGCCTCAAAGAAGCTGTCCGACCAGGCAAAACCTGTTTTTTGGTACTTTATCAGCCAAAACACCAGTTTGAAGAAAATTCGGGTTTTTAGTTCAAATTTAACCAGCGATATTGGAGAGTTTTTCTTTGTCATTGATTCCATTGAAAAAACGGACTGGTACAAAGAAAGCCAAGTCTATTTTTCCACTATCTGGCGATTTACCGAGGATAAAATTTATGCCAGCAGACCCCTGCTTGATACTGATTCCGCTTCAAAACCCATTGGAATCATCCAACTTGAGCTTGATGTAAAAAAATTGGTAAAACCAATCCGTTCTGTGCATCAAGAAATGGGAGGAGTTGTTTTAACCGATGGTGAGGGAAACTTGATTTACAAGACTCCCCTCAACCACGAAAAGCAGGATTTGGAGATTCAAGAATTTTTAGTTAGGGGCAAGCATTCGGACTTTGATACCACAAAAAATTTCTTGATTTTTACTTCGGAAGCACTTTCCAACGGGTGGAAAATCCACTATTTACGCAACAGGGATATAATAAACTCCCAGCTTCAGAATTTTTTGCTTACAACCCTGCTCGTAATGCTTTCTAGCATTGCGTTTTTACTTTTGCTGGGCATTTTGGTATCCCGTGTTTTTAGCCGTCGAATTCTCAAGCTCAAAAAGGCAGCAGAAGAAATCAGCATGGGGAATTTTCAGGTTGAAATGGATTTAACCTTTAAGGATGAGATTGGCATTGTAAACAAAAGCTTTGATGAGATGCAAAAAAAGATGAATGCCATGATTACAAAGACCTACCAGTTGGGGATGGAAAAGCGTCAGGCTGAGCTGGCTGCCCTGCAAGCAAGAATAAATCCACACTTCTTATATAACTGTCTTTCATCAATCAAATGGATGGCCATAAAAAAGGGGGAAGATGACATTGCGGAGATTACAGGTTTGGTGGCAAAATTCTATCGCAGTACTCTGAACGGAGGGAATGCCATCACCACGGTGGAAAATGAGCTGGAGACTGTTTTCTCCTACCTTGAAATTCAAAAAATGACTCACGATTATAGCTTTGATATTGAACTTGACTTGGATCAGCGGGGAAGAGAGACAAAAATACCAAGTTTTCTACTGCAGCCCATGGTGGAAAATGCCATTAAACATGGAATTGATAATCTGGATGAAGACCAGCGAGGCAAGGTGATGGTTTTGTACCGGAAGGAAGGGGACTTCCTTTTGTTCCAGGTAAAAAATACGGTGAAATCTGCTGATTTGGAAATCTTATCCCGGCAACTGGCAAAACCACAATCAGGCTACGGATTGCAAAGCATTCACGACAGGTTGAGACTATACTATCAGGATGGAAATTCTTTCTTCGAAAATACTACAGAAGAAAATATGGTTGTCTTTACCCTGAAACTCAATTGTACCATGAAAGAAATTGGAATTTGACAGGGTAAAAAATTGCAAGAAATAAAAATTGTGTTATCTTTCAAAAAAGTTTTTTATTTCAAAATCCTTCTTCTGGTCTTACCATAAAAATATCAAAGAAATAAGTAATTTATCCAGATGGAGGATTTGAAGATGAAAAAAAGCATTGCTTTGCTTTTGATGGCTGGTCTCTTGTTGACCAGCGCATTTGGTTCTGGTTCCAGTGAAAAGAAGGAGTCGTCCCCGGACAAGGTAACCTTAAGGATGACCTACTGGAATTCTGAAGATACAATGTCTGCCTTGTTGGAGTATTTAGAGAAGGCTGTTCCAGAAGTTGAAATTGAATACCAATTCATTGACAACAGCAACTACAATACTGTTGTAGACATTCAGCTCAGTGCCGGTGAGGGGCCGGATATTATCTGTGAGTCTCCTGCTTCCGCTCTCAAGCACGCAAAGCTGGGCTACTTGCAGCCATTGAACAGCCTTGGCAGCCGCTATTCCTCTGCCGGTGTAAGTGTCTACTCCTACAACAACAATATCTATGCCTTGCCAGGAATTTCTTGGTTCGAGGGAATCTACTTCAACAAGGAATTGTTTGAGAAGAACAATATCGCCCTGCCAAAGACCTTTGACGAGTACTTGGCAGTGTGTGAAAAGTTTCAGTCCATGGGAATTAAACCCTTGGCAGCCGGGCTAATGAGCTGGGAACCCATGTTGAAGAATTCTTTGGCCTTTGTTTCTGCCGAATACTTTTCCACCAAGACTGGCAGCAGCTTTAACGCTGATTACCGTGAAGGAAGGGTAAAGATGAACGGAACATTGAATCCTTACATCAAGAAGTGGTCTGAAATGATTGAGAAGGGAATATATACCAAGAATATGCTAGGCATTGACCATGCCCAGGCCCTTGATGAGTTTGCAACTGGCAAGGCCGCAATGTTCTGTTCCGGTCCATGGGACTATGATGCAATTATGGCAAAAAACCCCAACCTGAAGCTTGACATGATGCCATTCCAAGGGACAAAGCCCTCCGCTGGTTGGCTGATTGGTGGACCTGGATGTGGTTTTGCGGTGAATGCAAAGTCAAAGAATGTGGAATTGGCCACAAAGGTGCTGGAAGCCCTTTCAACGGTAGAAGGACAGGCCGCTCTTTGGGAAAACAACCAGGGAGGCTCCTCCTACCTGACTGGTGCCAGCTTCCAGTTGCCTGCAGCCTATAACTCAGCTTCTTCCGCCCTGAATGCTGGAAATGTCTACTGCCCATGGAATGAGTGGGGTGATGCAGCTGCGGCTCACCAGAATTATGGCTTGGAATTCCAGTCCTATCTAGACGGACAGTCTTTAGAAGAAACATTGCAGAACGTTGATGCTGCTGTAGAGGAATTGCTGTCCAAGTAAATTCCGTTGATTTAGCTCTGTACCAAAGACTTCCGTGATGGAGTATTTTGGTACAGGGCCATTTTGTTACAAGGGCTGTTTTGCCCTATCATCCTGCTAACGCAAAAGGAAAAATTATGAGTACAAAATATTCCAAGGCAACCTCCTTGGGAAAATACTTTTTTATCTTTTTACTGCCAGCATTCGCAATCTATGCGGTATTTTGTATCTTGCCCTTTTTGTTTACATTCTACTACAGCTTCACCAACTATACGGACATGAATCCTGTCAATTTGGAATGGGTTGGTCTGAAAAACTACATCAAGGTCTTTGACACCCCGTTGATGATGACAGCAATAACAAATTCCGTCATCTACGCCATCTTGCTCACTGGCTTTCAGGTGATTCTTGGACTCCCCCTGGCTGCAGTTTTAAATCAAAAGCTGAAAACACGGAATCTGCTAAGAATGTTCTTTTTCTTTCCGGCTGTATTCAGCTCTTTAATTGTTGGTTATTTATGGAAATACATTTTGTCTTCCGCTGATTCTGGCCTAGTGAACCGGGTGCTTTCAACACTTGGTTTTGACACCATCAATTTTTTCAGCTCAAATCTAGCCCTCTATTCCATCATCGCCACCCAAGTGTGGCAATGGACAGGCTGGGCTATGGTAATCTTTCTGGCAAATCTCCAGAGTGTGCCATCCTCCCTGTATGAGGCCGCTCGCATTGACGGGGCAAACTCTGTAAAAATATTCTTTCATGTAACCCTTCCCCTAATGTGTCCTTCCGTTTCCATTGTAGTCATCACAGGACTGATTGGTGGAATGAAGGTTTTTGACTCGATTTACTCCATGACAGGAGGCGGACCAGGAAATGCCACCCAAACCCTTATGACAGTAATAATTGACAAGGGTATTTCCGACGGCTTTTATTCCACCGGAGCAGCCTTGGGTGTTTGCTTCTTTGTCATTGTTTTGATTGTCAGTGGCATAGTAAATAAGCTTTTAACCAAATGGAGAAACATAGCATGATGAACAGCACGAAAAGAAAATCCTTGGCAACAGAAATTGTAATGATTCTAATTGCCATTTTATGGTTTATACCCATTTATTATCTTGTCATTTCCACCTTTAAGACCCAGCAGGATGTTACTCAAAACCCCTTGGGCTTGCCTGCCGTGTGGGAATTCGGCAACTATGTAAAGGCCTGGGTCAAGATGGAATATCCACGGGCCTTTGCCAACACACTGATTATCACTGCTTCCTCCGTGCTTATCCTCGTTTTTATTGGAGCCCTAGCAGGGTATGCACTAGCCCGTTCCAAAACAAGGATTTCAAACGTAATGTTCCTAGTGTTTTTGGCCGGCCTCATCGTTCCCTTTCAAATGAATATCATTTCTCAGTATCGCATTATCAAAGAGCTCCATCTGATGAACACTTTGTTGGCAGTCATCCTGGTTGATGTAGCCATCAATATGCCCCAGACAGTATTCCTATTCAAGGAATTCATTGAAAATTCAGTGCCATGGGAATTGGAGGAGGCTGCCATTATCGATGGCTGCAATGTACTGGGAAGGGTTTTTCACGTGGTTCTGCCCTTGCTCAAGCCCATCATGTCTACCACCGTCATCATCGTGTCCCTGAATGTGTGGAACGAATTTATGACTCCCCTACTTTTTTTACAAAGCCGCAAGAACAGCGTCATTCTGCAGGAGGTAAGCCGCAATATTGGCCAGTTCTCCACCGACTGGGCCACAATGTTCCCCATGCTGATGCTGGGTGTCATTCCCCTGATGGTTTTCTACCTGTTCATGCAGAAATACATTATTGCAGGTGTGGCTGCAGGTGCGGTGAAGGGCTGATGAAACAGAAATTGCAGTTGGAAAAAATCAACAATTTGCTGGTAATTGTTCCCCACCAGGACGACGAAGTGCTGATGGCAGGGGGGCTAATCCACCAGCTGCTGCAGCAGGAAAGACGGGTGAGCGTCTGCATTGTCACCAATGGGGATTATGGCTCCACTGATTTTTCCAAGGGCCAGACCCGTTTGCGGGAAAGTCTTGCAGGCTTGAGTGTGCTGGGTCTTTCTTCTGAGGCTGTATATTTTTTTGGCTATGCAGATACGGGCATGGCTCCAGAAGAAAGCTTTTTGACACGGCTATATTTCAGTGATGATGCTGTGCAAAATTTCCCTTCTGGCTGTACCTGCCATACCTACGGCTTGCCAGAAAAGCCTGACTTTCATTCCCAGTTTTTTCAAGAGAGGGGCAGCTATTGCAAGGCAAGCCTTCAGCAGGATTTACGGGAACTTTTGGCTTGGATTCAACCAGACACTGTCCTTACCACCCACAAGGCTGACCGTCATGGCGACCATGAGGCATTATACTATTTTGTAAAAGATGCCCTGCAGAACCTTGCCCCTTCTGTCCGCCCCCGATTATTTGTAGGACTGGTACACTCCCCAGAAGGTGATGAAAGCTGGCCGGAGCGCAACACCAGCTTTTTCACTGAGCCAAAGGGAATAGCTGACTTCGGATTGAATTGGAAAAATCGGCTGGTCTTGTCTCTTCCCGCAGAGCTTTCTGGGGGTCAGACTCTCTCAAATCTAAAATTCCAGGCCCTGGGAAAATACGAGACTGCTTTAGAACCAAACGCAATTGACTATCTCCTTTCTTTTGTCAAGGACGAGGAAATTTTTTGGGAGATACAGGAGATTTAACATGAACAAAGACAAGGCTCCCATTTATCCCTTGGAAAAATGGGTTGTCAGAGAAGAAGATTTTTCACTGGAGACAAATTATCGCAATGAAACCACCTTCGCCCTGTCCAATGGCTACATCGGAAGTCGCGGTACTATGGAAGAGGCCTATCCATTTGATATGGACACTGGCATGGAAGGAAATTTTATCAATGGGTTTTATGAAAGCACTGATATTCGCTATGGTGAGGCAAATTTCGGCTCTCCATTGAAAAGTCAAACCCTGCTGAACCTGCCCAACCTCAAGGAAACAAGAATTACCGTGGACGGAGAAACCTTTTCTCTTTTGGAAAGCCAGACTTCCCATTACCATAGAAGCTTGTACTTGAAAGAGGGACTGGTTCGTCGCAGTGTAATTTGGAAAACAAAATCAGGCAAGGAGCTTAAAATCGAAAGCCTTCGCCTTGTTTCCTTCAAGCTCAAGCATTGCATGGTACAGCAACTGGTGCTTACCCCACTGAATTTTCAAGGCAAGGTGGAGGTTTCCAGCAGCCTCAATGCCGATGTGGAAAACCAAACCCGGAAAACGAATCCCATTGTGGACTATGGACCTTTTGGTCGCCGACTGGAACCTGTGCTGCTGGAAAATCATGGGCAGGTTCAGTTGTATGAAGGGCGGACTATTGGTTCCAATCTTACCATGGCCTGTGGCAGTAGAATTGAATTTTCTTCCCAAGAGGCCGTTGTTGCCCTTATTGCCTCAAAAACAGCTTTGACTGCAAAAACAGAGTATGAGTTGAAGCTCAACCACCAGGAACCATTTGTCATGGACAAGTTTATCGCCTATTGCTCCTGCCTGGATGAACCGACTCTTCCACTCTCAGAATTCATCGGGAATAAACTGGAGGAGGCGGCGGAGCTTGGAACGGAAAAACTGGTAGCTTTTCAGAAGGATTACATGGCAGATTTTTGGAACAGAGCCGCCATAGATATTCAAGGGAAAGATGCAGATGCCCTCATCCAAGGGCTGAATTTCAATCTCTTTCACATCTTCCAGGGAGCGGGAAGGGATGGCAAGTGCGGAATGCCTGCCAAGGCACTCACTGGAGAAGGCTACGAGGGACATTATTTCTGGGACACAGAAATGTATATGATTCCTTTTTTTATCTATATCCAACCAGAAATTGCCCGCTCCCTTTTGACATGGAGATTTAACACCCTGGAACAAGCCCGCAGTAGAGCTCGAATTATGGGACACTCTGTCGGGGCCCTCTTTCCCTGGCGTACAATCAATGGACATGAAGCCTCCACCTACTATCCTTTGGGAAGCGCCCAATATCATATCAACGCAGATATCAGCTATGCCGTCAGCCTCTACTACCAGGTGACGGGAGACAAGGATTTTATGTGTAATATGGGCGCAGAAATCCTTATCGAAACAGCCCGAGTCTGGGCAGACGTGGGCTGTTTTTCAGAGACTCGAGGGGGCAAATACTGCATTTGTTCTGTTACCGGCCCCGACGAATACAATGTATTGGTGGACAATAATTTTTACACCAATCTCATGGCTCGTGAAAATCTTAGGGATGCAGTGGAGGTTGTCCAGCTTTTGAAAAAGACGGCTCCAGAAAAATTGACAGAACTTTCCCATCGGCTGGATTTCTCTGTAAAAGAGCTTGATTTATGGCAGGAAATCATCCAGAAAATGTATTTTCCCTACGACGAGCAGAGAAAAATCCATCCCATGGACGATGGATTCATGCAGAGAAAACCCTGGGACGAAAATCGTATCCCTCCAGAAAAACGTTCCTGGCTTTACGAAAACTATCATCCCCTGTTTATCATGCGTCATCGCATGAGCAAGCAGGCCGATGCCATTTTGGCCTTCTATCTCCATAATGAATGCTTTACCGAGGAGGAAATCAGGCGGAACTACGACTTTTATCAAGAAGTCACCCTGCACCACTCCTCCTTGTCCACCTGTATTTTTGGTATTGTTGCCTGCGATATTGGCTACCATGAGGAGGCCTATCAATATTTTGCCGATTCTGCCCGCATGGATTTGGACGACTACCACAACAATTTTTACGCTGGCATTCACGGTGCAAATATGGCTGGAACCTGGCAGGCTCTGGTAAATGGCTTTGGGGGAATGAGAATGCATCATGGAAGACTTTCCTTCAAGCCAAATCTGCCAAAGCACTGGGACAGTCTTACCTTTCGAGTAAAATATCTTGAATCGGTAATACAAGTTAGACTAGAAAGAACAGGAACTTACTTCACAGTCATAGAAGGAAATCCTGTCACCATTTATCTGAAAAAAAAGACAGGGGAAAAATCACTCCTCCTGTCTCAGGGAGAAACTGTGTATGAAGAAGTATAGTGCAATTCTTTTTGACTGGGATGGAACCGCTGTCATCTCCAGAAAGGCTCCTGCTGACGAGGCCTGCTCAGCTATGAAGGACTTGCTGGCAAGAGGAATCCCCCTTGCAATTATTTCAGGAACTACCTACGAAAATATTGCTGGTGGTAAACTGGAAAATTTTTTTACTGCCCAGGAGCTGCAGAATCTCTATCTTGGCTTGGGACGGGGAGCCCATCAATATGCATTCACTCCAGAGGGAAACCCCTATATTTTCAAGAATCTGGAGTTGAACAAAGAAGGAGTCCTGTTGATTCATCAGGTTTGCTTTGAAATTCACCGACAGCTCCTGAAAAATTATGACTTGCCAACAGACATTGTCTTTACCCGACCAAATTACTGCAAAATAGACCTAATGCCGGAGCATAATCGTGGAGACAACCTTTTCATGCAGGCAGACGAGCTTTCCCTGCTGAACAAAAAACTTTCTGACCACGGTATTTCCGGTGGACTGCACTACCTCATGGACATGGCCACCGAACTGGGCAAGGAACAGGGGCTGAAAATAACCTCCACCAGTGATGCAAAGTACTTGGAAGTGGGAATCTCCTCCAAATCTGACAACGCAGATTTGATTATGGCTCGATTACAAGAACGAGGAATAAGACCAGAAGATTGCGCCTTTTTTGGTGATGAATACGTGGGATTGGAAAAGGGCATTTTTGGCTCGGACTCATTTATGATTACCGATTGCACTAGGGCCGGAGATTTTTTTGATGTTTCCGAAGTGGAGGGAGAACGACCCGCTCCAGTAAGGGTTCTTGGCGGCGGAGTACAGACCTTCCTGGATTTTCTCCGCCAACAAGCAAGCCTACAATAAGTTTAAAATACGGAGCTGCCACCACTCACCTCCACAGAAATGGTGGCAGCCCTTTCCCATGGACTTTAACTTAGCAGCATCCTGTCGTTGGCCAGGTCATCACCACTAACATTATGGAATTTTTCCAACAAGTCAGAAACCTTTAGGTTCTTCTTCTCTTCTCCAGCAACATCGTAAACAATGTTGCCCTCCAACATCATGATGAGGCGGTTTCCATAATGAATTGCATTGCGCATATTGTGGGTAACCATAAAAGCAGTAAGCTTATCGCGACCGATGATTTCGTCTGTCAGCTCCAACACCTTGGCAGCAGTCTTTGGATCCAGAGCGGCTGTGTGCTCATCCAACAGCAAGAGTCGGGGCTTTTGCAAGGTAGCCATAAGCAGGGTTAGGGCCTGTCTTTGACCTCCAGAAAGAAGCCCTACCTTTGAATCCATCCTGCTTTCCAGCCCCAAGTCAAGATGGGAAAGCAAGTCCTTGTAGATTTTTGTCTCACTGTGGGTAACGCCCCATTTCAGTCCACGCTTTTTGCCCCGCCGATACGCCAAGGCAAGGTTTTCCGCAATACTCATATTGGCTGCCGTTCCCATCATGGGATCCTGAAACACCCTGCCTAAAAATTGGGCCCGATTGTGTTCCTTCCAAGTGGTGACATCGGTGTTGTCCAGCAGAATGGAACCGCTGTCGGGTACATGAACCCCTGCAATCAAATTCAAGAGAGTGGACTTGCCTGCCCCATTTCCGCCAATAACTGAAACAAAATCCCCTTCCTTTAACTCAAGGTTAATATCCTTTAGGGCTTTTTTTTCGGTAATGGTGCCCGGGTTAAAGGTTTTAGAAACGTGTGTTAGACTTAGCATGGGTTCCCTCCCTGAGTTTGAGCAGTAATCTTTGTCTTCAAAAACCTTTTCTTTACCACAGGCAGAGCCAAGGCCAAGGCAACAATAATGGCGGTAAGCAGCTTTAGGTCTGTAGACTTTAAGCCCAGCTGCAGTACAACTGCAATGATAATTCGATAAATAATGGAACCCAGAACTACAGCCATCAGACGATACCAGAAGCTAAAGCGGGCGCCAAAGATAACTTCACCAATGATGATGGATGCAAGACCGATAACGATTGTTCCTGTTCCCATTCCAACATCGCCATATCCCTGACTTTGAGCAACCATAGCTCCAGAAAGAGCAACCAAGGCATTGGAAAGCATCAAACCGATTATTTTCATGTTGTCAGTATTTACGCCCTGTGCACGAACCATTTTTTCATTATTACCAGTGGCACGAATAACGCTTCCCAGCTCCGTTCCAAAGAACCAGTACAAGATCATGATGATGACTACGGAGAAAACAATACCTGCAATCAAGGAGCTCATGGTTCTGTCAATGCCCAAAAGGATTTCAAGCTCTACCATGATGGTATCAACCCCCAACAAAGGAGTGTTGGCCTGTCCCATAATGCGGATATTGATGGAGTACAGGGCAATCATGGTGAGAATACCAGCCAGAATGCCGGGAATCTCCAGCTTTGTGTGGAGCAGGCCGGTGACTACACCGGAAATTCCACCTGCTAAAAAGGCGATTAAAAGTGACAGAAAGGGATTCCAGCCATTTACTAGCAGCACTGCAGATACAGCTCCACCCAAAGCAAAACTTCCGTCAACAGTCAAGTCTGCAAAGTCCAGCACCTTGAAGGTGATGTACAATCCCAAAGCCATAATTCCCCACAGGACACCCTGGGATGCGGCCCCCTGTATAGCAAGTAGAATAGCCATGCTTTATTCCTTATCGATTTATAGGATTTTCCGCTTATTCAAAACAGAAATCGGAAGATATTCTATCAAATTTTAGTGATAATGTCATCGGTTAATTTACACTAAAGTACCACCAGAAAGGTTCCTGCTACGATGAGAATACAACCGACAATAGACTTTATGGTAAACACCTCATGCAGAAAAGCAAAGGCCATCACCATGGTGATTACCAGACTAAATTTATCCACCGCCACAACCCTTGTAGCAGAACCAATCTGAAGGGCCTTGTAATAGCACAACCAGGAAGCTCCCGTAGCCAAACCAGAGAGAATCAAAAAAAGCCAGCTTTTTCTGCTAATATCGTGAATGCCGCCCTGGGTTTGAGTTACCAAAACCATTACCCAGGCCATGGCTACTACCACCAGGGTGCGAATGGCCGTCGCTAAGGTGGAGTTTACCCCCTCAATTCCGATTTTGGCGAGAATTGAAGTAAGAGCGGCAAAAATTGCAGATGCCAAGGCAAAAATCAACCACATAAAAGTCCTCCTTGAAAAATAAAAAAAAGCCCAAGTCCTAAAACTTGGGCTTACTGTATCCTATGGGACAGTTTATTGCAACTGAACGGCAATTTCTTCTGGAATAGTAATTCCAATTGCCTGTGCATTTTCCATGTTTACATACAAGTCACCATTTGCAAGGTACTCGATGGGCATATCGGCAGGATTCTTTCCTTCTTTCAAGATGGCTACAGCCTGCTTTGCTGTCTGCTTGCCCAACTCGTAGTAGTTGATTCCGTAGGTGGCAAGTCCGCCCAGCTCTGTCATGCCCTGCTCGCCGCAGAAAACAGGAAGCTGTGCAGGAATTGTAACCAAGGCAACAGTGGCCATACCAGCTGCAATCATGTTGTCGGTAGGGGAGTAGATGGCATCAACCTTTCCAACCAAGCTCTGGGTTACCTGCTGGATTTCGTTGGAATTAGAAACTGTAGCTTCTACATAGTTGATTCCCAGCTCATCACAAACCTTCTTTGCAATGTCAATCTGGAACTTGGAGTTCTGCTCGCTGGAGCAATACAGGAAACCAATGGTCTGCAAGTTGGGAACCATCTGCTTTGCCAGCTTGATCTGAGCTTCAACAGGAGTCAAGTCGGAGGTTCCAGAAACATTTGTATCAGGCTTCTCGTTGGACTTTACCAACTGGGCGGAAGCAGGATCTGTAACGGCAGTAACGAGGATAGGAATGTTGCGAGTCAAGTTTGCTACAGCCTGAGCTGCGGGAGTAGCAATGGCCAAAATCAAGTCAGAGCGATCGTTTACCAATTTCTGGGCAATGGTAACACAGTTTGCCTGCTCACCCTGGGCATTCTGATAGTCAATCTTGATGTTCTGTCCGTCCACCAGACCAGCCTCTGCCAATCCATCAACAAAGCCCTGGTAAGATGCGTCCAAAGCGGCATGCTCTACCAGCTGAACTACACCAATCTTATAAACCTTTTCACCAGAAGCGGCTTCTTTGGAACCACCAGCAAAAACCATAGCTGTGCTCATCAGCACGACAGCACCAATGAGTGCCAATTTTTTCAATTTCACTGCAATCTCCTTTATTACACCCCATATATTCTGGGTACAAATGAAATTAGACTTAATTTTCTTTACTATAATAAAAGTTTTGCCTCTAAGTCAAGTAATAAATAAATTTTTGTTTTCATATATTAAGAAAATAGCTGCTTGAAAACCTTTTTGTTATCGTATACAATTAGTTGTCGTCAGATTTGGAGAGAACGTGGCGAAATTTCAGCTTAATCTGTACATAAAGAAAGATCTTTTTCTCATCATTGGTATTGTAACCATACACCTGTTTTTTTCAGTTGTATTCTTCATTTATAAGATGCCTTTTTTGGTGGTATATAATATTTTCAGCACTCTTTTGTACGGAATTCTGCTCATAATTCACCAAAGGAAATTGTTTCTTATTTTGGCAATTATGGCTTTTGAGGTTCCTATATATTCCTCCATTTTAGGGATTATGTTAGGTGGACATTGTGGTAGTATTTTCTTCCCCTTTGCCATGATTCCTGGAGTCTATCTTTTTGCCATTTCTCTAGAGCGCCCATTGTTTCATTATATTTTGATTTCACTCCCCTCTGTGTTTTCCATTTTTTTTCTTGTGAGCTGGACGGGTATACCAGTTTATAACGAAGAGCTTCTTGCAACAAATTTTTTAGCCCTCCATCGAATTATTTGTATTGTCATATCAATTTTTATCCTTGGCTATCTTTGCATTGGCCAGCAAAAGGAGTTGATTTCTAGCCAGCGGGCCAATAAAAAATATATCAAGCGACTGGAGTTCATCTCCGACCATGATCATTTGACTCAAATTCCCAATCGTCGTTGTATTATTCGTAGGGTTGCGGAAATGAAGGACTACACACTGGTTATCTTTGATATTGACAATTTCAAGTCGATTAACGATACCTATGGCCATCATACTGGTGATCAAATTCTGTGTCGCCTGACTCGCCGTGTTTTGTCCATGCTTCCAGAAGAAGCCCAAATGGGACGTTGGGGTGGAGAGGAATTTTTGGTGGTGTATCCCTATCACAAGGATTCTATAAGCCAGAACTTGGAAATTATTCGATCAACCATTGCGGAAAAGCCCTTTGGCTTTGAGGATTTTATTCTCAGTGTGTCCATTACTGCCGGGGTTGCTTGGTCTCGTAAAAACAATACCTTTGATGAAACTGTGGCAGAGGCAGATTTCCTCCTGTACCACGGAAAGAGAACAGGAAAGAACAAGGTCGTATATCCTACTGATATTACCTGATTTGGGAGAAATGGTATTACATGAAACTTGTCAAGAAAAGCCTCTGTATAGCGTTGTTCGTACTTTTAAGTTTTTCTAGTTGGGCTGCAGATTGGTTTGCCTATGGTGGCTCCTTTGGAACAGCCCTTGTGGTAAACGGAGATAAAGCCTTTCGTGCCGCTTCGGAAGATATGCACCGTGTGGTTCTGGAATTCGATGCCACTATGGAGTTTATCATTCATCCTGCCATCAGAATTGCTGCAGGCTCCATTTTGCTTGCAGACTTCAAGTTTATGGATGAGCGACACTATAATTCCCTTGACTATAATTTTTACGGCGGAATCAGGGGCTATCCAGGTCTTGGTGGATTGCGGTTAGGCGTTGACTACAATTTGGGTCGAAGAACTGATTTTATAGATATTCCTTCAATAAATGGAGTGAAATCTACTGCTTGGGGCAACGGCTTCCGTTTTCTGCTGGAATACGACTTTAGACACGAAAAAATGGGTCTGCTCCCCATGATTGGTGGCAGTTGGCGTTACCTTCCTCGTGGTGGGAACACCTCCGATCATATCCTTTCTGTTTACTTTAAGCTCTTGTATCGGTAAGGAGTCGGGCAAGCCGCTGAAGGAGCCGCAAGTGCTGCTGGTGGGGATAAAAAAAACCTAGGCGTTTCAGCCTAGGTTTTCTTGTTATCGGGCATAATCCACAATACGAGTTTCTCGAATCATGGTAATCTTTATTCGGCCAGGATATTGTAGATCCGACTCAATCTGCTTTGCAATCTTTCGAGCCAGCTCCTTTACCTCCTGGTCTGGAATCTTTTCGTTGTTTACCAGAATACGAAGCTCACGACCAGCTTGAATGGCGTAGGCCTTCTGTACTCCGTTGAACTTTTCGGCAATGGCCTCCAGGTTTTCCAGACGCTTGACATAGTTGTCTACGGTTTCACGGCGGGCACCTGGTCGGGCGGCAGAAATGGCATCCGCAATCTGCACGATTACAGACTCAATGCTGGTCTGCTCAATATCGTTGTGGTGAGACCCAACTGCATTTACAACAACAGGATGCTCTCCCATCTTTCGTGCCATATCCATACCGATTTCGGCGTGGTTCTGGTCGGAATCACTTTCCGCACCCTTACCAATGTCATGGAGCAGGGCACCACGCTTTGCCAGCTCTCGGTTGCAGCCTAATTCTCCAGCCAACATTCCCGCAATGAGAGCCACTTCCTTTGAATGGTACAGCACGTTCTGACCATAGCTGGTGCGGAAATACAGACGACCAAGGGCTCTGATTCCGTTCTGGCTCATGTTGTGGATACCCAGATCAAAGAGAACCTTCTCGCCCTCCTCATAAATCTTCTGCTGGATTTCCTTTGTTACCTTTTGGACAACCTCTTCAATGCGGGCAGGGTGAATCCGTCCATCAGTAATAAGGCGCTCCAAGGCAACCTTTGCAATTTCCTTGCGCACTGGGTCAAAGCAAGAAATAACTACTGCCTCCGGTGTATCATCGATGATGATATCTACACCAGTCAGGGTTTCCAAGGCACGAATATTGCGGCCTTCCCGTCCAATGATTCGCCCTTTCATTTCATCGCTGGGAAGAGATACTGTAGAAACTGTTACCTCACTGGTAGTTTCTGTTGCGATACGCTGAATTGTGGCAATAAGGATTTCACGAGCCTTCTTTTCGGCGGAAAGCTGTGCATCTTGTTCAATCTTATTCAACAACGTCTGTGCATCACGGCGAGCCTCATTTTCCAAATTCTGGATAATCAGGCTCTTTGCTTCTTGGCTTGTTAAACCGGAAATTCGCTCCAGCTCCTGTCGGTATCGCTCCTCTTCTCCTGCAAGCTCATTTTCCCGTTGAGAAATTTTTTGTTCCCGCTCTACAAAGCCCTGCTCGCACTTGTCCATGTCGGCCTTGCGCTTTTCAAGGTTTTCTTCACGTCGCTCCAATTTCTGCTCAATCTTGTCAAGGTTAGCCCTTCGCTCACGGTTTTCCCGATCCTGCTGCTTCTGTTCCCGAATGAGTTGGTCTTTCGCTTCTAATAAAATTTCTTTCTTCTGTGCTTCTGCTTCTTTTATCGCATCCTGTTTAATACGTTCCGCTCTTTGTTCGGACGCAGAGAGTTGAAATCTGGCATACAGCCAGCGAATAGTCCATCCAAGAACAATTCCTACAACAGGGAGGGCAACATACAATATAATGTTGCGCACATTTGCTCCTTATGTAAAGTATAGAATTGTATTGTATACAAGTTATCATAACTACGGTATATTGTCAAACTGAAATTAATATAAGTTAAAAGTCTCTAAGGAATAAAATGCGCTTTTGGCCCTCCGTAAAGGTGGAATTCACAGCTTTTTTACCAAATTTTTAAGGTTTTCTGGGGAGTGAGGCGGATTTTCGGTTTGACGGATAAAAATTTATAGTTTATATTTATGAAGTTGCGTGAATAGATGTTTTTGGAGAATGGAAATGGATTTAGAACAAAAAATTGCCCAGTACAGTGAGGCGGCCCGTGCCAGTAGCATTGTAGATTCGTCTTTGTATGCAAAATACGAGGTGAAGCGGGGACTCCGTGACATCAGCGGAAAGGGCGTTCTGGCGGGCTTGACAGAAATTTCTGAAGTAATGGCATACCGGATAGAGGAGGGGGATTTGATTCCCTGTGAAGGTCGCCTGTTTTATCGTGGCTATGACATTCGGGATTTGGTAAACGGCTTTTTGAAGGACAAACGGTTTGGCTTTGAGGAAATCTGCTTTTTGCTGATTATGGGTCACCTTCCGACTCACGAAGAATATGTGGAATTTAGAAAGGTGTTGGGAAGTTTTATGACTCTTCCTGATGAATTCCTGAGAAATACCATTATGAATGCTCCTGGTCAGGATATGATGAATCAGCTGGCCACCAGTATTCTTACCTTGTATACCTACGACCCGGATCCAGAGAATATCTCCATTCCCAACGTGCTGCGTCAGTGTCTCCAGCTGATTGCTCAATTCCCCAGCCTGATGGTGTACGGTTTTCAGTCTTACGCTTATTACTACAACAAGCAAAGCTTGATTATCCACACTCCTGAACCGGAGTTATCCATTGCGCAGAATATCTTGCATATGCTGCGGCCAGACTCGAGCTTTACAGAGCTGGAATCAAAAATTCTAGACCTTGCGTTGACCTTGCACGCAGAGCATGGTGGAGGAAACAACTCAACCTTTACGAATCACGTAGTAACTTCTTCTGGAACAGACACTTATTCTGCCATGGCCGCATCACTTTGCTCCTTGAAAGGGCCACGTCACGGTGGTGCCAACATCAAGGTTGTGCAGATGTTCGAGGACATGAAGGCAAATATCAAGGACTGGAAGGATGATGATGAAATTCGGAGCTACGTGGAGCGATTGCTGAACAAGGAGGCCTTTGACAAAAGCGGACTTGTCTACGGCATTGGTCATGCAGTGTACTCCTTGTCGGACCCTCGTTCTCTGATTCTGCGGGAATTTGTGGAAGAATTGGCTCGGTCCAAAGGGGCCGAGGAGGAGTATGACTTCTATTCCAAGGTAGAAGTGCTTGCTCCAGAAGTAATTAGCAACAGAAGAAAAATGTATAAGGGGGTGAGCGCCAACATTGACTTCTACTCTGGCTTTGTGTACAAGATGCTGGACTTGCCACCTGCTTTATATACCCCCCTGTTTGCCACCGCCCGTATTGCTGGTTGGTCCGCCCACCGCATAGAGGAGCTTGCAAATGAAGGAAAGATTATTCGTCCTGCATACAAGGCGGTGTGTGGCCACAAGGAATACACGGGAATGGAGCGACGGTAACAAGTCAGCCAGGTAACAGCTGTTGCCTGGTTTTATTTTACGGAGGAATTAATGGAAGAGCTGGTGGAACAGTTGAAGCGTTCTGCAAAACGTGTAGTAGAAGAAGTGTGCAAGATTCGTTCTGGTGAGCGGGTGCTGATTATCACGAATCGTGTGGTGGAGCGGCCTTCCATCAGCTGGAAGAACCAAGGGGTTTCATTTGATGTTGCCCAAACTGAGCTTATCTCCCAGTTTTTGTATGATGCCTGTGAAGCAGCTGGCGCAAAGGTATCCATGGTGACACAGCCTGCAAAAAGCTCCATGGATGCCGCTGATGAAAGCGTTATTGCGGCCTTGAAAACGGAGCCTGATGTGTGTTTTTCCATTTCCCACAACAAGCTGGGAAAGGATGTGGCTGCAATTTCCAATCCCTATCAGGATGATGCTGGGAATTCCTTTGACCACATCTTTGATTATCTGCTCTATGGGAAAAAATCCATGCGTTCGGCCTGGACTCCCGGAATCACCTTGGATATGTTTGCCCGCACTGTTGATATTGACTATCAGCAGCTGCAGCAGCACTGCAAGGCTTTGTGTGAGCTGTATCAAGATGTTGTTTCTGTTGAAATAAAGGCTCCTGCTGGCACTGATTTGGTGATTCCCGTGGCTGGACGAAAGCCTTTTTCTGATGATGGAGATTTTAGCCGTCTTGGAAGCGGTGGCAATGTGCCTGCTGGAGAAGTGTTCATCAGTCCGGTGGTGGGGGACGGCAAGGAAACTGGTTGCCACGGCCGTATTGCCTTTGACGGTTCCATGTCGGTGAATTCAGGCTGTGTGGCCATAAAAACTCCCATCGTAGTGGATGTGGTTGGTGGATTTATTACCTCTATCAACGGAGCAGAGGAGGCTCAAAGGCTACAGGAAACTATTGCCACGGCCGAGGAAGAAGCCCTTGCCATGGGAGCCGATGGTCGTCTTTCTGTTGAAGATGCCCAGCTCTACTGTCGCAACGCCCGGAATATCGGCGAGCTGGGAATCGGGCTGAATCCTGCCGCCATCATTACTGGCAAGATGCTGGAGGATGAGAAGGCCTTCCGTACCTGCCACATCGCCATCGGCGAGAACTATGACAATGATGCCCATGCCCTGATTCACCTTGATGGAGTTATCAGGAATCCCACCATCGACTTTGTGTATCAGGACGGAAGCCGGCGGCGGATACTGGATGAGGGGGAGTTGAGGCTCTAGCTCCTATCACGGAGGATTTTGTGAAGCTGCCGTTTCGGCACTTTATTTCGGGAAATAGGCGTCTCAGGACTGACCGTTTCCAAGATTCTGTCCTAAAAAGAGTGGGGCTGGCCTATGAATATGTTTCGTAGGCCAGCCCTTTTTCATTGTTTGTCACAAATCTTATTCAAATTAGGAGAAGCTGTCATAGCCAGAGGCCATCACTGTGGCATAGCCGGTGGATTTGCCGGCAGCGGAAGAGGTGGCCACATCGTCCCCCATCTTGAAGAAGGACATTTCCTGCATCAGGCCAGTGGCGTGTTGGTGCAGGAGCTGAGCAATCTGGGAAAGCTGGGCGGAGGCGGAGGTATTTTCCTCGGCAGCGGCCTCCATCTCGTGAATTGCATCCTGAATCCGCTGCATTCCTGCATCCTGGTTGCGGCTGGCGGCGGCAATCTCTTCGATGAGGCGGCCAGTCTTCTCGATGTTGGGAACCACGTCGGCAATGAGCTTTCCTGCGTGGTCAACGATGCTCACGCTTTCTGAGGTCATGCCACTGATTTCGTTGGCAGCGATGCTGCTGCGTTCTGCCAGTTTGCGTACCTCTCCGGCAACAACGGCAAATCCCTTTCCTGCCTCGCCTGCGCGGGCCGCCTCAATGGCAGCGTTCAATGCCAGCAGGTTGGTCTGGTCTGCAATGTCCTCGATGATGCTCACCTTGAGGGCAATGTCGTTCATGGCGCTGACGGTGTTGCTTACAGCCTCACCGCCCTCCTTGCTGTCGGAAACAGTCTTCTCTGCAATGAACCGTGTCTCTCCAGCGTTGTCGGCAGTCTGGCGGGCATGGTCCGCAATGTCCCGCATATTCTCGGAAATCTTCTGGGTGGAGATTGCCAGCCGCTCTACACCGGAGGAAAGCTCCTCGCTGGAGGCGTACATGGTATCGCTCTGGGTCACCACCATGGTGAGCATCTCCATGGTAGCCTTGAATACGGAGGCAATCTTGCCCAAGGAGGAGGCGAGGCTGCCACTGAGACTGTTGGGATATTTGCATCCGGCCATGAAGTCCACCGTCATGTCGCCCTCCTCAACCTGGGTCAGCAGTCTCTTCAGGTGCTCAGGCTCGGAGCCCAAGGTAGTGAGGATGTACTTCATGGCAAATATGAGGACGACGACTATGAAAACTATGAAGACACTTAGAAAAATCAGGCCTATTTTCGTTGCCGATGCCGCCTGGTTCTCCGCAGCAATCTTCTCTATGTCGGCACGGTCAAAGAGGGCTTGCTGGAAATCTGCCACCGGCTTCATGATGGCATCGGTGTGGGAGGTATACTCAACGGAGAAAAGCCGTCCCTGCTGGTGGAGAACGTCGGGATCGCTGGTCTCTCCCAGATTGGCGTTGGGATTGCGGAGCATATAGTTGTCGATGAAGGTCATAACCTCTGTCTCCAGTACTGCCAGATTGTTGGACAGATCCTGGGACTTGAGGATGAGGTTGTTCTCCTCGGCGGTCAACTCCATCTCCTTCACCTTGTCGGCGAAGGACTTCTTCACACCGTTGTCATCAGCAACCTTGCCGTTGCGAACATCAAGCACCTTGTTGTATGCCTCCCGATAGGATGCGTTTCCCGTCATAGCGTAGAGACGGATGTAGTTGGTGAGGTTCTCCGAGCTTTGGGACATTTCGTTGGCAAGCTGATAAGCCTGAAGCTCGTAGCTGAGGGCATGCTCCAGATGCTTGTTCGAGGAGACAATCATCAGGATGGTGACGAAAACAATTACAGACATGATGATTGATGCTACAATTGTGATAGAAAACAGGTTTTTGATTTTCATGTGCGACCTCCATATTTTGTTTTCCTTGAATTGTTGTAATCCCTCAGGGCAAAGCTCGTGACGAGGATGATGCAATAATTTAGGGAAGAAACGGTTACAAGCTATTATATCGGAAAATGTGCAGTTTTTCTCTACTACGGATAAAAAAATCAATCTGCAATGAAAAAACTTAGAGCAACCTATGGGGAAATGGAGTTTTTGGTGAAATAAAAGGGGTGGTTCCAGCAGGATGCGACGGTAAGTTGGAGGGAAGCCCACAAGGACTTGTACGGAAAGGCGGCGAAAAGAAACTGTCCCGGCAGGGTACCAGGACAGCTGCTTGATTTGATATTTACTGAATCTTTGCCAGAATCATCTTGGCACAATCAATCTGGTTGGGGATGTTTCCATCCTCATCCTTCACTCGCCAGATGTCGGGGGTGATTTCGTCTGCCACGTAAATCTTGCCTTCCTCGTCATAACCCACTTCAATCTTAAAGTCAATGAGCTGAAGGTTCATGGCGGCAAGCTCCTTCTTTAGAACTTCTCCAACCTTAACGAGAATCTCCAGAGCCTGGTCAAACTGGCCTTCCTTGAGCATTCCCTTCATGATGCAAAGGCGCTCGGTAATCAAGGGGTCGCCCTGGGCATCGCTTTTCAGAGTAACTTCACAGTAGGGAGGATCAAAGGGGATTCCCTGCTCCAAGTCAAAGCGGCGGCACATGGAGCCAGCGGTAAAGTAACGCAGAACAAACTCCAGCTTTGGTACCGTCAGGTTCCGAACCTTCATCAGCCCCTGATCAATATCGGAGCCTAAGTAGTGGGTGGGAATGCCATTTTTTTCCATCAGCTCAAAGAAATACTTGGAAACAGCAAGACCAACCTTGCCCTTGCCTTCCACGCTGCCGCCTACAGAGTTTGAGCCTGGATCAAAGACTCCATTCTCGCCAGTGGCACTGTCCTTGAAAAAAAGATGGACTACATTGGTGGCCTCATCCAGCATGACATTCTTTGTCTTGCCCTCATAAAGTGTTTTCATTGTGAAGATCCCCTTTTAGGTGATGTTTTGGATACAAGTTTTGCAACGGGGCTATTATAGCAAACTGAAAAAACCATGACAATAAAATTTTTTGCAAAAAAAATAGAATTTCATTATAATGAACTGGATTCATAAGATTATCATTGAACGGAGTTTTATAAAATATGGTTCGTATTTTGTTTGTATGTCATGGAAACATCTGTCGTTCCACCATGGCAGAATTTGTGATGAAGGATTTGGTAAAAAAGGCAGGTTTGTCTGATAAATTTTTTATCGACTCAGCAGGAACAAGTCGGGAAGAAGAAGGTCATGGAGTTCATCCTGGTACCGTGGTAAAACTGCGGGCTGTGGGAATTCCTGTAGGAAATCATCGGGCACGAAAAATTACCCAAGATGATTTCCATTCTTTCGATTATATTATCGGAATGGACGATGCCAATATGCGGAATCTTGAGCGGATGTCTAGCCCCGACTTGTGGGAAAAATTCTCAAAACTATTGTCCTATGCAGGAATTGCCGATGATATAGCAGACCCTTGGTACACAGGAAATTTTGACGAGACCTACGAAGATGTTTCTGCTGGGTGCAAGGGATTGTTACAACAACTGAAATATCGGAAGGAAGTATAGGGGTGGTATTGTATGTTATGGAGAGATTCCACTTTACATATTAGTCTAACCGCTATAAAATGAAATTATGAGTGAACTTCTTACAAATGCTGAATTTGATTTATTCCGCAAGGTGATTTATGCAGAAAGCGGCATAACCTTTTCTGAAACAAACAGATCCATTTTGGATAGTCGTCTAAAGGAGCGGCTTCGAGACAAGGGGATGTCCACTGTCCAGGATTACTACAAGCTCATTACCTCCGACAAGGAGGAGATGAAGCTGCTGCTGGATTCAGTTACAACAAATTTGACTCGATTTTTCCGCAATCAGCCTCATTTTGACGCCTTCCAGAATTATGTTATCCCTCATCTCATGGAATTTAAGAAGAGCTCACCTGATAAGAAGATTCGTATTTGGAGTGCCGGTTGCTCCACAGGAGAGGAGCCGTATACCATTGCCATGATTCTGAAGGATATTCTTCCTCCTCCCTATAGCTTTGAAATCATGGCTTCAGACATCTCTCTTAAGTCCTTGATGGTAGGAAAGCAGGGCTTTTACCCTGCTTCTCGGATTACAGGTATTCCCGATAGGTATTTGCAACGATTCTTTACGAAAACCCCAGAGGGGTATCAGGTAAATGCTGATGTTATGAGCACCATCCGCTTTGACTACCATAATCTCAAGCACATGCCTACCACCCGTAACCTGGATATTGTGTTCTGTCGCAATGTTTTGATTTATTTTGATGAGGCTGCCCAGCTGGAGGTTATCAATCACTTCTGGGATGCCATGGCTCCTCGTTCCTATCTTTACATTGGACACTCAGAGTCACTTTTCGGTATGAATACAAGGTTTGAGTTCCTGAAGACCAACTGGGCTTGTTTGTACCAAAAAAATTTGTAGTTTTATTAAATCCTAATGGAGAGAGAGCATGGATTCGTCCGATGTTAGAGTCCTTATCGTAGATGATTCTGCTTTAATGCGTAATATCATCTC
Organism: Treponema sp.; assembly: GCA_045586625.1. Taxonomy (GTDB): domain Bacteria; phylum Spirochaetota; class Spirochaetia; order Treponematales; family Treponemataceae; genus Treponema_F. The sequence continues at coordinate 33,068 of JAZNAS010000063.1, forward strand.
CAAGATTATTGAACAGACTCCAGGCCTTGTAATTGCAGGTAAGGCAATGAACGGTGAATTTGCGTTGCAGCATATTCCCGGATGTCGTCCTGATGTCATTGTTTTAGATATAGAAATGCCGGTGATGAATGGGCTGGAATTCCTCATGGAACGAAAGCGTCGAGGTATAGATATACCTGTCATCATGCTTTCTAGCCTCACCACAGAGGGTGCTGCAGTTACCATGCAATGTCTGGAGCTAGGAGCCAGTGATTTTTTGACAAAGCCTGGTGGAACTGGTCTTACTGATTTGTCTTCAACTGCAACTCGGTTGGTCGAATTGTTGATTTCGTATGGCGGAACCTATGCAAAGAAGAAGGGGCGTGTGGTTGCTCCCCCTCGTCGTATTACAAGCCTATATTCTTCCTTAGAGAAGAAACGGGTGGAAGAAAGGGATGTCGCACTACCTGTTCATGAGCAAAAATCTGAAGCCACCACAAACCACGTTGTAAATACTTTCAATACGGTTTTTTCTACGGCACGGCAACGGAAGGAGCCTTCTGTTATTACTCCATTGCGGGAGCCCGGTAAAATAGAGGTGATTGCCATCGGCATTTCCACTGGTGGTCCTAATGCCTTGCGTGAGGTGTTTCAAAAAATCGACCCCAATCTGAAGCAGCCTATTTTGGTGGTACAGCATATGCCCGCTGGCTTTACGGAGGAATTTGCCAATAGCTTGAATTCCATCTGTCCCTTGGAGGTAAAGGAGGCCAAGGATGGAGATCTAATCAAGGGCGGTCGTATTTTGATTGCTCCTGGAAATTACCATATCTATGTCGAGCGGAAATCCTTGGCTATGGTGGTGCGCCTCTCCGATGCTCCACAGCGAAATGGCCATAGGCCTTCGGCCGATGTGCTGTTTGAGTCTGTAGCCAGCATCTACCAGAATCATGCCCTTGGTGTTATCATGACGGGAATGGGGAATGACGGTGCTGCCCAGCTGGCAGAGATGCGTAAGCAGGGGGCTCATACTCTCGGACAAAACGAGGAATCTTGTATTGTGTATGGTATGCCAAAGGTTGCCTTTGAAATGGGCGGTGTCCAGCGGCAGGTTTCCCTACAGGATATGGCGCAAGAAATCAGTAAGCTTGCAAACCAGTATCAGTAGACTGGATTCACAAGGGGCAGCTTTCCAAGGGTGCTGTATTGACGGAATGGATTATGGCCGTTACCTGTGGCTTGGAAAGCTTGAGCCGGGTCTTGGACAATATGAAGATAATGCCTGTGGAGAGGGCCAGAAGAATAAGTACTCCTGCCGTTCGTATTGATTCTGTTACTGGGATTTCCAGTAGCTTTGCAACAGGCTCAGCAAGAAAATATCCTGCTATAGCACTTAAAATTGGTACTATGAGGGAAAGGAAGCCCTGGGCAATTTGCGTGGCGGCAGGTGCTCCAATTTTTACAATGTCGCCACTTTTAAGCTCAAGGTTTTGTGGATTTGAAGCTTGGAAGGGAGTTCCACGTTTTGCACAGGTGGGACTATTGCAATTTATGCAAGTATCGCTGAGCAGCGGAATAACGGTGGCTACTCCATTTTCATATCTTATGATACAGGCCTTGTCACGCATACAAATCTCCCTGTTTAATATTTTTTAGTCGGGCATCACATTCTGCCGCGGCACTGAGATTTCCCAGTTCCTGGTAGGTGTCCCGTAGATTGAATACAGCGTCATAATAGTTTGGGTCAATGGTAACTGCATGTTCAAAGGCTTCACAAGCGCTGTCATAATCTCCCTGGGTAAAAAAGATGACCCCGCTATTGTTCCATAGGTGGGCATTCCTCATGTTTAACTCCAAGCCCTGGGCACAAAAGGTAAGGGCTTCTTCCATTTCTCCAGAAATAAAGCAGGTATGAGCCAATGTTTCTATAATATCCTGGTCTTCGCCATTGATTTTGTAGGCGGTCAAAAGGGCATCCTTTGATAATTGCAACATACCTGCATCTCGATAGGTAATACCCAGATTATACCAGAGCAGGGCATTATCACGAGCTATGGTGATGGCTCTTTTAAAGCAAGCAATGGCCTCCACATACTGACCATGGGAGGCTAATTCAATAGCTTGGGAATTGAGAATTTCTGCATTTTCTTTCATAAGTACTTCCTCCCACTTTAAAGGTATGGCTTTTTCTAACCAATGGCAACTTTTAACATGGTATTAAAAAGCTGGCTGATTTTTTTTGTAGCCTCGGTATTGGGATAGAGCTCTTCCAGCCGGCTGCAAGCACTTTGGATTAGATTGCGGGCCAAGGTTGCTGCTTCTTCTATGGCACCACTGTCGGTAACAATGGCGATTGCTTGCTCAACTGCAGGAGAGTCTACCCCCCGGATTCTCGCTTGGGTAAAACATTCGGTAAGGGGCTCCAGGTCTTGTGGATTTTTCTTCAGATGGAGCAAAATAGGAAGACTCTTCTTTCCTTCCACAATATCATCCCCTCGTTTCTTGCCTACATTGCCACTGGTGAGATTGATAACATCATCCAATACCTGAAAACCAATTCCAATGTCAGAGGCGATGCCACCAACCTCTTGGGCCTGGTGAATGTCTCCTCCACCTGCAATGATTCCCACCTGGGCAGAAAGGGAAGCGAGGGTACCTGTTTTCATTCGCACCATGGCGATGTATTCTTCTTGAGATGGGGTGGTTTCATTGTTGCGGTGCCAGGCAATATCCATGGCCTGTCCCAAATGAAGACGACGTAATTCCTGATGATAGAGCTGGGTCAAAAGGAGCTGTGTTTCCAGGTTTAAGCCACTGGTCTGGATACAGGCAGGAGCCACAAAATAAAGCCAGGCTCCAGCGTTCAAGGCTGTATCTAGGCCATAGGTAATATGGGCCGCAGGTGCTCCTCGTCGGGTGTCTGCTGAATCTTCTATATCATCATGAATAAGACTTGCCGTGTGAACAAATTCCACCAGAGGGGTAAGCTGATAGGCAACCTCTGGAGGTGTATTTGCTCCTGCCGCAGCCTGGGCACAAAGAATCTGCAGCAAGGGTCTCCAGCGCTTTCCCCCAAGATGCATGAGCCGAGTACAGGGCGTTGACAAGGGAGTAATATGACTTACATTTACTGCAGGCGAAAGCTTGCCAAAGTGTTGCTGGCACCAGGATGCTTCCGGGGCATCGGGAAGAGCTTTTTCTAAAACAGCTTCAATTTTCTGCAATTCTTGGGTAAAGTCGTATTCCATAGTCTGAGTATAGCAGAACTTGACCATTCTGAAAACCTCGGGGAATGGAATTATTGGTGTTGATTCCCAGGCTTAAGTTTTGTAGTATGTATCGATAATTCATTGCGTTTTGTATATATGAGGTTCTTACTTTCCTGTAATAAGAACGAAGTAAATTGCCGATAATTTGGAAGTCTTATGGCTGCAAATAGTTACGAGAAACCTGATTTCTGGTCAAAAAAGGCCTTTTCTGAAGGCTATCCTGCCAGATCTGTGTATAAACTGAAGGAACTGGACGAAAAGTTTGGTCTTTTAAAGAAAAATTCCTCTGTTCTAGATCTTGGAGCCGCTCCGGGCAGTTGGACTGTCTTTGCCCTTCGTGCCTTGGATGGAACAGGCCATCTCACCTCCATCGACTTGAAGCCATTGGCAAAGGATGTGGTTGGTAGCAATCTCACCTTTATTCAGGGGGATTTGTACGATGAGGCGGTGCGGATTCAGGCTCGTGATTTGGGGCCCTACGATTCGGTTATCTGTGATGCGGCTCCAGCCACCACCGGCAATAAGACGGTAGATACAGCTCGTTCTACAGGCTTGGTGGAGCTGGCTATTTTTTATGCCCAGACAATGCTAAAGCCTGGGGGAAATTTTGTTGTAAAGATTTTTCAAGGGGGCGACCAGCAGCAGCTCCTTAAATCCATGCGGGAGATTTTTATCTCTGCCCGTGGATTTAAGCCAGAGGCATGTCGTAGCGAGTCCTTTGAAACATATTTAGTAGGACTGAACAAAAAGGGGTAGTGGGAAATATGAGAAACAACTTGGCGATGAAATACCTTGTAATAGGATGTTGTTTTGTGGTGGTGTTTGGTGTAGGGGTGTTGTTGTATCCTGTGATGGAGCCCCAAATTGTAGCTGGTAAAGGTGGATATGATAGTCCTGTATTGCCCCTTTTGTCCAGTACGGAAAATTTCCCCTTTGCGGAGGAGAAGGCTCTGGTGGAATCTGAAGATGATATTCTTGCAGAGGCTGCTGCGCTTTCCTACACCGCCTATAGAATTAAACAAGGTGATATGATTGGCGTTATTGCCGAGGAATTTGGTCTTACCCAAGATACCCTGATTAGTGTAAATAATATTAGAAAGACTCGCTTGATTCAGCCAGGACAATATCTCAAAATCCCTTCCATGTCTGGTATATTGTACACCGTTCGGGAGGATGGAGAGACTCTGGAAGATATAGCAGGAAGGTATGAGATAGAGCAGGATAAGTGTTCCCAAGTGAACAATGTAGCCCTACAGGTGGGGCTTTCTGCTGGAACTACTCTTTTTCTGCCGGATGCAGAGCTGGACTGGGTTACTCGCCAAGAAATCAATGGGGACTTGTTCCAGAGACCACTGAAGGGCAGCTACTATTTCTCATCCTACTACGGCTGGCGGAAAAATCCCTTCAATGGAACCCGTACCTTCCACGGTGGGATTGATATGGCCGCCAATACAGGTACGCCCATATATGCTGCCCTGGAGGGAACGGTTATTGAGGCTGGTTATAACAATACCTATGGAAATTATGTGGTAATTCGCCACCATTCTGGATATCAAACCTTGTATGGACATATGCACAGTATCACTACAAAGCGTGGAAACTATGTATACACCAACACAAAGATTGGTACTGTTGGTAGCACTGGTCTGAGTACTGGTCCCCACCTCCACTTTGCTGTCTACAAGAACGGTATGGGAGTAAATCCCCAGAATCTGTGGAATTGAGGCTAGCATCCAGTTTTATGCTATGATAGAATGTTGCCATGAATTTGAAACATCTGTCTTGGTTCATAGAGTTGGCAAAAGTTAAGCATTTTACCAAAACGGCACAAAAGCTTTTTATGGACCAGTCCACCTTAAGCAAGGGGATTCGAGCCTTGGAGGAAGATTTAGGGGTTCCTCTGATTGATAGAACTTCCAATGTTTTCCGGCTCACCTCCCACGGAGAGGTTTTATTTACCTTGGGAACTGAAACCTTGGAAAAGGTGGAGGATTCCTTGAATTATCTGCGGGATTCCACTACAATTTTTACTGGTGGTGTAGTGCGGGTTGGCATTCCTCCGGTTATAAGTACGGTGTATTTTGCTGATGTTATATCTGAGTTTGAAAAAGCCTATCCCTCCATCCGTTTGGATGTAATAGAAATTGGTGCCAATATCGTAAAAGAGAAGGTTGATGCTGGGGAAATAGATGTTGGTGTTGTAATTCTTCCCATTGCCAGTGGAAACTACGATGTTCACGTTCTTTTTGAAAGTAAAAATGTATTGGTAGTAAGCAAGGAGCATCCCTTCGCAAAACGGTCAAAGGTGCGTTTCCAGGAATTAAAGAATGAGCCCATGTTGTCCTTGGATTCTTCCTATATGCTTTATAATAGCATTGTTTCCCTGTGCAATGAAGCTGGCTTCCAACCTCGTTTTAAACTCCTTAGTTCCCAGTGGGATATGATTGCCAGAATGTGTGAGTTAAATTATGGTGTGGCGATTTTACCCTATCCCATACTTTCTCACTTTCATTCAAAATCAATTAAATTGGTGGAGCTCTGTGAACCAGATTTTCCTTGGGATATTGCAATGGTGGTTCGCAAAGACAAGTACGTTTCCTCTGCCATTCGAGTTGTACAGGACTTTGTCAAAAAGTTCAGAGACTCATAATGCTTCTAATTTTCCCGTAATAGCCATCTCCTGTGTCAGATTCTCTTAATAGGGAAATGCCTTATCTGTTATGATTTTTTTTCATGATACTTGTGTAAAAAATCCATTTTACTTACCAGTCATTGTGGGTTACCATAATATTAGTTTATTCGTGCTGGGGGTTTAATATCCCGTCCCTTGAGGCGTGTATAATAAGGAATTAAACCTGAGTGAAATTACATTATGAGAACACCGTGCACCGCCACTGGTGGAGGGGTTGGTGATTGTGATTTTAAGATGCTCTTGATACGATACTAAAGGAGGTAAGGGTAAATGAGTAAATTGACCAGTGTTCAGGATGCTGTAAAATTAATCAAGGACGGTGACACCGTTGCTTTTGGTGGCTTTGTTGGGGCCGTTCATGCTGAAGAAGTTACAGCAGGGATTCAGGCATCCTTCTTGGAGACAGCCCATCCTAAGGATTTGACTGTTGTATACGCAGCTGGCCAGGGTGATGGCAAGGAAAAAGGACTCAATCATCTTGGTGAAGAAGGCCTGGTAAAGAGAATTGTTGGTGGTCACTGGGGATTGGTTCCTCGGTTGCAAAAGCTGGCACTGGAAAACAAGCTTTCCGCTTACAATTTGCCTCAGGGTGTCATTTCTCATTTGTTCCGGGACATTGCTGCTGGAAAAATGGGTGTTTTGACCCACGTTGGTCTAAAAACCTTTGCCGACCCCCGCTTGGAAGGTGGTAAAATCAATGATGTATCTAAAAAGGATATCGACCTTGTAAAGGTTGTAAATATCGAGGGTGAAGAACGGCTCCTGTACAAGGCATTCCCCATCAATGTAGGTATTATCCGTGCAACGTATGCGGATACCCAGGGTAACTGTACCATGGAGCATGAAGGTGCTTTGGCAGAAACCTTGGCCATCGCTCAGGCCGCAAAGAATTCTGGCGGAAAGGTTATCGTTCAGGTCAAGCAGGTTGTTGAATATGGCTCCTTGGATGCTCGGTTGGTAAAGATTCCTGGAATCTACATTGACGCCATTGTTGTGGCTTCCGAAGAAAATCACCGCCAGACCTTTGGTACATATTATAACCCTGCCTACAGCGGAGAAACACGTGTGCCCGTAGATTCCTTGTCTCCCCTTCCATTAAGCGAGCGAAAGATTATTGCTCGTCGTGCGGCCATGGAATTAATTCCTGACGCTGTTGTAAACCTGGGAATTGGTATGCCAGAGGGTGTTGCCAGCATTGCCGCTGAAGAAGGCTTGTCAGGAATGGTGCTTACCACTGAGTCCGGTACTATCGGCGGAATTCCTGCTGGCGGCGGAGACTTTGGTGTTACTACAAACCCCGACTGTGTTTTGGAGCAGCCTGCTCAGTTTGACTTCTACGATGGTGGTGGACTCGATGTTGCCTTCTTGGGACTTGCCCAGATGGACGTTCACGGAAACATCAACGTATCAAAGTTTGGACCTAAGATTGCTGGTTGTGGTGGATTCATCAACATTACCCAGAACGCACGGAAGGTTATTTATTGTGGAACCTTTACCGCAGGTGGCTTGAAGATTTCTGTAACAGATGGAAAGTTGAGCATTGACCAAGAAGGTAAGAGCAAGAAGCTTATCAGTGAGGTTGAGCAGGTAACATTCTCTGGTGCCTATGCCCAGGAAAAAGGCCAGCCTGTTCTGTACATCACTGAGCGGGCGGTATTCAAGCTTACTCCAGAAGGTGTTGAGTTGATTGAGATTGCACCTGGTATTGACTTGCAGAAGGATGTTCTGGATCAAATGGATTTCAAGCCAATCATGAAGGATGTAAAGACCATGGATCAGCGGATTTTCCGTGATGATTTGATGGGATTGAAGTTGTAAGTTTAAAGGAGGAATAAATGGCAGGATTATCACTTGTTGGTATCATTGTCGGCCTTGTATTGCTCATGTTCTTGGCATACAAGGGTCATTCAATTGTTTGGGTTGCACCATTTTGTGCATTCATTGTCGCCTGCTTTGGCTTGGCCGCAGGTCTTGGAGAGGGAAGAACCCTTCTTTCGAGCTACACCGTGGACTACATGCGTGGTGCTGGTGAATACTTTATCACCTGGTTTCCTGCATTCTTCTTAGGAGCTGTGTACGGAAAGATTATGGACATGACTGGTTCAGCCCGTTCTTTGGCCAACGCCATCGTTAAGCTCATTGGACCTAAGTTCGCTGTTCTGGCCGTTGTGCTGCCTTGTATGGCCTTGACCTACGGTGGAATCTCCTTGTTCGTAGTAGTATTCGTTATCTACCCCATGGGATATGCTATCTACCGTGCAGCCAACCTGCCTCGAACATTGCTTCCTGGAGCGATTGCCTTTGGTGCCTTTGGTCTTACCATGACAGCTATTCCTGGAACCCCGCAGATTCAGAACTTGATTCCAATGGACTACTTCGGAACAACTCCCACAGCAGCCCCCTTGATGAGTGTTGTTGCAATCTTGGTTGTAGGTGTTCCCGGTTACCTGTGGTTGGAATATCGTGTCCGCAAGGCTCGCAAGGAAGGCCGCGGATTTGAAGAAGATCCAAAGTTTGAAGGAATTGAGCATGATGAAAGCAAGCTTCCTTCATGGCACTGGGCCACTGGTCTCATTCCCATTATCGTGGTATTCATTGCATTGAATATCTTAAACTGGGGTATTGTAATCGCTCTGTTGCTGGCTATCATCACTTGTTCTTTGTTGAACCTCCAGCAGCTGAAGGTTTTGCTTCCTGCTATTTCTGCAGGTGCCAACGGCTCTTTGACAGCTATCATGAACACCGCTTGTGCTGTAGGATTTGGTTCTGTTGTAAAGATTGTTCCCGGCTTTAAGGTTTTGACCGATTTGATGTTGTCTAGCTCTGCCAGCGGAACTTCAATCTTGTTCTCAGAGGCCTTGGCTGTAAACGTATTGGCTGGTGCTACAGGTTCAGCTTCTGGTGGTATGTCCATTGCCTTGTCTGCCTTGGGACAGAAGTATTTGGAGTTGGCCAACCAGATTGGCTTGAACCCAGAATACTTGCACCGTATTGCCTCCTTGTCTTCTGGTGGTCTTGATACCTTGCCTCATAATGGTGCAGTTCTCACCTTGTTGGCAGTATCTCACTGTACCCACAAGGAATCCTATGTGGACATTTGTATTACGACCTGTATCATTCCAGTAATTGGCTCCTTGGTATTGGCTCTTGCTTGGGGTATCTTCATCTAGGATTGAGAAAATGGCGGTGCGGAAGGGGAAGACTTTTTCATATCCGCCATTTTTTGTTATGACATGACTGCAACAAGTTTTGTTGTTAGTTATGGATTTTAGTAGTAAATTAGCAATATATTATACATTTCTTTCGTTTAATGGAGGATGACAATGGCTTTAGGAATTAAGGTAGGTGATACTTATACTTTTAGCAAGAAGGTAAGTAATGAAGATGTTTTTTCATTCGCTGAAGTAAGTGGAGACAAGAACCCATTGCACTTGGACGATGAGTATGCAAAGAACACCATGTTCAAGGGACGCATTGCTCACGGAATGATTGGTGCAGGTATTATCTCTGCTGCTATTGGTATGGGTATGCCTGGTGTTGGTACAACCTACTTGAGCCAGGACTTGAAGTTCAAGAAGGCTGTTCGCATTGATGACACCTTGACCGTTGAGTTGGAAGTTACCGAAATCAAGGAAAAGGAAAAGTTCGACATTGCAACTATGACCACCACCTGCAAGAATCAGGATGGTGAGGTTGTGATTGAGGGTGTAGCAACAGTTATTCCCCCCAGAATCTAAGTTTCCGTAAAAACTCCACCTGTAATTGGAGAAAAGGCTCCCTTATTATACAATAGGGGAGCCTTCTTTTTTGCAGGAAAATAGCTTGTAAAATTGGTAAAATTGATTTTTTATACAAAGCGCTGTGGTGGCGTTACCACCCATAGGGCAATCAGTGGTTCGCTTCCCACATTTACCAGCGTGTGGGGAGATGAGGCTGAATAGGAAACACTGTCACCTTCTTCCAAATCATATATCTTTGACTCGTAGTGGAGCTGCCCCTTGCCCGTAATAATAAATCCCAGCTCCCTCCCCAAGTGACCATACGAGCCACGAAGGGTTTGGCTATTGGGTGGAATTTTTACAATGTAGGATTCCAGTGAGTGGTTCCCATCATTTTCCGTGGGCTTGGCTAACTCTTCATAAATAATCGATTCTTCTTCTACCATGCGTCGTTCTTGGGAGCGAATGATTTGCACAGGGCGTTCCCGGCGATATTCCTCAAAAAGAAACTCCAAGTTTATATCAAGCACATCTGCCAGCACCAGCAGTGTATCAATGGCGGGAGACACCTTGTTGCGCTCAATTTGAGACACAAGGCTTTCGCTGACACCAGCCCGTTGAGCTACAACCTTGAGGGTGTATCCCTTTCGTTCCCGCACAGTACGAATCTTTTCCCCGAAACGGAAGGGCGTTTTTTTATTCTGAGACATCTTGGTGTTTCTCCTTGTTCCTTTCTAAAATAAACCTCATGTAATGATCTTCCAATGTATGATGAGGCCCGGGAATCTGGAGTCGTTTACGTGCGCGTGCATTGTCACGGCGTACTGTATATTGCATGTAAAAGTCCCTTAGATCCGAAGCCACGTCGATTTTAATTTCTTGCTCCAAGAAGGTGGATATCTCATCACGGCCAATAGCTGCAATTCCCCGCTCCCGAAGAATTGTACGTAGGGTTTGTATCTGCTCATAGGACAAGCCGAATAGAAATTCTTCCATAGCCTGAGAAACAGCCTTTTCGCTGAGTTTTTCCCGTAAGAAGGCTGTCCAGTTTTCGTCCATCTGGATGGAAATTAGTAGGAGCTCGCTGGTACCCACCATGGTACCAAAAGCTGGAGCCAAATTTCGGCGGGCTTCCCACACAGCTTGCAGGACAGGGGCTGCGTCGGAAACGTTCCGGTCATATCGATGCTCCCATAGAACAATCAGAGAGTAGGCAATCTCACGTCGTATGTCCAGGGGAAGGGTTTGGTCGTCAATCAAGTCCAGATAGACGTCTTCTGCCATGATGGTAAAGAGAATGATGCTGGCGGCATTGTATACCTCCTGAGCGTCTTTTTGGGGCATCCCTGAATTCACTGCAATACGATACATGGAGATGAAGGTGTGATATTTTGTTACCAAGAATCCCTTACCCAGAATGGCCTTGGAAGGAAGATGCAGCATCTTGTCTCCGTCACGATGGGCAAGCAGGCCCTCGATGAGGGTGTGCTGGGTTCGGGTTTCGCCCATAATAATCTGCCGTTCCAGCAATGAAGGGAAGTGGGTAATGTTGGCTACCAGTTTTTCCATGTCCCCAAAACGCTCCATGATTCCCAAAAGGGTGTTGGGGTCGTCATCCTTGAGAAAATGAATCAGTTTGGCCAGAACAGAGGCTTCGCTGTCCGAAAGTACAACAAGCTCGGTGGAGAAGTCTTTTTGTTTTTCATCTGACTCGAAGAATTCGTCGATGTCAACTTGAGTAAAATCTTCTTGCTGCATATTTTCTGTCATTTCCACAAGTTTATAGTATAGCATATTTGATTCATAATGCAAGTACTAAAGAATAGTTAAAGTTTTATATTCACAGAGTCAGATTTTTGCGGTAAAATACTACCATGATAGGAATCATTGACTACAATGCAGGTAATGTAAAGAGTGTTGAGCGAGCGCTGGATGCCCTCGGTTATGAATATGTTCGAGCTACCAATCCTGGGGAATTAGGTAAGGCTCAGAAATTGATTTTTCCCGGAGTGGGAGATGCTCAATATGCCATGGAGCAGTTGAAAAAATCTGGCTTTGATTCTTTTTTAAAGGATTCCGTTGCCCAGAATATTCCTGTGCTGGGCATTTGTCTAGGTTCCCAGATTATCTTTGATTTTTCAGAAGAAGGTGACACCCCTTGTTTAGGGCTTATTCCTGGCAAAATCAAGCACTTTTCTTCTATCGACAACACTTTTTCTTTGAAAGTACCCCACATGGGATGGAATAATTTGAACCAGTGCAAGGCCGACAAGCTGTTTTCTGGAATCGATGAAAATCAATCCTTTTACTTTGTTCATTCCTATGTTATTCAGCCAGAAGATGAGTCGGTGATTTTGGCCACAGCCGATTATGGCATCGCAGTACCTGCTGCGGTGCGAAAGGGCAGCTTGGTGGCAGTGCAATTCCACCCGGAAAAATCTGGAGAGCCGGGCTTGCGTCTGTTACAAAGCTTTTGTTTTGGTGGGGAGGAATAGTATGCTGAAGAAACGAATTGTAGTTTGTCTTGACGTAAAGGAAGGTCGCACCACCAAGGGAGTTAAGTTTCAGGGGAATGTGGATATTGGGGATCCAGTGGAAATGGCTGCCGAGTATTATCGGCAGGGTGTGGACGAGCTGGTATTTTACGACATCATGGCCTCTGCCGACGGGCGTGGTCCCATCCTGAATTTGATTAGCCGTGTTGCCTCCCAGGTTTTTATTCCCTTTTGTGTTGGTGGAGGAATCGGCTCTTTGGAGGACATTCGTTCTACCATTTTGGCGGGAGCAGAAAAGGTGAGCCTCAATTCTCAGGCGGTAAAAAATCCCGACTTGATTCGGCAGGGAGCCAGGGTTTTTGGCAACCAATGTATTGTGCTGGGAATGGATGCCTTGAAGGATGGCTCCATGCCCAGCGGTTATCGTGTGTACATCAACGGCGGGCGGACTGCCACAGAGCTTGACGCGCGGGAATGGGCCTTGCAGGCAGTGGAGCTGGGAGCAGGAGAAATCGTGCTGAATTCCATCGATGCAGACGGCACCAAGGCAGGCTATGAAATCGAGCTTACCCGCATGATTAGCCAGGCAGTTCCTGTGCCAGTGGTGGCCTCTGGTGGCGGTGGCATTCCAGAGCATTTGGCCCAGGTGCTGAAGGAAGGTCAGGCTGATGCTGCATTGATTGCTTCCATGGTGCACTCAGGAGAGTACACTGTGGGAAGCATTAAAAATGCCTTGGCTGATCAAGGCGTTCCTGTTCGCTGATACCTTGAATCAACGGTGATTTTGTGCTAGTATCCACTATCGACGGCTCATATAATTTCACGTGGAACAGCTCGAAAGGGTTGTTTAGGTCAACCTCCTCAGTTTTGAGCAATTTTTTATTGTGAAAAAATGACCATGGTGTGAGAGTTTCTACCAGCCACCAAAACGGCTGACTATGAGTTCGTTTTTTTGGCAATAGGGGATTCTCTCCGACACACCTGCTGAGTGTCACGCCCGATAATTGTTCAGAGCCGCCGAGGACTATTTTCAAGGACGGATTTGAAATGAAGGTTGCCATTTTTTTTGGTTCAAAATCAGATACAGATACAATGAAAAAGGCTGCGGCTGTACTGAAAGAATTCGGTGTGGACTATTGCTCCTATGTGCTTTCCGCTCATCGCAGTGGAGAATTGTTGCGTCAGCGTTTGCAAGAGGCTGAGGCCGCAGGTTGCGAGGTGATTATTGCTGGTGCAGGGCTTGCTGCCCACTTGCCTGGAGTGATTGCTTCCATGACGGTGTTGCCGGTAGTGGGAGTTCCTTTGGAATGTATTTCCAATGGTAGCAATGGTTTAGGTGGAATGGACGCCCTTCTTTCCATCGTACAGATGCCAAAGCAAATTCCTGTGGCTACCGTGGGAATTGGAAATGCTGCCAATGCTGCCTACCTTGCGGTGGAAATCCTTGGAATCAAATATCCTGAGCTCCGTGCAAGGCTGCTGGATTTTAGAAAGAAGCTTATGGCTGAGGCCGCAGAAAATGGCGGTTCTGGAATTGAGTTGTAAGCATTCGCATAAAATTAATGGAGACAATTGAATTGAATCTGGAAAATCAAGAGGTATTTTTAGAGTCGGAAGAGAATAAGCTCAAGGAAAAGTGCGGAATTCTGGGTATTTACTTGAACAAGAAGGATAGGACAGACAGCTTTAATGCCGCAAAGATGGCTTATTACGGTTTGTATGCCCTTCAGCATCGTGGCCAGGAATCTGCCGGTATTTCTGTTTCCAACGGAGAAAAGATTGACTCTCACAAGGGCTTGGGCTTGGTAGCCGATGTGTTCACCGCCCAAAAGCTGGAGGAGATGGCCGGTCAAATTGCAGTTGGCCATGTTTTGTATTCCACCAGTGGTGCAGCCCAAATTGAAAATGTCCAGCCCTTTGTAAGTCATTTTAAGTTGGGTGGCATTGCCGTTGCCCACAATGGAGCCTTGACCAACTACGAGCAGTTGAAGGAGGTGCTAGAAGAAACCGGCTCTACCTTTACTTCCGCCAGTGATACAGAAGTTATCAACAAGCTTATTGGTAAAAGCTACAAGAAGGGATTGGAGCGGGCCTTGACCGACACTATCCAGATGATCAAGGGCTCCTTTGCCTTGGTGGTGATGACAGAAAATAGCCTTATTGGTGCCCGTGACCCTAACGGTATCCGTCCCCTTTGTCTCGGTAAGCTGGAGGGTGGCTGGATGCTGGCCAGTGAAAGCTGCGCCATTGACTCTGTTGGTGGAACCTTTGTTCGGGACATTCAGCCTGGTGAGATTGTCATTATCAACGAGGATGGAGTGCTTTCCTTTGAGTTTGGAGAGCGAACGGCAAAGCGAACCTGTATCTTTGAATACGTGTACTTTGCTCGGCCAGATTCCGTTATGGATGGAATCTCCATTCAGGATGCCCGCCTGAAGATGGGGGCAGTGCTGGCTCGTGAAAGCGGTGTTCCTGCTGATGTTGTTATCGGTGTGCCTGATTCTGGACTCGGCGCCGCCATGGGATATGCTGCTGAGGCTGGAATTCCTTATGCCATGGGAATTGTAAAGAACAAGTATATCGGTCGTACCTTTATTGCTCCCACCCAGGCCGAGCGTGAAAATTTAGTATTCGTTAAGCTGAATGCCATGCAAAGCGACGTGAAGGGAAAGCGGGTTGTCATTATTGATGACTCCATTGTGCGTGGAACCACCTGTCGCCGCTTGATTCAGATTTTGCGTCGGGCTGGAGCCAAGGAGGTTCACTTTAGGGTTTCCTCTCCACCAGTAAAATTCCCCTGCTACTTTGGAATCGACACACCAAGTCGTGCAGACTTGATTTCTGCTGAGCACAGTACAGAGGAGGTTTGCAAGGAAATTGGTGCCGATTCCTTGGCCTTTATTTCCTTGGAAGGCATGTTTGAGGCCATGAAGGAGTTGAATGGAAAAACCTACGGTTACTGCAAGGGTTGCTTTGACGGAGAATATCCTGTGCCAGTACCAGGAGAAATAAACGGCCGAAGCTGCTGTTCTTAATGGTTTTAGGAGGGGATCCCCCTCTCCTCAGAAGCGGTGCAAGGGGCTAGGATGTCTTGCCCCTTGTGTTCTTAAAATAATAATTACACAAGCAATCCTTTAATTTCCTCCAATGGAAGGTTTGTACAACGAGCAACCACTTGAGGGGCGAGTCCTTCTGCAAGGAGATTTTTTGCCGTCTCCAGCTTAGTTTGGTGGGCTCCACGTTCCAGCCCTTGCTCCAGCCCAATGGAAATACCTTCTTCCCTACCAGTTGCAAGCCCAATGGAAATACCTTCTTCACGGCCAGTGGTTATACCT
>JAZNAS010000064.1:0-18329 GCA_045586625.1 Treponema sp.
TAAAATCAAATAAATTATTATTTCCAAAAACTAAGGCAATATATGTCATAAAAAAAAGAATAATATATATAAATTTTATTCCTTTTTTACCCTGAAATCTATGAGTCAAAAAGAAACATGATAACATGGTAAAAATACAACAAAATATATTTAGCTCAGATAATTCAATATTTGATTCATTCAAAATTAATACTGGAGCTAATACATACATAAGAAGTGCCACGCAATAAGAAAATATTGAAAAAAATAAGTAAAAATATTTTTTATTTACCATTTACATATCCTTAATTTTTTTTATAAACTTCAGTCCACGAATAAGGTATATATGAATACGGTGTTCCACCAGGTAATTCTTTTTTGGGGCCTTGTCCATCACCTTTTCCAGGAAGTACATCCCAAAATCCATCTGATACAAATGCATTATAAGTAACTACTCTATATTTTGTTCCTTCCGCTTTATCATAAGTTACTACTGTATCTCCAACATGGAAAGTACCTTTTTTAAAGGTTAAATTTACTCCATAACGATGAGTTTCGGATTTTGCAGTACCTTCACTTAGAGCTTTTTGATTATATTTTTGTTCAGGAGCATTCTTTAAAACATTTATTGTATGTTCACCTAAATTTACAGGTTCACCATTACCATTATAATAATGATTAATAGCTTCATCATTTGAATCAATAGTCGGATAATTATTTTTTTCTGATGGCTTTATAACATTTACAGTTTGCCCTATTTGCAAATCTTCAGGTTTTCCTTGATAATCAAAAGAGTTCCAATCTATGCCTGTTCCTGTTGTAATCCCCATAATGTATCTCCTTTTTCTGCTGTAAAAGTTCCATCTTCATTATTAATCCACATACCTGTGGGATCAGTATACTTAATCGGATTATTCCCAGCGTAATGATACAAATTGCTATTTACTGGAACAAACCACCAAAATCACCCCAAAATGGTACTAAAAACCCAGAAAACAGGCTTCACAAACCAGCTGCACCCGGAATTTACCCTCAGAACCACATCCTTCCCTAGTGATGTACCTACATTCTACTCGAAAAGCTGACCTTTGGCTAGCAAAATTCGGGGAAAACAGGGGAATTTCTCCCGTCCCCCATCAATTTGTATTTGTGGGAGGAGAGGGGATTAAAACTTATTTCCTTACTATTGTTAAACTTTTAAAATCAGGTTCTGAAAGATTTACTATCTTAAAAATATTTTCTACAGATCCTGTTGCCACACTTATTCTGCATAATTCTTTTGTATAAGAATATGCAAATGTTATTTCAAAATTTGATTTATTTTGTTTTGTAATAATTATTTTTAAAATATCTTGTGCATCACCTCGCATAAAAGTTTCTTTTATCGGCTCTGTTTGTGAAAACAAAACCTCATCCAATTTCTTTATTTTTTCATTGAATTTACCATCATCGCTAGTAATAGTAGTTTCATTGTTTTCATAAACTATTGTCATGTAGTTGATTTCTTCATTTTTTAAGCTTCCTATAATTTTTTGAGTTTTCCTAACATTATTCACTTCAATTAAAACGACTAAAAACAATATAAATACAACGATAAGTACAAATAATAATCTTTTCATTTTCTTTCCTTTGTGTATGACTGTTCCACACCATAAGAAAATGGAGCACCTAAAGAGAAACCTATTGTACCTGTATTTGTAACAAAATTTCCAGACTCAGAACCTGTAATTCCAAAATATAAAATTGAAAAGCCAACAACATCTGCTTTCCCTGAGAAACTTTCTTTTATTAATTCTGGGGTTGGTTGCTTTCCCTTAAAAATACCTATCGTATTTACATCGACTACATATGCTCCGACACCAAATTTAAAATCATCACCAGATACATTTGTACTTGTAAATGTTGCAGAAAAACTTTCTCCAGTTTCTTCTATAACAAAATCCATGTTATACCATGATGTATCAATTTCGAATCCACCAAAGAAAATTGCACTTGCAAATAAACCTACCCCAGACCCTTTTCCTTTTACAGTCCACTCATTCAATTTTCCGACAGATTCACCTACTTGCAAAGTCCTTGGGTCTCGTGTAAATCCTGACTTGCTCTGCCAATCATCACCATACAAGCCAAATAATGTGTCATCTTCTTCAGCTGTAAAAGTTCCATCTTCATTATCAATCCACATCCCCGTGAGGTCCACATACCGGTGACGGCCTCGGCGTACTTGGATTCCTGGAGGGTACCGTTGTCGCTCTTGTTCACGAAGAGGACGGTGTAGGTTCCCGCCCCAAGGTCTGCCGGTAGGATGAAGTCAACCACGTTGGTGCCGTTCCTGGTGTACTTGGTCATCCGTGTCTGGCTCTTGTCCTGTGCCACCAGGAACACGCCCTAGGTGGCGTCCGACAGATCGGCCTTGATGTTGTTGCCGTGGATCCGCATGGCGGCACCGGGACTGGCGGCAAGGTCGGTGCTTTCCTGGGCGTTTGCGTCCAGCAGGCACACCTCCACTATCCGTGGCGCCGTCACCTTCTCCGGCGGCAGCAGCCTGTTTTCCAACCGCCGCCAGAACTTCATCCCCATGCTTAATGGCAGCCCGTACCACCTTACCGCCTTTACCAATGGCATCACCTACAATTGGTATCATGGAGGTGGCAGAAAGGGCTGCTCCAGCTACATCTCCACGGCCAAGACTGATTAGGGCGTTTACTCCGTAACTTTATCGCTATATAGGCAGTGTTGAGCAGTCGGGATTTATCTCCTCCCCATTATCATCAAACAATGAACAGATTCTTGGAACTTCAGTATCTAAAAATTCTTCAAAAGATGACCACTCGTATATTTTCTTCAAAGTATATCTTTTTGCTAAGTATACATGATTATTCGATGTGTCTATATATAATTGAGAACCATCCCAATTATATGAACCAAAAAAGAAATAACTGTCTAAAGCTGATTTAGGCCGTTCTTTTATATTGGGCGTAAGCAATGAAAAGGGTTCCTCAGTTTCCAAACTTCTAGAATTCTTTTCCCTAATTCCGTATAGAGCTAAAGTTCCAAGAAATAATAGAAGACCATTGGAAGTATTTTCTAGGAATTCCATATAAACTGAGGGAATCTTTAATTTATGTTCAGAAAATTCTTTTATTTTTTCGGGTGATATTTTTGGAAATATATGAATCAACCACCAATATGGCTTATCTTTATGGGGATTTCCAATTAACAGGGTTCCATTCTCAGTCTCCTTGCGAGACCAGTGTTCATATCTTTTGAATGAATCAACGAGTTTTTTTCTATTCATTGTCACTCTACACTCCTATTCAGCAAAGGGCCTTCTGTCATGTTCCTGTAATTGACTCCATGGATTGTTTATCCTATAGATTCGAAGTATTTTTGTCCATTCGACATCAAAGCCCTCTTCTTCTTTTGCTTTATGATGCTGTAGAAATGCTCGTGCCGCATAATAATCAGGAAAAAGTAAATTTTCATTTAACTGATTATAAAACTGTTGAAATATATTTACATTGGGATTTAAAATCTCTTGATAGATAGAAGAATAACAATACCCGTCTACATGAAAGACTCCCACATCAAATCCAAGGGTTGATTCTACGCAATAATTCTTTTCATCAACAATAATTCCTGTGGCAGTCTCTGACCATGTATGAGATACAAATCCATCAATTCCCTTGAACTGTCTAATGTTCAAGGGCAGAGGACTTCGTACAATAAAGAAGACCTTCCTGTCCATAACGATAGTTTATCCTCCTAAATCCTTAAAAATTATTTATTAACTGGAATACGCTCCTGTCCTCCAACCAATCAGTAAAGATTTCAACCCCAATCCCAATGCCCAAATTTCCAGCACATTGAATTATTTTGGGGTCTAGCTGGAATGCAAGGTGTTCTTGACTGTAAATCGCAATATAATAGGATATGCTGCCCCCTGTTTCATTGATTATCTTGAGGAGTTCCTTATTTTTTATGTTACATGAAATAAAATCATTGCATTTTTCTATGACACTCTCCAAATCCAATTCTGATTGTAATGGTAGAATATCATAGCAAAGATAGGATGTTCTGTGTCTTTTTCCCAATTTTTCTCCATTGGGGCGTATAATCTCGTCTCCTACGGAGTAGCTAATCTGAGGGAGAACATTAAGTATCCCTTGTATTTTTTCAGCAGAAAATTCTGGGTGCCATACTTGCAAGGCACTAGTTATAGAAGCCACAGCAATCTCCTTTAAACTTCCAAGCTCATCGGTGTGGACAAATCAAGCTGGAAGTCTGGATTCGTACAGAAAAACCTTCATGCCGAGTCATGTTCACAGGGACATTGTACCTGTCCTGCAGGAAACAATGTCCCCGGAAATAGCCACCGTGAAAGCCTCCCAGTCCCTTGGCCAGTTTTTGTGCGGTGGGACAGATTCTTGAAAGTGGAACGCCCCATGGATATATTCGCTCCGTTCAATTTACCGGTAGCCTGTAATTTCCTTCCGTTTCTGGGGCATGGTGGGCTTCTCAGAAATCCATCTGCGTAATGTCGGGCTTGCCATCTTTCAGCTTGTCCAGCCAGGACTCAAATTCTTCTACTACCAAGGGCATGGAAAAAATATATCCTTGAATGATATTGCAGGTGGTTTCATTCAAATATGAAAGCTGGTGATGGGTTTCAATTCCTTCTGCCACAGTCTTGATTCCCAGTTTTCCAGACATATCCATAAGGCTTTCCACAATGGTCTTTGATTTGTTTGTAGAGACGTCCAGAAAAAATTGCCTGTCAAATTTAATGGTGTCAATGTCAAACTCCTTTAAAAGGCCAAGAGACGAGAATCCCACGCCAAAGTCATCCAAGGAGCATAAAAATCCATGGTGATGCATTTCATCAAGGCTCTTTTTTACCGCATTGAATTTATCGCCATCAAAAAAGATTGATTCCGTCAGCTCAAAGTCCAGCAAGCCCTTTGGAATTTTGTAATCCGTTGCCACCTGTGTGAACGAATCCAAAAATCCGGGATTCTGAAAATAATGCTGCCGGGAAAGGTTAACGGAAATGGGGAGAAGCCGCCTGCCACTCTTTTCCCATCGCTGCAATGTTTTGCAAACTTCTGTAAAGATATACAAGTCCAGCTGGCAGATTTTACCATTGCTTTCAAAAAGGGGAATAAATTCTGAGGGATAAATCACTCCCTTCTCAGGATGGAACCAGCGAACCAAGGCTTCTGCCCCACATACAGTACCTGTATCCAGGCGAACCTTCGGTTGAAGATACAGCTTGAAGTCTCCTCGCTCCAAGGAATCTTCAAACAGCATGTTCAATTCCCGTTCTTTGAGCAGCTTGTTGATAAATTTCTGATCATAGAACACAGCAAATACTTTTTCCGCCACTGCATGTTCATAGGCAACGTAGGCATGATCCTGCAGCTTAGTAAGCTCACGGGTGGATTCGTCCATCAATCGGATGCCGCAGTTGAATTCCAAATTATAAGGAGTCTCAGCATTCTCATTAAATGTATTGATTTCTGCAACCATGTAACGCAGCCGCGATTCTATGATGTTTTGATCCCTGTCTTTCAAGCAGAGGAAAAAGCGGTCCGCGGTGAATCGTCCTACAAATTCATTGGGATGGAGACACTTCTCTATACATCGATTTATATGGTGAAGTAGTCTGTCTCCGTTTTCTTTGCCAAACTGTTCATTGACAAGCTTGAAATGCTGCATATTCATCAAGACAATGGAATACAGACAGGAGCTGTTTGGCCCGACAATTTCCTTGAACCGAAGGGTAAAGCCATCTTTATTCAAGCCATTTGTGATGGGGTCATAAAATGCAATCAGCTCCATCTCACGCTTATTCTTCTTGAAGGTGTAGGCAGTGGTAATGGTAATGAACCCAAAGATTAAAATCGTAATGATTGAGGTATAAAAGGTCCGTCTCAAATGATCATAGGCATTGACGGAAATAAGCTCATCCGGCACAAAGGTCAGTATTCCCCAGTCATTTATTCCGAGTGGAGTATAGGACACAAGAAGCTTTAGGCCATCTATGTTGCTCAGCTCTGCTATATCCTGCTGGAGATTTGTAATGCTTCCTTTGAGCTGTTGGATTGCAAATCTGTTTTCTTCTGTATCTTCAAAGAGAAGATAGTCGTCGATGAGCCTATGGGATGGCAAATAGGCACCAGTAGGGGAAATGATTATGCTTGCATTCTTGTCAACAACACAGCTCACCGTCTCATTGTCCAGAGCCCTGAGCTGTACAAAGTCCTGCAGCTCATTTCGATTTCTAACGCCGACCAGCAGTCCCACAAGGGAATTTTCATCCGTAAGCTGGTGAATATAATAGATATTATCTTTTCCGTCGGAGTCAATGTAAAAATAATTGGTTTCCGAAACCATGTGCAATTCTTCATTGTGCCGCAAGGTAAACTGGTGGTCAGGAAGAACAATGAATTCAGTTCCATCCACCATTCTTTGGATGTCATCGGCGGCAATGTAATACAAGGCATTGAATACACTCAACTCTTGTTTTCGTCGCAAAATCTCTTCTATCTGAACATCCAAGGCAACCCGATTTTTTTGATCCAGAGCATCCGCAATCATCTTGATGCTGAGCACCCTGGTGTTGATTTCTTTTGCAATGCTCGCAGTATGCTGGAACGCTAGATCCTGCATAAAATTCTTGGTCCTTTCAGAGATGAAATTTTGCATATTGAAGGTATCAAGCAGAATGAAGGCTGAGATAACAAAAAATACTAGTATCGACACTGCTATACGGAGCCGAAGGGAAAATCTGGAACGTTTTGTTCTTAATCCCAAAATATCTATGCTCATATTTATTCCTCTATGTCATTGACCATTTCATTACAGGTGAGTTTTTACCATAGCCTGAACTTCGGCAAGATGCCTTGTTATTTCAATTGAGTCCAATGGCTCTATCTCTATCATCATATTTTTATACAGCTGCTTTATTTCTTCTTGGGCAAGAATTTCCTTGTACCCTTCATACACTTTTTGGATTATGGCCGCATTGGTGCCTTTGCGAGCCATCAAGAAGCTTCTATTCTTGCAATAAGCGGTATAACCGTATTCACCAACACCCTTTACCCCAGCATATGTACCCTCATCACTGCCTTTTTCGTCAAATAGCACTACTGGCGTAATGACTCCTGTCTCCACCCCCTGCTTTGCTTGGGATTGGTGAGAGACTGCAAGGTCGACTTCTCCTTTCATCAAGGCGGCGAGCGCAAGATTAGCACCGTTGTACGCCACTACCTCCAGCTTTAATCCTAGCTCCACAGAAAGCTGCTTCAGCATGAAATACTCTATACTGCTTGTTCCCCCTACTGCCACCATCAAGGGCTCATTCTGTCCATAAGCCTTCAAGCTTTCCAAATCTACAATATTCAGTCGAGCGTTTGCAGTCATCACAAAGACTGCGGAGCAAAGACTGATCACCGGCTCAAAATCATGGTAATCAAATGGCACGGGCCTTTCGGTACGTAGGCTTGGGGCAACGGCAAAGGCATTCTCGCTTCCAATGATAAAGACAGGCTCGTTTGCCTTTATATCCAAATAATTGCTGAAGGCCACATTCCCACCGTCTCCCAATAGGGGGGTGACAGCCTGCAAGAAATTGTCGGAAATGGAAATGGCTCCGTTTCTGATAAAATCATTTGTGGCAACAATAGGTTGATTAAAAACTTCTTCTCCATAAGCTGCAAGAGCTCTGTTTACGATATCTACCACACCACCAATAGCCCAAGGGCAAATAACGGATATCGGTTCCGTTGGCCAATCATCAACCCATGAGTTTAAAGTTCCCTTTGTTCCTCCAGCGTTCGTTACGGAACAGATAAAAATGAGTGCAATAATCACACAATTTTTTTTCATAGTTTTACCTTTCTCCTACAGTGTGCAATTATAATACAAAAGGGAAAATAAATCAAAAAAATTGTGTTAATTTCTTGTTTTTTGTGGAATTGCCCTAGTAATTGAGGGGAGCAGGGAGAGCATGCACTATAGAGCGTGGTGTTCTTGCATTGTTTTCTCCTTGCTCTCGCTGCTGTTGCACCTTGTTCTGCCACGTGAAGTTATTGCATAAACCTAGTTTCGGGATTTGCCACGGTAACTAAATTGAGGTATTCTTGTCGCTGTTCTTGAATAGATTGTAGAATTTCCTCCCGATACTTGGAGCGATTTACCTGTTCTTCCAGTTTTAATCCAGCAAAATCTGTGAGCACACCAAGTCCTGCTCCTGCAATAAAGCCAATGGCATTTCCAACTCCAGGGGCAATGCTTCCGATAGCTGTTCCAATAAGGCTTTTTTTCAAAACCTTTTCTCCTGTTTCAGTAATAACCTTTTTTGCCAGCTTTTGAGAAACCTTTCCTGCAAGTTTTTCCACCAACTCCTTTGTAATTTTGCGAGTTAAAAGGCCGGTTGTAAGGCCCACCACTCCAGAGGTAAGCCATCGGGTAGAGGTAGTTTGAGAAAAATTAGGGTCAACCTTCATCATAATGTCATTTAAACTGGTGGAAAGAGTGGCTTGATACATACCATTTCTGTAAGTGATTTTATTTTCTTCCCGAATTATATCCAGACCTTGCTGCCATTTCTTTTGTGCTTCATGAGAAATCTTAGCCAGTTCTGCTTCTAAATCTTGCTTTGGTATAAGAGTTTCTTCCAGTAGTTGATCCATGTATTGCCCAGTGCTGGTGTTTACGGCCTCCAGGGCTGCTGCCTCTGCTGCTTTATCAGTGAGTTTTGCCACTGCCTGATTAATACCGTCTTTAATCATATTCCACAAACGCAGGTATTCACTGCTGAGACTATAGTATTTATCTAGGTAGGCATCAATGTTACCTTCCATGGTGTCAAAATACTGGTTAATTACAGGAACCATTTCTTCCATAGTTTGAGCCTGTACTGTAGCAGAAAAATGTTCCATCTGCTGTGCTGTTCCCACCTTGTACAGGGCTCCATCAATAACCTCTGTTATCATGGTAGTTTTATCTTCTACTGCTCGAACAAGATCAGGGCGACTGAGTAAAAATCGTATTCCAAAGAAAACCCCACTCGCTGCAACAACAAGGAAAATCCCAAGGCCAATGGCCACCTTTTTAGAAAGGTGGCGGAGAGATACCGTTTCTTTTCCCTGTATTTCCACTAATCTTTCCACAGGAACGGCAACAGAAATAATCCGCTTAGAATCAAGGTAGAGACAGCGGAAAACACAGCTTAAGGCATAAAAGGCAAAGCCTCCGCTTAAAAGAATAACTGTCACCACCATGTAGAGAGGAAAAACCACTCCATGGGCCACATTGCTTCCTAAAATAGACTGAATAATTGCGTCAAAATTATTCAAAACTGTGGCAAAAAGATTTGCCAACTGATTTTGCTGAAAAGGATTTTCTGAACCAAGCAGGGGAGCAGAAAAAGAAAGTGTTGCCACATTGTTAGAAAGATAGAACAGAATAAGTCCATATACCACAGTACAAAGAAAAAAGATACTGCCAGAAAAAAGCATTACAATCTGTTCGTTTTTTGCTGGATGGTTTACATCTCCAAAGGGATTTTTCTTAAAATAATTTCTAATTCCAGCCATAGAAAGCACCACCACGGGTAATAATATCATGAGGGTTACATATTCCGAGCGAGACATGATGGAAAGGTACACAGGCAAAATCAGGGCCAGTGCAAAGGCCACAATTCCATGGAAACTATAGGCTGCCACTCGCTTTCTGTGGAAATTATAGTAACAGGTATTCCAGAAACCTTGGGGTGGAGTTTGGCAACCAGTTAAAAAATGTTGCTTGCGGAGGGTAACCTGACAACAGGAGTAGAGACAGATGGGAAAAAAGAACAAAAGTACTGCTGTTACATAGGAAGGATATCCGTCTTGGGCCACCCAGTACACAAGACCATGAATTACCACCAAGGCCAAAAGGTAAAGGGCTGAAAACCGAATCATAGCTCCCCAGGGGAAATGAAAATTTTTTGTCACACTGATTTTTTTATTATTTGCCATAAAGAGCTCCTCCTACCACTGAGCTGTAAGTACATTATAAATCATAGAGTCTGTCAAGAGATAATAGAGGTAAAAGATAAAACAGCTTGAATGGTTTGTCAGATTTGAAATTCAATTATAATTTTTGGTTAGACTCATTATCGGGATCTAACATAAAACTATAATTTACATCAATTTTTGTTATACAAGTATCATTGTATTTTGTTCCTTTATAAACTTCCAAAATTTCAATTCTTACCTTTTTAGTTTGTTTAGGAACATTAAATTCTGTAAACTCCACATAATCATTAAAATTAATGTCAAAACTTCTTTTATCATCAATCCAGATGGCTGCCTTTTTTATTCTGTTATTTTCATAGAATAACTTTTGTTTTAGAGGATTTACAAATCCATTTAATACTGAAATTGTTATATCATCTTTTATTATCCAAGATCCCATCCGATCATTGAGAAGATCATCAGCTGGCATTATTTCAAACTCAATGTATTCGCCTATACCTTCATCTTCCTTTCCTTCAGCCCAAGGTAAATTTTGGAACCAAAGAATTCCATATTCACCTTTACATGGAACAAATATATTGTTTACATCATAGGTATATGTACTATCTTTTAAAGTGGAAGAAGCTTTGAAATTTGTTGCATATGCTTCATTGCTTTCACGTAAATAATAACAGTTTTCATCAAGAAATTTCTGATAGTCCTCATAGGTTCCATAACGTGGATTAATATAATTATTCTTAAAAATACTAAAACTCATTAATGCATAATCGATAACACCATCAATTAAGTAATATTTCTCATAAAAATGGCCATTATAAATTTCTATTTGTCTGAATCCATATGTATTTAAAAAAGATGAAAATGAGGGATTATTACTCCAACTTGCGACGTCTAAAGATACATTGCTATAAAATTGTCCCGTGTAATCTTTTCTTTTGAATTCCAATGCACCAATATGAAATGTGATCATGAGTAGGAGAATTATTAAAATGCAATTTTTTTTCATTTTTACTCCAACGAAGCCACTCTAACGTGGGCAACTGTGTAAAATGAGGTCAAAGACCTGTACATATGATAGTGCACAATGAGCATAGAAGATTTGGTAGAAAAATTCAAGAACCAGTTGCGTGTAAAAATTGGCACTATCTCATAACCTTGCATCTTGATGGGAACGGAGTTTATTATTGATGATTTACAGGAATTATTGCTTTTGTAAATCTGGTAATTACATCATCAATCAGCTGTTTATTGCGAATATCCTTTATCCATTCTTTGGGGATGTCTCCATAATAAAGACCTGCGATGCTTCCTGCTACACATGCTACAGTGTCTGTATCTGCACCGAGGTTTACAGCCTTCAAAACACAGTCACGATAATTATCTGTATTCAAAAAACACCATAATGCAGCTTCCAGGGTGTCAACTATGTAGCCAGAACTTTTAATTTCTTCTTCTGGAATGTTTTTAAAATTTGTATGGAAAATTCCTTCGTATTTTTGGAGAGCTTGCTCATACTGAGGATATTTATAGACATAGGCAGCGATTTTTTCTAATCCACAGTTTTGCAAGGAATCCTTTTGTGTTCCTTTGAGGATTTCAATCATTATGGAGCAGTAAATATCACATCCTATGAGAGAAATTTCATGGCCATGGGTTAGGCGAGAAATATCATGGATAAGTTCAAAAGATTTTTCGTTATCCATTGCAGAGGAGCCAAACTTCTGAAATACATAGAGTGGTAGTGGGGCTATTCTCATTAACGAACCATTTCCATTATCACTTTCAGAAGTAAGACCACAATCTAAGGGGGCTTTTCCAGTGTGAAAATTCTTTATTGCCTTATAACAAGTTCTTCCAATATCAAAGGTATCATTGTCGGGGGTATATTTTGAATTTGCATACCACTCCCAGAATCGACTCATTATGTCTTCATAATCGATTTTTCCCTGTATACCAATACTATCTGCCAAACAGAGCATCATACTTGAATCATCAGACCAACTTCCTTTTGGAAGGTAAAATGTCCCAAACCCACGCATATCTATAACAGGATTTTCTTTTAGTTCTTCTCGTGACAAAAATTCAACAGGAACACCCACTGCATCGGCTACAATGGCACCATATAGTGTAGTATATATTTTATCTTTCATTAATTGCCTCCTAATTGATAGTGTACAATAAAGTCGCAAAATAGGGTAGAAAAACATTGTCTCCGAAAAATATTGGTTACACACATCCTAGAGAAGATGTAAAACCTTATTTCTATCTATCATGGGATGCAATGTTGATGGAGGAAGCAATATGTTCACCCAGGCTAAAGATATCAGTAAACGGAGAGAACTGCAGCACCTTATGCAGGACTGGAAGGCTCTCATTAACACAAAGGCTCCTATTGTCTTTCCAGATGATGGAAAAGCCTATGCAGCAATAGACTACTTTAATGATGATGGCTTTTTCCCAGGATATTTTTCTACAGAGAATACTAAAATCCTTTTTTTAGGACGGGAGTCACGCTATAGTTCTGGGAAAGACCGTGTTAGTAACGACTTGCAGTGGTTTCATCAATGTGCTGCTAATGGTTCTTCTTATTGGCGGCGGATTTTATATCTTGCGTATGGAATCCAAAGCAGGGGCAAGTATACCTTTGAACAAATTCCAGAGGCAAACACGATTCTTTTTGATATGGTGAAAAAAAATCACTATGGTTTTGCCATTATGAATATTTCCAAGTATTCCAACGATGCAGACAATGGTGCCACTGCCGATTTTCATTTGATTAACCAATTTTTGAAAGATTCAGATTTGAGAAAACGGAACTTTATCCGAGAAGAGATTGCTCTTTTGGAGCCAGACATTATCATCGCTGCCAATTTGTGGGAAAGTAAAATTTGCAAGGAAAGCCTAGAGCTAATTTTTCCTTCCAATGATTTTACTGGCCAAAGAACTGTAGAAAATATTGCAAATCTGTGGAATTTTCAACTGGGAAGCCGCAAGATAAAATTCTTAGATTTATATCATTTTTCTACCCGTGGCAGCGACAAGGATTTATTCTACGACCCAGTAATGCATTTGTTGTTTAATTCCTGAGTTGAATAATTTTATTCTTCCGTAATTCTTTCATTTTTATGAATAGTATTACTCACAACACATTCAAGTCCTAGGCCTTGCGAGTAAAGTCAATTAAGTGTTTTAACTCCACCCGTGCCACCTCTTCTGGAGCTTCTAGTAATTTATGTTCCAGAATGATGTAGAGCCAGTAGCCCTTGTCGTAGGAGCAATCTTCTGCAATATAGGTAAGTTTAGAACCCTGCACATGGTAGCTCACCATTTTTGGTACCATGTTGTAGGGTTCAAAGTAGGAGATAGTAAAAAGTGGAATGGGGCAAAAGTCAAAAGCCTTTAATCCCACCCAGGTACAACCGTCACTAAAATAATTGCGGCCAATGTATTTTTTACTGAGGTTTGCCTGTAATTCAGTTTGATTTGGGTAATCTATATCTGTAATTAACTCCAATTTATCTAAAAGTTTGAGGGGATAATTCATGTATTCAGCAAAACTTTGTTTATCGGTGGCAATCTTTCGTCTTACTTCTCGGTTTATAGGGGTAAAAAGGTCTAGCTGAAAATCAGGTTCTGTATAGAAAAATCCCTTTCGTTCTGGATCATATTCACAGGGGGCATGGTATCTGTCTCGCAAAAATTCAATGTCCCGAGAAATGGTGGCGGTAGAAGCTTCTAAGTCTCGGGCAAGTTTTTGAGTGGTGGGATAGGAGCCTGAACTTAAAGATTCATGAATATAACGTAAGCGTTCAATTTGTCGGTAATTTGTAATTTCTTTTCGTTTCTGAGACCTCTTTTCCATTTCTTCCATAAAATAGTGAATTTAATTTCCCCTACCACTGTACTGCACAAAAAATCTGTGGTCAAGTAAACTGTAATTCTCTCCACCTTCTTACATTGACTAAAGACATGAAAACTGATATATTTTCTATTCATACTGTACTATACAGTATTCTGTCAATACTAGGCTTTGAATGGGAGGTTGTTTCCTTAAATATTAAGGTAGCCAAGCAGGAAAAGTCTTTGGAGGATATACGTGGTCAGAATCAGACTGAAGAAGTTTGGAACAAAGAAGCGGCCTTATTACCGCATCGTAGTAATGGATTCCCGAAAGCCCCGTGACGGTGAGACAATCGAGGAGATTGGCATCTACCACCCCATTGAGGTTGAGGACAAGCAGATCGCTTTTAACGAGGAGCGGGCCCGCTACTGGTTGAACGTTGGTGCCCAGCCTTCCGACATTGTTCGCAAGCTCTTTAACAAGAAGAACTTTTCGCTGTAAATGGTGGGAGTGACGGGAAATGGAAAAAGACCTGATTGAATACATCGCAAAATCACTGGTCGATGATCCCGGTGCAGTCTCAGTAACGGAAGCTGAAGGCGAAAAGTCCACAATCCTTGAGTTGCGTGTTGCCGAAGAAGACATCGGCAAGGTTATCGGTAAGTATGGTCGCATTGCAAAGGCCCTGCGTACCGTGCTCAGCGCTTCTTCCAGCAAGAGCGGCAAACGCTATAGCTTGGAAATAATGGATTGATGGAGCACTTCGTGGTTGGAATTATCCGGGGCACCCACGGCCTGGCGGGTAATTGTAAGGTAGAAAGCACATCTGGAGAGTTCCAGCATTTTTCTGGAATGAAGGATGTTGTCTTGCGGAAGAACGGCGTTGAAACCAAGCGGACCATAGAAAAGGTGAGCATTGGTGGCGGGATTCTGTACATTAAGTTTTCGGGAATCAATTCTCCAGAGGAAGCAAAAAAGCTTTCAGGTAGCGAGATTGTGGTTTCCAGAGAATTCGCTTGTCCTTGTGGTAAGGATGAGTACTACGTGGAAGACTTGAAGCAGTGTCAGTTGGTCTATACCAGTGGCAGTGCGAAGGGAATGGCGGAAAAGTCCGCAGCTACTACAGCAGAGCCTGTTGTGGTAGGTACCATCACAGACGTATTGGAAGGCGGAGCAGGCGACCTGTTTGAGGTTGTCCTCTCCGAGAGTTGCAGCCTCTTGTCTCAGGAGCTACGAACCACTTCTTCTGGCAAGCCTCGAAAGGTGCTTGTTCCCTTTAAGAAGGAGTTTATCGGTACTGTAGACATCAAGAACAAGAAGGTTCAGCTGATGCACCTCTGGATTCTGGAGTAAGCCATGAAGTTCCATGTGCTGACCTTGTTTCCTGAGATACCCCGTGCTTTCTTTGAGAGCTCAATCATGGCAAAGGCGGTGGATCGGGGAATTATTGCCTACGATTTGGTGAATATCAGGGATTTTGCCCATGATAAGCACAGGACATGTGATGACAGTCCCTATGGTGGAGGAGCGGGAATGTTGATGCTTCCTGAGCCTCTTGGTCAGGCGTTGGAGTCTGTTCAGGCTTATAAGAAGCGGGTGATTTACGTTACTCCTTCTGGCAAGCCCTTCACACAGCGTTTGGCAAAGGAATTGAGCCAAGAGGAAGAGCTTGTCTTTATCTGCGGCCGTTACGAGGGTATCGACCAGCGGATTATAGATTCTTGGGTGGATGACGAGATTTCCATTGGAGATTATGTGTTGTCCTCTGGTGAAATTGCTGCTACAGTCATCATCGATGCGGTGTATCGGTTGGTGGAGGGAGTGATTTCCCAGGAATCTCTAGAAGAAGAGAGCTTTTCCAAGGGACTTCTTGAGTATCCCCAGTATACCCGCCCAGAGGTGTACAAGGGAATGCAGGTGCCAGAGGTATTGCTTTCTGGTCACCATGAGAATATCAGGAAGTGGAGGCTCCAGCAGCAGCTGGCAAAAACCATGGCAAATAGGCCGGACCTGATTAGTCGGGCTCGCAGCAATGGGCTTTTGACGGTGGAAGCTGAAAAGATGATTGAGACTATTACGGGCCAGGTTCAAAAGGCTGGTACCAAAAGAAGACACCCCCGATTCAAGGGGAAGGAGTAGTCACTATGGATTTGATTAAAACTATCGAAGAGTCCCAGAAGAAGGAAGATGTTGGAAACTTCAAGGTTGGAGACACTGTAAAGGTCCACTTTAAGATTATTGAAGGTAAGACTGAACGTATCCAGATTTATGAAGGGTTGGTAATTTGTTTCAAGAATTCTGGAATCAGCCGAACCTTCACTGTTCGCAAGAATTCCTACGGAGTTGGTGTTGAGCGTGTATTCCCCCTCAACTCACCCCGTATTGCCAAGGTTGAGCGTGTTCGCCTTGGTAAGGTGCGCCGTGCCAAGCTCTACTACATCCGTGGTAAGGTTGGTAAGGCTGCCAAGGTCAAGGAGCTTATCATCAGAAAGTCCGATATCCAGAAGGCAAAATAATGCAAAGGGGCCAGCAAGTTTTTGGATTTTTCCAAGGGCTTGTGGCCCTTTTTGTTGGAATTTGTAGTATTGGAAGTTTATAAAAGTTTTAAGAAAAAAAAGTGGAAAAATCCTCTGAGTTGTTTAATCTATCTCGTCATAATTGGTTTTTATCGTGTATTATGAAAAACGAGAGGGTGTTTATGTTTGAAAATTGTAGACGAATAGAAGTCAGCGAACTGGTGCTTGGAGCACGATTCTCAGAACCACTATACTTTGACGATGGGGTAAATATGTTTCTGGCCACCAATCATCCCATACGACAGCATCATCTTGATGCTCTGTATCGGTGGAATATCCCCCATGTGGTAACCTCTGGCTATGAATTGCTCTTTTCCTCTGAGGAGCTTTATCCAGATGCATTTAAAGGGGATGATATTCCAGAGCTGGAGTCTGTGGTTTAGATGCAGTCCCGTGGCTTTGAATCTTATCGGCGGGGCAAAGAAGGGGAGGAACGCGTTGCAAGTTATTTACAAGGCTTAGGGTATCAAATTTTATTTCAAAATTGGAGGACAAGAACAGGGGAAATCGATATAATAGCCCATATGGAGCCTTTTCTTGTGTTTGTGGAGGTAAAAACCCTTCCCCATGGCAGTCTTGCCATGCTGGATCAGGTTCTTGGTAAAATCAAGCGGAAAAGAATTATCGAAACGGCTAAATATTTTGTGCATAAATATCGACAATATAGTAACAGCTACATAAGATTTGATGTGCTAATTGTTGATATGCCTGGGCTTCCCCCATTGTATCACATAGAAAATGCCTTTTCGGAGAATTCATAATGTCCGCTACTAAAGAAAATCCTAAGAAAGCCGTTAGGGCAGCAAGGGTGCGTGAACTGCAAGACAAAGTGTATGAGCCATCATATATGGATGCCGCAATTCAGCGTATTGCCCTTGTTTTGAGCCGAAAGCTAGTGGAAAACAAGCCATCTGGAAGGACATAAAATGGAGCGTTCAGGAAATAACCGTAGAAATAACAAGCGTAATTGGAACGGTCGTCATTCTCAAGATGAAGGCCGCAAAAAAAATGAAAGGCGTGGTGGTAATCGAAATTATGAGGGAAAGCAGAATCACCGAGCTGAAACAAAATTACCTCGGCATGTTCACGAGGATATGCAGCGTGACTTAGAATCTATCAAGGAACTAAAGCAACGAGAAGTGATTTGCCCTAAATGTGGCAAACCTATTGAGGACTTGGTGTCAGCTTTAGCAGACAAAGGAACAGGAGCTCCAGTTCATTTTGACTGTGTTTTGGAGGATTTACGGAGCCGAGAGCCCCTGAAAGAAAATCAGCAGGTAGCCTACATTGGTCAGGGGCGTTTTGCCGTAGTACATTTTCCAAATACTCAGGATACAAGGAACTTTAGTATTGTAAGAATTATTGAATGGGAAGAAAAGGACAAGAAATTCGACTGGCGTCAAGAAATTGCAGGAATGTATAGTCAGGTACATTGATTTTTTCGGTAAAGCTACAATGCAAAATCAAGGAGGGACTGGATAATCAGTCCTTTTTATGCCCAAGGAAAGCCAAGACCAGAGTAGGCATAAAAAAACCGCATTACTCAGAAGTAATGCGGCCTTGCCGGAAACCGGAATCGAACCGGCACGGATTATTCATCCGAGGGATTTTAAGTCCCTTGTGTCTACCTATTCCACCATTCCGGCGACCAGAGCTATGATATAATAATCAGCAGATAATTGCAAGTAGAAAACTGAATTCATGACAGACATTGTAACCTGTAAAGAATAAATCCCCACTTTTCTGTCAGGAACCACAACAAGAAGTGAATATCATGGCGGGAGTTTTTCCACCATGAAGCCTTCTTGGAGAGCTGTTCATCCAGTGCTCTCCCCGCAGCAGCTCGTCCTTGGCAACCTTTGAGAAGTCTCAGTCCTTCGCAAAGAAGTGGCGGAGAATCATGTTGTG
>JAZNAS010000065.1:0-1524 GCA_045586625.1 Treponema sp.
TACCAACCATCTGGACATAGCTTCCAGAGAATGGATTGAGGCGGCCATTGAGGAATTCGAGGGCGTGTTGCTCTTCGTCAGCCATGACCGCTACTTCATTGAGAAGTTCGCCGAACGAATCTGGTTGCTGGAGGACGGTACCGTCCGGGATTTCCAGTGCGGCTATGCCAAGTACCGCTCCATTTTGGAGCATGAAGCTGCTGCCAAGCCAGTGATCACTGCAGCACCCAAGCCCAAGAAGGAAAAGCCCAAGGGCGGCACCAAGGAAGCTGACAAACTGGTGCGCCGTCTGGAGCGGGAAATCGAAAAACAGGAAAAAATCGTGGCAGAGTATGATCCCAAGATTGAGGCCGCTTCTGCGGACTACCAGGAACTGACACGGCTTTTGGCAGAAAAAGAAGAGGCGGAAAGCCTGCTGATGGACTTGATGGAGCAGTGGGAAGCTGCTCAGGAATAAATACCCCAATCACGAAGGAGCAAAGATCATGTTTAACAGAAAAAAAGAAGCACCCAAGCCCAATCTGCCCAAGGAATACGTCTGGGCTCTGGACATTGAAGGGGAGGATCACGAGTTCAAGTGTCTGGTGACTGAGGATGAGGTCATCACCTATGAGGATGGCGTGGAATGCAAACACCTGAAGGTTATGGACCACACCTGCAGAGTAGGCGTGCTGCAGATCGACTGTGATACCAAGCTTTTCAAGGAACTGGTGGGCTTCCAGCTGGAGCGTTACATCCCTTATCTGAACCTGGCCGGTGGTTGGACCATGTCCGACACCACCCGGGAAGACCGTATGGCCGAGCAGATTCAAATTTATAAAAAACAGTCCAAGTGGGAGACCATTCTCGGTGTCATTATGATTCTGGGACATCTGTCCAGCTATCTGCTCTTCCCCAGCTGGAGTGACGACATTTGGATTTTCTCTATTTTCGGTATTTTGTTTGTGGGCAGCGCCATGTATCGCATGGCCCGTCTGAGAAATGAGATCAATGCCATCCAGGAAGCCAGGGAAGAACTGGAAAACGAAGAAAAGGCAATGAAAGCCTATCTGGAAGACAAGGAACCTGTGTTCCACAAAACCGAAGAAGAATAAAAAACAGGAGGGGCATCGCCCCTCCTTTGCCCATAGGAGATAGGGTATGAAACATCTGGGAACGCGAATACTGGAAACAGATCGCCTGATATTACGGCCTTTCCGGGCAGAAGACGCCCAGGCCATGTATGTCAACTGGGCATCTGATCCGGAGGTCACCAAATTTTTGAGTTGGCCTACCTATCAATGCATCGATGATGCCCATTCCATTCTGAAAATCTGGCTGAATGGTTATGAAAAATCAGATTTTTACCAGTGGGCCATTGTTCTAAAAGAATTGGGACAGCCCATCGGCTCCATTTCTGTGGTGAATTCCGATGATCGGGTGGATATGGCGGAAATCGGTTACTGTATTGGAAAAACCTGGTGGGGTCATGGCATCATGCCGGAAGCCATGCAGGCCGTGATGAAATATCTGTTCGAGGAAGTG
>JAZNAS010000066.1:0-1514 GCA_045586625.1 Treponema sp.
GGCAAAAGGCACGCTGAAGTCTCCCGGTTCAGTCTTCGAACGTAACTATTATCCGATATTGGAGAAAGCGGAACCAGCCTACCTGCGTTTAGATGAGGAATCTGCCCTGCTGGTTAAAGCAGCTATACAGCGAAAAGCTCAGGAGCCACTGACGGTAACATTCCGCAGAAACCCGGCGCAACATCTCACGTCCCCGCCACCGGGAGCGCAACTCCTGCCTGTTGCGGCATACGTTGTACCGGAACATAGGAAAATATACTCAGAAACAGAAAAGCTGGAGGATTCTGCCCATTCTACTTCCGAAAAATACTGGCGCTACCCCCTAAGCATACTCACAGCCGTTGCGGTTGATGCGCCTTTGACTCTCTTGGGCAATACGGCGCTGGGGGTAGGTCTTGTGGTGACAGCCCCGGTAACGCTTCCCATTTTTTTTATTGCGGGGGATGAGCTAGAATAGTCAGCAGCGAGCACAAAACACCACTCAGGCACCTCGTTGATACGCCCAGACAGGCTCGCAAGACCATGACCCGCACCCGGCAACCAAGGGCTCCACTTCGAGCGAATCCTCCCCTTGCAGCTCTGTTTTTGCGCTTTTCCGCACTAACAGCTTGCAGAGCCTCCCGGATTCTGGTAGCATGACACCGTAACAAATTGCTATAACGGATTAAATTATGTTTAAACAGACTCTGAAGATTGCAAGTTGGTTATTTTTACCTTTTTCGATACTGTGGATTCTGGCTTCTGCTTTTTTCTGGTATCAGACGACATCCAAGCTGATGGAATGGGAAAAAGCCCCGGCCGTAGTCACAGCAGTAGAACCGGATGCCTTAGAAGTAGGGAGTAATGGTGCACCAATGAAATATGCCATGCTTTCTTTCCGCTCTCAGGAAGGGGGGAATACATGGTGCGAAGCCAATTAGGTAATACAGGAAAGCCTCTTTGGAACGTCGGAGAAAAGGTGGAGGTCATTTTCCCTGCCGATTCCCCGGAAAAAGCCGAAGAGAATATTTTTATTGTACAATACCTCCTGCCGCTCGGAATAACCCAGGCAGCCTTGATGTTTTCATTGGTAACGGCTTTGCTTTTTTGGGTCGGAAATAAAAAGAATGCAAAATCAAGGGAATGAGCAACAAAACACCCGCCACGCTTGAACAGAGGGGCGGGAATTGATATAATAACCGGTGACATATACGCGCTTAGTTATGCCCACCATCCCCAGAATCCTGACCACCTCAGCACTCTGCCTTGCGGCGGGGGAAAGGACATAAAAGAAAAGCCACGCTCCGCCGATTCAGTTAAACTTTTTCTTCTGGTATTAAATGGATTTTATCATGTTCCGAATCTTTACGTTATTGCTTCTGGTGAGTTTTATATCTTCATGCTCAGAGGAGCAGGATGTCAGATTAAATCAATTGGAGGAAAAGTTTTCCATACAGCTTCAATTAATTAATATTGAATACGCCCGGCACCATCTGGATTATGGGGTTGTATACATCAAGCTGCATAATTCCCCC